>JABLXB010000008.1 GCA_013178305.1 Bacillota bacterium | reverse complement strand
TTTGCCTGCGGCTTCCTCCAGATTCCACCTCACAGTGGACACCCTTGCCGTCCGGCTAACAGTTCCCCCTGTCGGGCCTGTATGGGACTCTCACCCACTAGTGAACGCGCCCTGCCGGGCGCACAACGATAAACCCCGTCACAGGGACGGGGCTCCATGGGTCTTTGCGCTACTTCTTCCGGAGAATGCTGGCGGCGGCCCGCTCCAGCCGCTTGAGGCCCTCTTGTATGTTCTCGAGGGAGTTCGCGTACGAGATCCTGATGTAACCCTCGCCGGCGCACCCGAACGCATCGCCGCCCAGCACCGCGACACCATATTCATCGAGGATCTTCTCCGCCAGCGCCTTGCTTCTCATGCCCAGCTTCTTCACGTTGGGGAACACGTAGAACGCCCCTGGAGGCTTGAGGCAGGACATGCCCTCGATCCGGTTGACGCCCTCGACGACTGCCTCGCGCCTCTGCCTGAACTCGGCGACCATCTTGTCCACCGAGGCCTGCGGCCCGCGCAGCGCCTCGATGGCCGCTATCTGGACGAACGCCGCGTTGCAGGAGTACGTGTGGATCGAAAGGCGGCTCATCTTCTCGGACATCCCGGGAGGGACTATCCCGAACCCGAGGCGCCAGCCTGTCATTGCATAGGTCTTCGACAGACTGTCCGCCACGATGACCTGGTCCCTGATCTCTGGGATCGAGCCGATCGACATTACGCGCCGGTCGTAGACGATCCGGTCGTACATCTCGTCCGAAACCACGTATATGCGGCTACCCTCGATGAGCGCGGCTATCGCCTTGACGTCCTCGCCGGTAAGCACGCTGCCCGTCGGGTTGTGCGGGGAATTGATTATGATGACGCGGGTCTTCGGCGTGACTCTCGACTTGAGCTCGTCGACGTCCAGCCTGAACTCGTTTTCCTCTCTGAGCGCGATGGGGACGGGGGTCGCTTCCACAAGCTTTATTACGTTTTCGTACAGGGGATATCCAGGATCCGGGTAAATGACCTCGTCCCCGGGGTTGACCAGGCAGAGCATCGCGAAGTACACCGCGGGTTTGGCCCCGACCGTGACGATGACTTGTGATGGATCGCAATCGATGTTCTTGAACTGTTTCGCGTAGCAGCTGACGGCCTCGCGCAGCGCGGGTATCCCCGGCGCCGGTGTGTAGTGGGTCCACCCCATCCTGAGGGCGTGAACACCACTCTTTACGATGTTAGACGGCGTCTCGAAATCCGGTTCGCCGATCTCGAGGTGGATGATCCTCTTCCCCTGCTCTTCCAGCGTCCTGGCACGCGCCAGGATCTCGAACGCCATCTCCGTCCCCAGGTCCTTGACTCTGTTAGCGAACACTATCCCTGACATTAACCAAACCCCCACGACCATTGTGCGGGATCAGTTCTCGAACAATGGCAGCTTTCCTCTCCGGCACAGGCAAGCCCCCAGGGGCATATCATGTGGGAGAATGCGTATGAGGAGGTGGCATCACATGGCGGGATTCCGGATCCTGTCCCAGACAGTCATCAGCCTTATGCCGACCGTCCCCGGCGCGCAGGGCGCCACCGCGACTGCGGCCCTGGACTTCGACGAAGATATGGTAGAGGTGGATGCGGTTGGGCTGCCGAATCCGTCGTTCTTCGGGACGGACCCGTCCACGGGCAGGCCCTTCAACGTCTATGAGGCGTGGCTGCTGAATACCGCGGAGAACCTGTTCGCAAGTATCGGCGAGATGACGATGCGCGCGGGTACTTACCGGGTACGCGCGAAATCACCGTTACCACTCCGTGAGTTCAACGCGGTCGCCATAACGCCGGAGGACAAGAACGGCCCGCAGACGGCCAACGGGCCATTCGTAATGATGGGCACATTCAGGGACATCGTACGGGACAGAAAACCCGATCACAGGAAACCGATGGGCTAGGGCTGCTAAGCCTGTTCGGTCTTGACCGCGGCCCTTCCGCGCAGCATCGAAATCTTGCCGGTCCGCGCCATTTCAATAATCCTGAACTTTGAGAGGAGCCCGATGAGGGCTTCTACCTTTTCTGAGTCGCCCGTCATCTCGACGACGAGGCTATCCTCGGACAGGTCCACGATCCTGGCTCGGAATACCTCGGCAACTTGCATGATCTCCGCGCGCGCCTCGGGGCCGGCGTTCACCTTGATGAGCACGAGTTCGCGGTCGACGGTGCCACGTTCGGTGAGGTCCACGACCTTTATGACGTCGATGAGCTTGTCGAGCTGCCTCATCACCTGGTCGAGGTCCCGCAGGTCACCCGAAACGACCATCGTGATCCGGGTTATGCCCGCGTCCTCGGTGAGTCCGGCGGTGATGCTCTCGATGTTGAACGAGCGCCTGTTGAAGAGCGACGAAATGTGGGCGAGCACGCCTGGACGGTTTACCACGAGTGCTACAACGGTGTAACGATTCACTCAGTTCACGCTCCCCGGGCCTTCTATCATTTCGTCAAGTGACGCCGCCGGTGGCACCATCGGGAATACATTTTCCTCCGTGTCGAGCACCAGGTCGACGAGTACCGGGCCGGGGGTCTCGAACGCCTCTCGCAAGGCAGGCGCAACCCTGGCGGGCTTCGCCACCCTCATCCCCTGGATCCCGTAGGCCCCCGCCAATTTGACGAGGTCCGGCGAGCCATCGAGCGCCACCTGCGAGTAGCGTCTCCGGTAGAAAAGCTCCTGCCACTGCCTGACCATGCCGAGGCAACCGTTGTTGAAGACGATCATCTTGAGAGGCAGGCGGTTCGCGGCCACCGTGGCGAGCTCCTGGGAGTTCATGAGGAAGCTGCCGTCGCCGGAGACCAGCACCACGCGCGAGCCGGGCCGCGCTACCTGCGCGCCGACCGCCGCGGGGAGGCCGTACCCCATCGTTCCCAGTCCGCCGGACGTCAGCAGCGTCCTGGGCCGCGTGAAGCCGTAATACAGGGCGACCCACATCTGGTGCTGCCCGACGTCGGTTGTGATGACGGCTTCTTCTCCCGCTATCTCCATTAGATCTCTGAGAACCCTTGCGGGCCGTGGGGAATGCCCGTTCACGCTGGGCGGCTTCTTGCCGTTTCCGTTCCGCTTGAACGACGCGAGGCGGCTGAGCCATGCCGCGCGGCCGGGGTAGGTGACCACGCCGGTGCCCTCGGAACAGCCGGCAGCGCAGGCCAGGCCTCCGGTCGCCGGGCGCATCTCCTGGATCCTCTCGAGAAGCGCGCGGAGGCACGCCCGGGCATCCCCAAGCACGGGGAAGTCGACCCTCACGTTTTTGCCCATCTCGGCGCGGTCGATATCGACATGCACTATTCTTGCGTTCGGGGCGAACCTGTCGACCCGGCCCGTCACCCTGTCGTCGAACCTGGCGCCGACGGCTACCAGTACGTCGCACTCCTGGATCGCGCGGTTGGCGGCGCGGGTGCCGTGCATCCCGGGCATCCCGAGAAACAGCGGTGAATCGTACGGTACCGCGCCGAGTCCCATCAACGTCGTCGTCACCGGGGCCTGCAGGTATCCCGCCAGCGCCTGTAGGTCCGCCGAGGCGCCGGACGCCACGACCCCGCCACCGGCGTAGATCAAGGGCGCCTTCGCGGAGAGCATGACTGTGGCGGCGGCCGCGACCTGCGTTGGGTCGGGTTCGATACGCGGGCGGTAGCCGGGCAGGTCAAGCGACTGTGGCCAAACGAACTCCGTTTCGGCTGCCTGGACGTCCTTCGGCACGTCGATGAGCACCGGCCCGTGCCTGCCGGTCGACGCGATGTGGAACGCCTCACAAATGGTCCGGGCCAGGTCGGCAGGGTTCTTCACGATGTAGTTGTGCTTGGTGATCGGGATCGTGATCCCCGAGATGTCCGCTTCCTGGAACGAGTCGCGCCCGAGAAGACCCACGCCCACCTGACCCGTGATCGCGACAAGCGGGATCGAATCCATGAACGCCGTCGCCAGTCCGGTCACCAGGTTGGTCGCGCCTGGTCCCGACGTGGCGAAGCACACCCCCGTCCGCCCGGACGCCCTGGCGTAGCCGTCGGCCGCGTGCGCCGCCGCCTGCTCGTGACGCACCAGCACGTGCCTCACGTTCGAGTCGAGGAGCGCGTCGTAGAGCGGCAACACCTGGCCGCCAGGGAATCCAAACACGACGTCGACCCCCAGAGTCTCGAGCGACTTCATGATTATCGATGCGCCTCTCATCAACACGCCCGGCCACCCCCAAAAAAACTACCCGCCCCACGTAAGGGGCGGGTCTCATCCCGCGTTACCACCCTATTTCGCCGGACTGAATGCCCGGCCTCTCCCGGGTACGGAGTCCCGCCTGCTACGGGCGTCGCTCGATACCCTGGTGCGTTAACGGTCGCCTTCCGGCGCGGCCTACTCGGCGTTCGCCTTTCGGGGCGCGGCTCAGGAATGATCTTCAGGGACGCTCCCGGTGCGGTTCTCTCAGCCCGTCACCGCTCTCTGTAACCGGACATCGGGCCCTTACTCTTCCCGTCATAGCCTATTGGCCCCATTATACGCACACAGGATGAACTTTGCAATACGAAATTGGATCAGTTGATGAGAGCTGCTTGCGATTACGATGTCGTGCGCTTCCCGCGTTCGTGCAACCGTGCACGGGGGCCGGCGGCGCGTGAGCGTGAGGGCTCCAACGAACAGATCAAGAACGAGCTGTATTCGGCGTACCTTTACCTGTCCATGTCGGCCTACTGCGAATCGACAGAGCCTCGTGCTCGAACGATCCCGTCGACAGGTCCTGGAGGTAAACGTGGTCGTGACCGGAGCCCTTTCGCGAACGCTCGAACTCCCGGCGCCCGTCGTGCCGGCAGGCGGAGCACGCCTTCCTTGGGATAACGACGGCGCAGGCGCTGGTCACGCCTCCAAATGAGTTCTCGGCGGTTGTCTTGATGACGCGGTACCCGCTGCACACCCCGCAAAGCCGTATCATCTCGTCCTGGTATTCCGCGATGCCGCCGGTATCGTAGTAGAGCCGCCGCCTCCTGCTGTAGAAGTCGCCGCGGCCGAATATCTTCCCCAGGTCTACCTCATGCCTCTTCCTCCACACGTCAAGCAGCCCCTTGCAGGTCCGCTCCACGTACGGTGAGATCCAGGGCGCCTGGCGAACGGCGCCCGGGTCGTAGTCCGGCTCGCGCACTCCGCTGTAATCCATCCCCGCCATGGCCAGCAGGATCCCGAGGTTGACGTACGGCAGCGCCCCCTCAATCGAATAGCCGCCCTGCAGTACCAGTATGTCGGGCGACAGCACCGAATTGAGCCGCGCGTATCCCCGGGCGGTGACCCGCATGTCGGTGATCGGGTCGGTGTAGTGGTTGTCCTGGCCCGCCGCGTTGATGACGATGTCCGGCTCGAAATCCTCGAGTACAGGCAGCACGAGCTGCTCGACGGCGGTCATCAGCCCCTCGTCTCCCGTCCTGGGCGGCAGGGGGACGTTCAGCGTCATCGCGTACGCCCCGGGCCCGCCGAGTTCGTCGGTGAACCCGCTGCCGGGGTACAGCGTCCGCCCGTCCTGGTGGATCGATATGTGGAGCACGTCGGGGTCGTTGTAGTAGATGTCCTGCGTCCCGTCAGCGTGGTGGGCGTCCGTGTCTACGAACGCGATCTTCAGGTCCTCGCCGTACGACTGCCTGATGTGTTCGACCATGATCGCCTCGTTGTTGATGTTGCAGAATCCCCGCGCACCATGCACTATCCTCATCGCGTGGTGCCCGGGCGGCCTCACGAGCGCGGCGGCCCTGTCCACCTCTCGCCGCATGAAGGCGTCGGCCGCAGCCATCGCGCCGCCCGCGGATATGAGGTGCGGTCTCCCGCAGACGCTGCTCACGTCGGGGATGCATACGTGCGCCCGGAGCACGTCCTTCTCAGTGGCCACACCCGGCCTGTACTCGGCGAACTCCGGAAGGTCGAGGAGGCCTTCCTCGAATATCTGATCGCGGGTGTAGAGCAGCCTCTCCTCCCGTTCGGGGTGAGTGGGGGATATCGCCCAGTCGAATGCGGGAAAGAACACCAGGCCGATCCGGGAGTGGCCGGCCGGCGTGCTGCGGCCTCGTCGTACCTCACGCACGTTACCCACCCCTTTCCGCGCCGGCGTCCAGCCTGAGGGCCGACGGCCTGACCTGCGCCTTCACGTCGAAGATCCTCCCGACGGTGTGGAAATCCCTGACGACGTTGAACCACTGCATCTCCACGACCTCGGCCTCCGCAGGGGATCCCCCGGCCCGACCGTCGTCGGCTCGACCGTCCACGTCCCCACCTTCACTCGAGGCCGGCCTTACGCCGGCGCGGCGCAGGGCGTATTCCCTGGCCATGGCGGCCGCCTCCGCCTCTCCCAGGTACGTGGTCCTCAGCCGTTCCCTCACGCCGTCTTCGGCGACGGTCACCGTCCCCTCGGCGGTGTCGATCCTCAGCGTCGCCTCGCGGGTCGGAACGGCGAGCGCGGCGCCGACCGCGTTGCCGACCGGGGCCAATTCGGGGACAACCGCGCGAACACCCAGTTCGCGGCCGATGAGCGGCACGAGCGCCGGGGCGGGCGCCCCGATCCCGACGATGCACGCAGGTTCAATCGCGCGACCGGTAATTACCTCGCGCACCGTGTAGGCGGGAGCGCAGTTGAGATCCTCAAGAAGCGTGCGGATGAAGCCGGACACGGTTGCGACCGCGTTATCCACGGCCTGCCTGGCCCACTCCTCCGGTTCCACGCCCGCGCGACGCGCCTCGCGGGCCAGAGCCGCGGCTGCGCGGGGCCCATCGCCGGCGTGCGTCATGCCGCACACAACCAGCGCGTCGGTCAACGAGGGCCCTTCACCCCCGAAAGCGGCTGCGGGCGTGTGCCCCTTCACCCCAACCCGCGGGCGGCCGGACGCCGCGCGCACCGGGCTGTCGCCTCCGATCCCGATAGACCTGGAGTACAACGCGCGGACCAGCGTCTTCCGCCCGCCGATCTCGGCCCCCCTGGGCTCGAACAGGGGCGACCCATTCACGAAGAACGACACGTCGGTAGTCGTGCCGCCTATGTCCACAGTCACGCCCGGTCCTTTCCACGCCTCGGGGGAGAGCGCCATCGAACCTATTATGCTGGCTGCCGGGCCCGACAGGATCGTCTTCACGGCGGAAGCGCCGGATGTCGCCGCTTCCATGGTGCCACCGTCCGCCTTCAGGATGTACACCGGGCAGACCACGCCCCGCTCCCTGAACGCCGACGTGAGCGCGGCGACGAACTCATCGTACAGCTCGATCACCGCGCTGTTCAAAGCGGCGGTCGATACCCTCCTCGGGAGATTTAGAGAACCCGACAGCGTATGCCCCATGGTGACGTTACGGGGCCCATCCCGGGTCGAGCCGGCGCAGGAAATCGCCTCCGCGACCGCCTGCTCCTGGCATGCGTTTCTCGTGGAGAACTTCCCCGCCACGGCGAACCTGGCGAAGCCCCGCGACCGGAGGTCCTCGACGGCGCGCCGGACCTCGCCGGGGTCGAGCGGCTCGACCTCCCGCCCACGGTGGTCCACGTAACCCCCGATCTCGACGATATCGAGTCCCGCGCCGTCCGCCCCCACCATCGACCGGAGGTCGCGGGGTGACACCCCGGGGCCCGGGATGACGAGCGCCGCCACGGGAGCCAGGTTCCCTGACACGACGGCGTTCGTGGCAAGTGTCGTGCTGACGGTAACCCGCCCCACTTGCTCACGCCGGAGGCCGCTCCCCTCGAATAGCGAGTCGAACGCCGAAACGATCCCCGTTGAAAGGTCATCCCTGCGTGTGGGCCGCTTCGCGCACGCGAGCACCCGGGCCGCCCCACCGATCGTCGGGGCGAGGAGTACGGCGTCCGTGTACGTGCCTCCGACGTCTATCCCGGCAATCACTCGTTCTACCCCCGTAACCATCCGTTCCCTCACGCCGGGAACTCTATGACATTGATGAAGGTACTCCTCCCACCGTGTGCGAATGATGGCACCGGAGGGCGACCCCATGCAAGCACAGGACTACGCAATCAAAGCTCTCGATTCGGTAATCAGCGAAGGGCTCATAATCGCCGGCAGGGACGGGATCATAAGGCTCTACAACCAGCGCGCGAGGGAGATATTCCACCTCGACCCGAAGTTCGGGCCGGGGCACCCGCCGGGGGTCGCCGAGCCGGGCGACATCGTGATGTTCTCGACGAACGTCCTCGGCGGTGACGACGGTGGGGTGAAGCCGGAAGACCTGCGCCTCTTCGGTGTGGACCCGCGCGGGATAAGGCCGGGCGACGCGGTCGTGGCAATCGGCCACCTTGGCTCCATACCGGGCTCCGCCGTCTGGAAGGCCTCCCCGCTGCGGGGCGAAACCGAGGGCCTGCTCGTGGAATTCAGCGCCGCCGCCAACCTGGCGCTCACGGCCTCAATAAACAAGGCGAGGAAAGTGCTGGGTTGCTCGGTGAACGGCATCTCGCACAACTACCAGTACCAGACGTCAGCGGGCCACCTCGTGATCGTCGACCCCGCCACAACCGAAGTCAAGTTCTACCAGGCAAGGGGATATACCGCTCGCAAGGAGGACGCGAAGTCCATATTGCTCGGCAAGCCGTTCGTCGGCAAGGGTCCCTCCGCGCCGAGGGTGGAGGCGGTGGGCAGGCACATCCTTGACATACACCCCGACTCGATCGGCATTCAGCACGTGGTGATGGTGCTGCAGGGCAAGAAGGAGGCGATCACCGGCGTCGAGTACGAGATCAACGGGATACCCCTGCGTTGCTCGGTCAAGCCCATAAGGGACGACGGCGGGATCGCGGGGGTGGCGCTCGTCGTCGAAGACCTCAGCGAACTCAGGTCTGTATCGAAAGAGCGGGACGACGCCCTCTTTTCCCTCCACTTGCTGGAGAGCAACCTCGGTTACTGGGCGACGAGGGGCCTGTTCGGCAAGATCGCGGGGTCCAGCAGGGCGATTTCGACCTGCGTAAACGTCGCGCAGAAGGCCGCGGCGTCCTCATCGACCGTGCTTCTCCTCGGCGAGAGCGGCACGGGAAAGGGCCTGTTCGCCAGGGCCATCCACGATTGCAGCCCGAGGAGAGAGGGGCCTTTCGTCCACGTCAACTGCGCCGCGATCCCGTCGTCGCTGGTGGAAAGCGAGTTGTTCGGCTACGAGGATGGGGCGTTCACCGGGGCCCGGAGGGGCGGCAGCCCAGGCAAGTTCGAGATGGCTAACGGTGGAACCATATTCCTCGACGAGATAGCGGACCTCGACCCCGGGGTGCAGGCCAAGCTGCTGCACGTCCTGGAGGAGCGGGCGGTGTACAGGGTGGGCGGCACCCTGCCGCGCGTTATCGACGCGCGCGTGATTGCCGCGACGAACAGGGACATCAGGTCGGCGGTGGCGTCCGGGTCGTTCAGGAACGACCTGTACTGGAGGCTTAACGTGATCCAGATAACGATCCCCCCGCTCAGGCAACACAAGGAGGACATCCCCGTCCTGATCCACTCCCTGCTGCCGGTTGTGGCGGCGAGGGTCAGGAAGGAGAACGTCCGCGTCGCCGACGACGTGTACCAGGTGTTCTACTCGTACGATTGGCCAGGCAACGTCAGAGAAATCGAGAACGTACTGGAAAGCGCGTGCAATATGGTCGAGGATGACGTCATTACTGTCGCCAGCCTCCCAGATTATTTGAAGAACTACCACACCGGCGCCGAAACCACAACCCCACCCCTCGAGTCCGGATCGGGCTCCCTCAGGGAAGCGCGAGGCCAGGCCGAGAAACGCGCCATAATTGAGGCCATACGCGCCAGCAACGGCGACGCGGGAGAGGCGATCAGGATCCTCGATATCGGTCGCACCTCGTTCTACGGGAAACTCAGGAAATACGGGCTGCTGCACGATAGGGGAAACGGGGAGTCACCGCCGCAGGGCGACGGCGCCGGCGGTTGACGTCGCGCAGGTCCGCAAGCCGCTTCAGGCGGGCCGGCGCGTGCGAAAAGGCGGACGTCCTGTCCGAAAATGCGGACGTTCCGCGGTCGTGGCACCCGCCCGCCCGGCGGTTCGCCGCCCCCGGCACGCGCTGTCCCAGGGTTTTCTGTCGCGGCAGCGTCTCCGGCGACGGCCCCGGGGCTGGCACCTTTCTTGCTAGATCCTGCGAACGGACAGATTCCTCCAGGGGAGGCTTCGTTTCGCATGGCCGGCAGGATACGTGTGGCAGTCGTGGGGTACGGGAACGTCGGGCGCGGTGCGGTGGAGGCGGTGGAGTGCTCGATAGACATGGCCCTGGCGGGGGTCGTCAGGAGGGATCCGTCGAGGGGGGCGCCGGGCCTTCCCGGCGGCATACCCGTAGTTGACGACATAGGGCTCCTCGGCGACGTCGATGTCGCGATAATGTGCGGGCCCAGCCGCCTGGTGCCGGAGCAGGCGCCGTCGATCCTCGAGCGGGGCATCAGCACCGTGGACAGCTTCGACGTTCACGGCGCGGAGCTCCTCGGCATGAAGAGGAGATTCCACGAAATCTGCCTGAGGACAGGGGCGAAGGCCATAGTGGCGGCGGGCTGGGACCCGGGGACCGATTCCGTCATCCGCGCCACAATGCTCGCCATGACGCCGCGCGGTATAACCTGCACAAACTTTGGTCCCGGCATGAGCATGGGTCACACGGTCGCCGTGAAGGCGATACCGGGCGTCAGGAACGCGCTGTCCCTGACGATCCCCGCGGGAAACGGCAGGCACCGCCGGCACGTGTACGTCGAACTCGAGCAGGGTGCACAGGCCGAAGCGGTCGCGACGAGGATCAGGCGCGACCCATACTTCATCAAGGACGAGACCACCGTTGAGGTGGTCAGCGACGTCAGTTCCCTCGAGGACCAGGGTCACGGCACGGTGATCGAGAGGAAGGGCGTCGCAGGGATGACTCACAATCAGCTCATCCGCTACGAGCTGAGGTGCTCCAACCCGGCTCTCACTGCGCAGGTGATGGTTTCGGCGGCCAGGGCTGCCACAAAGCTCCGGCCGGGGGCGTATACCCTGATAGAGGTTCCACCGTCGGCGATGTTGAACATGGATGTAGACGAAGCCATCATGAGTCTCGTTTGAACTCGACAGCAGGGTCCTGGCGGGGGGTGGTTCGAGGCCGGTTCAACACCAGGGTCCGGCGCGGGGCCTGCGCCGGGGACGCCGCGAAGGGCGGCGCCCACCGTTCGTTCCGCGGATAGATAGAATGAGGAGGGGTGTTTCGTGAAGAGACTGTTCGCTTTCATGATCGTGGCCGTCATGCTCGCGGGCGCGCTGTCGGGCTGCGGCCAGCAGGCGCAGCCTCCCAAGGAGGCTCCAAAGGAAGCCCCCAAAGAGGCTCCGAAACCCGAGGTAATCAAGATCGGGCACGCGGTGGCGCTCACCGGAGACGCCTCGATCTGGGGTCAGTCCGAGAGCAACGCGCTCAAGATGTGGGTTGAGAAAATCAACAAGCAGGGCGGCGTAAACGGAAAGCAGATCCAGCTCGTAGCATACGACACGAGGGCGGATTCCGTCGAGGCCGTCAACGTCGTCAAGAGGATGATCGAGCAGGACAAGGTCGTCGCGATAATCGGCGCCGCGCAGAGTGGTGTGACCATCGCCATGACATCCGTCACCGAACCGGCGAAGGTGCCCGTGATCGCGACCACCGCGACGAATCCCGCCGTGACCGTGAAGGACGGGCAGCTCAAGCCGTTCACCTTCAGGGTTTGCTTCATCGACCCGTTCCAGGGCACGGTGGCCGCGCAGTTCGCATCCACGAAGCTCAACGCCAAGAAAGCCGCCATCCTGTACGACGTGGGGTCCGACTACTCGTCGTGGCTCGGCCAGTACTTCACCGAGGCGTTCGAGAAGATGGGCGGCAAGGTAGTCGCGAAGGAAGCGTTCCGTTCAGGCGAGCTCGATTACCGTGCCATGCTCGGAAAGATCAAGAAGGAGAACCCCGACGTCATATTCATACCGACCGCCCAGAAGGAAGCGGCGCTCGCCATGAAACAGGCCCGCGACCTCGGGTTCAAGGGAACGTTCCTGGGCGGCGACAACTGGGGTAGCCCCGACATCGTCACGCTCGGCGGAAAGGCCGTGGAAGGACAGTACTTCGTGAACCTTGCCTCCATGGACGACCCGGACATCCAGGGGTTCATCAAGGAGTACAAGGAGAAATACAACGCCGAACCCGTCCTCCCCAACCCGGTCATGGCGGTCGACTGCCTGATCGCTCTGGTTGAGGCCATCAAGAAAGCCGGCACTGAAGGGCCCGCGATAGCGAAGGCGCTCGAGGGCACGGCGGACCTCCAGGTCCTGACCGGCAAGCTCACGATCGACCCGAAGACCCACAACCCGCTCAACAAACCCGCCATCATCCAGCAGATCAAGGATGGCAAGTTCGTGTTTGCGGAGAAGTACGTGACCAAGTAACGAATCGCAACGGCGTGGCCTGAACCCCCGGTGGTGCGGCGGGTGGACCCTTGCCCGCCCGCCGCCGGGGGCGGCCCGCCAAGGCCGCTACGCCTCGAAAAGGGGAATCCCTATGCTTCAGACTGTAGTCACGGGGCTCGCCATCGGCGGCATATACGCCCTGATGGCGGTCGGGTATTCGCTGGTGTTCTCGATCCTGAACTTCTCGAACTTCGCCCACGGCACCGTGATCATGCTGGGGGCATACGCGGGCTACTTCGTCCTGACCCTGGCCAAGGCGCCGTTCCCCGTGGCCATAGTGGGGTCGATCATATCGGGCGCCGTGATAGCGGTGGCCAACGAGGGCCTCGCGTACCGGCCGCTGCGTATCCGCAACGCCAAGCCGCTCTACTTCATGATCAGCGCCATGGGCGTGTCGATCCTGCTGGAGAACCTGGTGTACGCGACGATAGGCGCGCACTTTTACTCGTATCCCCACGTGTTCGAGATGGAGAACGTGGTCATAGGTGAAGCATCGATCGGGATCCTGGACCTGTTCGCCCTGGTGTTCTCGACTGTGGCAATTCTTGCGCTGCACCTGTTCCTCCAGCACACAAGGAGCGGAATCGCGATACGCGCCTGCTCGTACGACATGACCGTCGCCTCGATATTCGGTGCGAAACTTGACAGGGTGATCGGGCTCGTGTTCCTGCTCGCCGGCGGCCTCGCAGCGCTTTCCGGCGTGTTCCTCGGGATGAAGTACATGGTCTACCCGACGATGGGCTGGATCACCAACAAGGCATACGTGGCCGCGGTCATCGGCGGCCTCGGGAGCCTCCCGGGCGCGGTCATCGGCGGCGTGCTGCTCGGCCTGCTGGAGACGTTTGTGTCAACTTACATCTCGTCGACGATCAGGGACGTATTCAGCTTCTCCATGCTGGTGATATTCCTGCTGGTGCTGCCCACCGGGCTCCTCGGCAGGAACGTCGAAGAGAAGATCTAGACGGGTAGACGGGGGAACTCGCATGTACATCAGAGGAATCCTGACCGTGGCGCTCATAAACATCATAGCCGCAACCGGCCTGTCGGTGTTCACCGGATTTACGGGGCTGTTCTCTCTGGGGCACGCGGCTTTCATGGCCATCGGCGCGTACACGGCCGCAATCCTGACCTACTTCTACAAGGTTCCCTACTACGTAGCGCTGGCCGCGGGTACGGCGGCGTCCGGCGCCGCCGCCGCGGTGGTCGGTTACCCCACGCTCAGGACGAAGCTGAGGGGCGACTACTTCGCAATAGCGACGGTCGGACTCGGTGAGGCCATCAGGGTGATCCTCGAGAACCTGAAGATAACCCAGGGCGCCAGGGGTCTCCCGGGAATAACCCAGTACACGACCTTGCCGGTTGCCGCGGCGCTCACGGTGGTCGTGCTGTTTGTGGCGAGGAACTTCGTCGTCTCGGTGTACGGGCGGAACGCGGTAGCCGTGCGCGAGGACCCCGTGGCGGCCGAGATGATAGGCGTCCGGCTGCTCAGGACCAAGATGATCTCCCTCATCTTCTCGGGGTGCTGCGCCGGCCTCGCGGGAGGGCTTTACGCGCACTACCTGTCGTTCATCCAGCCCGTGATGTTCACGATGGTGCAGTCCACCCAGCTCACCGCCGCCGTCGTGTGCGGCGGGACGGGCAGCCTCACCGGTCCCGCGCTGGCGGCCTTCCTGTTCGTCGTGCTACCGGAGCTGCTGCGGGCGGCGCAGATGTGGAGGCTCGTGCTCTACGGGCTCCTGCTCGTCCTGATAATGGTGTTCAGGCCCCAGGGGTTGATGGGGTTCCGCGACATCACATTCTCGACGTTCCTGCCCGCAGCGGGCCGGGGGAAGGGGGGCGCGGCGCATGGCATTCGCTGAGTGCCGCAGCATAACCAGGTCCTTCGGCGGCGTTGTCGCGGTAAAAGACCTCACCTTCCACGTCGAAGAAGGCGAGGTGCTGGGCCTGATTGGACCCAACGGCGCGGGAAAGACGACCGTGTTCAACCTGATAACCGGCTTCTACAGGCCCGGCGCCGGCGTCATCAAGTTCAAGGACCGGACGATATCCACGCTCACACCGCCCGACATCGTGGGTATGGGCATCGCCCGCACCTTCCAGAACATCCGCCTGTTCGGGAACCTCAGCGCGCTGGATAACGTGAGGACGGCGCTATACAGGCACGCGGATTACGGCCTGGGCCCGGCGCTGCTCAGGACCCGCAGGGTCGCGCGAACCGAAGACGGGATCAGGGAACTGGCGCTCAAGTACCTCGATGAGGTTGGACTTGCCGGCAGGGCGGACGCGCGGGCGTCGAGCCTGCCGTACGGCCTGCAACGGAAACTCGAGATAGCCAGGGCGCTGGCGCTCGAACCGCGGCTTCTCCTGCTGGACGAGCCGGCCGCAGGCATGAACCCCGAGGAATCGCTGGGCCTCGTGAGACTGGTATCGGCACTGAAGGGCAAGTACGACCTCACCGTGATCCTGATCGAGCACCACATGGACGTGATCATGAACCTGTGCAAGAGGATCGTCGTGCTCAACTTCGGCCAGAAGCTCATGGAGGGGACGCCCGCCGAGGTCCAGTCGGACCCGGAGGTCATCAAGGCATACCTGGGGGAGGAATTCGCTCGTGCTCGCCATAAATGACCTGTGCGTTTTCTACGGGAGAATACAGGCATTACACGACGTCTCGCTGGCGGTGAACCAGGGCGAGATAGTCTCCATCGTGGGGGCGAACGGCGCGGGCAAATCCACGCTCCTCTGGACGATAATGGGTGTAAACAGGCCGAGGAAGGGCGGCATCAGCTTTGAGGGCCGGCCACTCCGCCCCATACCCGACGAGGTGGCATCGAAGGGCATAGCGCTGGTCCCCGAGCGGAGGCGCCTGTTCGCCAACCTGACAGTCAAGGAGAACCTCCTGATGGGCGCGTACCTGAGGCGGCGCGACGAAGGCATGAAGGAGGACCTCGAAAGGGCGTTCACCATGTTCCCCGTGCTGAAGCAGCGAATCAACCAGTACGCGGGAACACTCAGCGGCGGGGAACAGCAGATGCTGGCGATAAGCCGCGCGCTGATGGCGCGGCCGAAGCTACTGTTGTTCGACGAGCCATCGCTCGGACTGGCGCCGGCACTCACCGAAGAGGTATTTCGCTCGATCCTCGAGATTCGCCAGCGCGGGACCACGGTGATACTGGCCGAACAGAACGCGTTCAAGGCACTCGAGATGGCTGACAGGGCATATGTCCTGGAGACCGGCAGGGTAACCCTGACCGGCACCGGCGCCGCGCTGCTGGAAAACCCGGTGGTCCAGGCCGCCTATCTCGGCATCAAGACCGCGGAGGGCGCCTAGAGCGTCGGGACGCGGAGGGTGCCGAGTACCCTCTCGATCGACAGGTTGAGCACCTTGCCGGGCTCGACCCCCGCATCCTCGATGATCCGCAGAGCCTCGTCCAGGTCGCCCACGTGCGCCGAGAAGTGCGCGTCGCTGTCGGCGCATACCGTCACGCCGTGCTTCTTGCACAGTCGCGCGATCCTGGCGCAGTTGTCTTTGCTACCCAGACGCGACCGCACGAACGACGAGTTGTTGATCTCGATGACCTTGTTGCACTCGGCCGCCGCCATCACCACGCGATCGTAGTCGAGGGGGAATTGCGGGTTACCCGAGTGCACAAGTATGTGTACGAGCGGGTTCTGTAGCGCGCGCACGACCGCCGTGGTGTTCTCCTCGACGGTGGACGGGACCAGGCATTCAGTGTGCAGGCCCACCAGCACGAGTTCGAGGCGTTTCAGGTACCTCTCCGGAAGGTCCAGCGACCCGTCGTGGTCGATGATGTTCGCCTCCACGCCTTTTATCACCCTGATCCCCTCGATAGTCTCGGGAAGCACGATCAGGTTGCCGAAGTAGAACGCTTCAGGGGCGTGGGGCATTCGTGGGCCGTGGTCGGTGGTGGCCAGCGCAAGCAACCCCTTCTCCCTCGCGGCGCGGGCGTTCTCCTGTATGGTGCTGTATGCGTGGCTGCTGGCCAGGGTGTGCGTGTGAAGGTCGGCCACGGGCCGCATTCTTTGGGAATTATCCGGTGACTGCATCGGTTTCATACCCTCCCATTTTGCTCAGAATACGACCTCGACCTCCAAGGAGACCTCTTTCCCCGCCTCGAGCGCCAAGGCCCTGAGTTCAGCCTCGTACTCATCGGGGCGCGACCGCGCGAATCCGAGTCTCGAAGCGGCCGCGGCGTTGTTCCTGAAGGCTCGCTGGAGTCCGCCCAGGCAGCTGGGATAAAGGTTCACACGGTCCACGAGTACTCTTCTCGCGCCCGCGCTCGCAAACATCTTGAAAAGGCGGAGGATGACCTCCGGCCTGTCGGAGTAGTGAGGGATCACAGGGCCGAAGAACGCCCACGTCGGGATGCCTTTCCCCGACAGCGCCTCCATGGCCGACAGCCGCCGGGATGACACGGGCGCCCCTGGCTCCAGCGTCGCGGAAACCCTGTCGTCGGGGGTTGTGACCGTAAACCCGACGTCCACGCTCGGCAACGTCGCGAGCACGTCCAGGTCCCTCACGACGAGGTCGGACTTGGTGAGAACCGAGACTACCGGCGGCTCGGCGCTGGTGTTCGAATGCGTGGAGAGCACTTTGAGGCAAGCTCGGGTGATTCCGTATTCCCGCTCTACCGGCTGGTATGGATCGGTGACGCTCGACAGCATCACCTCGACGGGTTCGTCGCCGGGGGGGCAGAGAGACCGACCGAAAAGCCGGCGGCTCTCACGGTCGAGGGTTCGAGCGAAGTTGACCTTCACGTCCACGAAGCGACCCCACGGTTCGGGGTGGGGCCTGAAACGGGTCATGAACTGCGCGTAGCAGTATACACACGAATGCGCGCAGCCGGTGTACGGGTTCAGGACGAAGTCGACGCCTTCTATACCCGACTTCACCAGCGCAGACTTGCACTCTATTTCGCGGACCACCGCGCCGCCCATCCGGCACTCCTTCCGTACAACCCGCGGCCCGCCTGGCGGGGCTCTCCGGGCAGTGCCATTATAGCACAGCCTGTTTGAACATCGCGTGAGGTTCTGGTAGAATCTAATTCCGGTTCACAGGAAGGGGTAACGAATGGCCACGCAGACACCCAGGATGGAAGACCAGGAGCGCCCGGCGGTCGACGCGCGGGCGTTGAGGCGGGAGGTCCTCGGCCTCGCCTGGCCGGCAAGCCTCGAAATGATAGCCTACATGTCCATATGGATGGTGGATACGGCCATGGTGGGGCGCCTGGGCTCGCATGCCCTGAGCGCTGTCGGCATGGCGGGGCAGGTGTACTGGACGATCGTCTGGGCGTTCGCAGGCCTGGGCGCCGGCACGGTCGCGATCACGGCGCGCTCGTATGGCGCGGGGGACGCCGTAGAAACGTCCCGCCGCGTAACCGAGAGCATCTCGGTGGCTACTGCGCTCGCCCTGATCCTGTTCGGGATAGTCCGGCTGGTAGCGGGTCCGGCGTCGCACCTGATATCGATGGGTGAAGACGTGCAGGCGTTAATGCGGGAGTACCTGGTCGTGATGTCGTATGGGGCGCTACCGGTGCTCGTGCAGATGGTCGGCAGCGCGTGCATCCGCTCAACGGGGGACACGAGGACCCCGCTCATCGTGTCCGGGATAGCTAACGGCCTCAACATCGTTGGCGACTGGGCGCTCATTTTCGGGAACCTGGGGCTCCCGGCGCTCGGGGTGAGGGGCGCCGCCGTAGCCAGCGTGGCCTCAGCCGCGCTGGGATGCATCCTGGTCCTGATCGCGCTCGCCAGTGGAAAGAACGGTGTAAGACTCGTCCCACGGTACGCCCTGGGCTGGAGGCGGGACACCGTGCTCGGCCTGATCAGGCTGAGTGTCCCCGCCTCGGCGGAAGCGATACTGATGGACGGGGCACGGTCAACGCAGATGTTCATCATGACCGCGCTGGGCGACGTGCAGTTCGCCGCAAATCAGGTAGCCGTGGTCTGCGAGTCCCTCTCGTTCATGCCGGGCTACGGCCTCGCCATAGCCTCCAGCATAATGGTCGGCCAGTCGCTCGGGGCCCGCAACCCCGTGAGGGCGCGCCAGGGCGTAAGGCAGTGCCTTATCTTGAGCATCGCCATCATGGGCGCCATGGGGCTCCTGTTCCTCACGATACCGGGCTCACTCGTGGGTCTATTCACTCGGCAGGAGACCGTCGCACATTCGGCTGTCACGGTACTACGGCTCGCCGGGTTGTTCCAACCCATGCTGGCTACTACCGACGTGTTGCTCGGGGCACTGCGTGGAGCGGGCGACACGAAGACAGCGATGAGGATTACCGCCTTCGGGACGTGGGGGCTGCGAATCCCGCTCACCTGCCTGGTCGTCAGGGCATTGCACATGCCCCTGGCAGCGGTGTGGGTCGTGAACGGGCTGGAATGGACCGCGAGGGCCTTCCTCGCTACACGTGCGTTCAGGGCGGGCCGCTGGATCACGAGGGACCTCCTGTCTACTGGGTCCCCTCCTCAAACCTGACGTACGGCCTCGCCTGGGAGACTACGATGGAGTTGCCGCCACGGCGCTTGGCTGCGTAAAGCGCCGCGTCGGCGGCTTCCACCAGTCCGGCGCGTGTCGTTGCGTTGAACGGGCAGGAAGCCAAACCGAGACTCGCCGTTATCTTCGCCGCTGGCCGGCCGTCCCCGGCGGGGAACGCCTCGCCCTCGATCGCCTCCCGGATGGACTCGGCCGTACCGAGGGACTTGCCAATGCCCGCGCCCGGGACGATTATAGCGAACTCGTCCCCACCGTACCTCGCCACGATGTCGCCGGGCCCGAGGCACGATGATGTCACCTGCGCCACCATCTTGAGGAGCTCGTCACCGGCGGGGTGCCCGAACGCGTCGTTGAAGTCCTTAAACCGGTCGAGGTCTATCATTATCAGGCTGACCTCGCCCCCCAGTTGCAGCGAGCGCTGGACCTCAACCGACAAGAGCTCCTGCAGGTGCCTGTGGTTGTAACACGATGTGACGCAGTCGGTCGTCGCGAGCTGTCTCGTGGCCTCGTGAAGCCTGGCGTTCTCGATCGCTACCGCAGCCCTCGAGCCGATTATGTACAGCATCTTCGTGTCATCCGCGCTGAACTCACGGGGGGTTGAACTCGCTACGGTCAGGACGCCGATCACCCGGCCTTCGGATATGAGTGGCACGCACGCCATTGAGACTATCCTGGGCCCCTCGAACACGCTCTCTATGAACCTCGGCTCTTTGGAGACGTCGGGGACTATGACCTCGCGGGCCTCCCTCGCCGCCCACCCGGCCAGACCCTCACCGAGCCGGAACCTCACGCGGTCGATCATCGAGGGGTCGGCCCCCCTCGCGGCCTTCATGACGAGCTCGCCCGTGGACGCCTCCACGAGCATGAGAGAGCACCGCTCCACACCGAGCAGGCTTCCCACCATGTCGAACGTGGCGTTGAGCACGCGGTCCATCTCCAGGGTGGAGCTCAGGGCCGAAGCAACCTCGTAGAGGACCGACAGGTCCCTGACGCGCCGCTTGAGTTCCTCGTTCAGGCGGGCGTTCTCCAGGATGACGCCGAGGTCCCGCGCGATGGCCGACAACATGTCCAGGTCCTCGAATCCGAAATGCCCCCGCTTGAAGTCCTGGGCCATCAGGCAACCCACAACCTGGCGTCCGGCCAGGAGCGGGGCCACGATGGTCGATTTCGTGCCCGCCGCGCCCCTGCTTCGCGGGTCCACAGCGCTGTCCACCACTATGTCGGCCACACCGTGGACGGCGCACCACTCGGCGAGGCCGAAGTCCACGAGCGGGCCAGGCAGGTCTCTCGCGGGGTCGCCGCCCATCGTATCGGCGAGCCAGCGTACCCTCTTCTCGATGGGGTCGAGGGCGAATACCGCCACGAGAGGCCACTTCATCGACCCGCGTATCGCGTGGACTACCTTGAGTGCGGTTTCTCTCAGGTTGTTGACCCCGCCCACGCCAGACGAGATCTCGTACAGCAGGGACAGGGTCTGGATCCGCCGCTCCCTTTCCTGGAGGAGACGCGCCGTCTGGATCGCGGATGCCGCCAGTGAAGCCGCGACGGCCAGCATGCGGCAGTCGTGGTCGGAGAAGCCGTTCTTCGTGTTCTTCTCGAGGTTCAGGACGCCGATGATCTCGCCACGCACGCGGAGCGGGACGGCCACTTCGGAAGCGGTGTCTGACTGACTCTCGACGTACCGCGGGTCCTCGCTCACGTCAGCGACCAGCGCCGGCTGGCCGGTCATAGCCACCCACCCGGTGATGCCCTCCCCGATACTTATCTTGATGTGGGCGCAGCTGCGAAGTGGCACACCCCAGGTAGCCCTGATGTGGAGGCGTTCCTTGTTCTCATCAAGGAGAAGGATGTGCCCGTAGGTTGCCCCGAGCCTTCTGCCCAGGCGCTCGACGAGGAAATCAAGCAATTTCTGGGGGTCCGTGGTCTCACCCACGGCCTGGGCGGTCAGGTACAGGATCTCCTCTTCGGTCCTGTACTGTTCGAGCTCATGTTGGAGGTCATTCGTCCGCCGGGACAGGTCCTCAGATACCCACGGCATTCCAATTCCTCCAGTGGCGGGTATCTCCTGTTCTTCGACAGATTTCGCGGAATTCCTACCGCCCGCCCCCGGGGAGCCACCGGACCAGCCCCCGGCGCAGGATCCACTCGGGACTACTCGGGCACGCACCTGGGGTACGTCCGGTCGGGCCCGCCGTCAAGCCTCCGTCGTACGCCGCCTGATCAGCAACGCGCCCAGCACTACCAGCGCGCCGCCCAGGGCCTGAACCCATGCCAGCCTCTCCCCGAGTATTGCGACCGCCAGGGCCGCGGACACGGCCGGCTCGACCGTGCTCAGGATGGCCGTGCGGCTGGCGCCGATGATCTCCAGTGCCCACAAGAGCGATATCATCGGCACGGCGGTGCACCACCCCGCGAGCGCCGCCACCGACGCCCAGGCGCCGGGACTCCGCGGCAGCCACCACTCTCCGGATAGCAGCATCGAGATCACATAACACGATGCAGCGGAACACGCTATGTACACCGACTTCACCGCGGGATGCACGCCGGCGGCGACTTTGCGGGCGAGGACCGAGTAGAGGGCATTGAAAACCCCCGAAGCTATGGCCATGAGCGCGCCGGCAACATGAACCTGCCGAACTGAGCCTACCATTCCTGAGGCGCCAGGCGCCCAGAGGATCAGGGCGCAACCTGCCAGCGACAGCAACAGGGCGGGGACGGTGGCGCGGTCCAGGCGTTCACCCAGGATGAAGTATGCGAGGACGATAGTCGTCACCGGGTAGTGATAGAAGAGCATGGTCCCGATCCAGGCCGGGACGTATCGCAGGGAAGCGGAGTATAACCACGAGAAGCCCGCATATCCAGCCCCCATGCAGGCAAGCCGGGCGACCATGGCCGGCGAGAGCCTCAGGGATATCCCCCTGACCTTGCAGAACCAGACAAGCAACCCTGCCCCCAGCGTGAACCGCCAGGCCAGCATGCCGGCTGTGGTCGCGCCCTGGGCGTAAGCCACCTTGTACAGCACCGGCAGGCTGCCGAAAGCCGCAGCCGTGGTCATCGCCAGGAAGACCCCCAGCGCTTTCGACCCGCCGCGGCGTTCGGCCCGTTCGATACTCAAAGAGGCAGATTCCTTCCGAGGCCGGCCTTAACCGCGCGGTTGTATATCACTATGGCCGTGGCCATGTCCTCGATGGCCAGCCCCAGGTTCATGCATATTATCCTCTCGGACGGCGAGCGCCGCCCTACCTTCCCTGTCACAACGTCGCCCATGTCCCCCTCGGCTTTCGGAGCGCCCCCGAAGTACCCGTCGGTCCTGTAGTACTCGAGCTGCTCGATGTCATCGGTGAAGAAATGGTCTGCAGCCTGTAGCGCGTCGTCTTTCCAGTATGAGTCGAAGTCGAGCGGCACCCCCAGCGCCCCGCGCTTGAACCACGAGGCGGGGATGGTGGGGTTGGGGTGCTTCAGGATTGGCCCGGCCGTTATGATTACATCCGCGTCCCTCACCGCGTCCTCCGGTGAGTTCACGGGGACGATACTGAGCGGGTATCTCTCGCGGGACTCCCTGACGTACGCGTCGAGGACGTCCCTGCGTATGTCGTAGACCTTCACCGTCTTCAGGCTATCCATGACCAGGGACAGGGCCTCGAGATTGGACCTGCCCTGCACGCCCGCCCCGAGAATGGCGAGCGTCGAGGAACCGGCGTTCGCCAGGTACTTCGCCGCGACGGCGCTCGCAGCCGCCGTACGCATGGCCGTGATCCACATGCAGTCCATCACGCAGAGCGGCACGCCCGTCCGCATGTCGTTCAGTATCAACAGGCCCGTGATGTAGGGGAGGTCCAACTTGTAGTTCTCGGGGTACCCGCTCACCCATTTCATCCCAGCGACCCCGAGGTTGGGCAAATACGCGGGCATGGCGTGAATGAACGAGTCCGGCTGCGTATGGATACCCGGTTTCGGAGGGACTTCGGCGCGACCGCTGCCCTTCTCGATAAACGCCGCCTCTACCGCGTCGACTACCTCTCTCATGGTCATCCCGGCCCGCTCCACGTCGGCGTAAGACAGGTACAGCACTTCTCCTGGACCGCTGGACATCAGATCAAACCCCCTCCGAATCCCTCACCGAGCACCTCCGCTACGTCTGTGACGATCACGAAGGCGCGCGGGTCGACCTGCTGAATGACTCGCTTGAGCCTGCTGATCTCTCTTATGTTGAGTGCGGCAAGTATGACCTTCTTCTCCGTGGAGGTATAGGCCCCCCACCCGCTGAGGTACGTGACACCTCGCGAGAGGTCACCCATTATCACCCCGGCTATCTCCTCCGCCCGATCCGAGATGATAATGGCTGCCTTGGCCCTGGACAGGCCCTCCTGTATGTACTCGGCGACCTTGCCGCCCAGAAACGTTATTATCAGCGCGTACAGGGCCGTATTGGCCCCCATGGTGAGCCCGACGATCGAGAGGATCGCCACATCCGCGATCGTGTACGTGGCCGTCAGCGATATGCCGTGGTGTCGCTTCAGGTAGAAGGCGAGGATGTCCATGCCGCCTGAGGTGCCGCCTACCCTCAGCATGAGGCCCGAGCCGAACCCGCCTATGGCCCCACCGTACAGGCTGGCCAGGAGCAGGTCGTCCATCTTGAACTGTACCTGCTGGGTCAGGTACAGGGCCGCCGTAAACAGGCCCGCGCCGATGAGGGTCTTCTCGCAAAACCTGCGGCCGAGCTTGTAGTATCCGAAAACGAGAATGGGGATGTTCACCGCGCCGTACAGGAACGCCACCGGAATTCCCGTGAACCTATACGCGACGACGCAAAGACCGGCTATACCGCCCTGCCCGAGATCGTTCGGCACGACGAACCCGTTCGTTCCCACGGCCAGGATGGTAGCACCGGCCGCAAGCCACAACAGCTCTTTCATCATCGCAACCCCTGAACTCTTGCCTTCCACATCCACACCTAGACTTCAACTCCACCCCGCATGTTTCCTCCGGACCCTCCATACTCTAAACCGACCGTGAACGCGAGGAGGAGAGTATGTGGACAAGACCATATCGGTACTCGGGATTCTAGTGGATGAGCGCGGCGAGTTCGCCCCACAGGTACAACAGGTGCTCACCAGGCACGGCCAGTCGATATTGATGAGGTCCGGCACGCCCAGCCCTGACAGGGAGAAGGGCATAATCACGCTGGTGATGGAGTGCCACAGGAACGAGATTGCCGAGATCAAGCGGGAGCTCGAGGGCATAAAGACCGTGAAGGTGGGGGCGGTGACCCTGTAATAACCGGCGGCGCCAGCGCGCTCAGCCCGTCTTCCAGAAGTCGAGCAGGTATTCGAACGTCACGCCCATCGTGATGTAGTTGCTTGGCCAGCCGAAAATGCCGATCCTGTTGACGATGTTCGTCCGGTCCCAGATGATTACGTTGCGCAATTCATAACCCACGTCGCGCAGGCAGTTGATCAGCGAGACGTGAACCGTCACGCGCGTGTTCTCCCACCATATGTCGGGGACGTTGACGACGCAATGCGCCCTGGGCTTCAGCAGGGGAAGCATCGCCCCGAATATAGCCGATATGGCGGTGGAGTAGTCCTCGATTCCCAGGGTCCCGAGGTCCCTGGGATCCTGGCTGTACTGCTCGACCCTGCCGTACTGCGTGTTCTTCCGGAGGTCCCCGCGGCGGCTCTTGTTCCTCCGCCTCCGGTTCAGGAGATTGGCGTACGGGGGTGAAGTGAGCAGCAGCGCAACCGTAGATGGGCGCACGTACAGGGCGGTGTCCCTCGCATCGGCGCAGACCGCCACCTGCCGGCAGTCACCGCTCGCGGGCTCAGCCGCGAGGCGCCTGCAGCACAGATCCACATAGCCCGGATTCAGGTCTATCCCGACCGCGTTGCGCCCCGCGTCCCTGGCAGCCACGAGCGTGGTGCCGGAGCCGACGAACGGGTCGAGGACGAGCTCCCCCCGGTGGGTGAACAGGTCTATACACCGTCGCGCAAGCGATATTGGGAACGTTGCGGGATGGACGGATTTGTCGCGGACGTCCCGCCTCTCGTACGTAAACTGCCATACACCGACCTGGGCTTTCATCCATTCCCTGGCCGAGATGCAGCTCAAGTGGTTCGGTGGGCACGAGCATCTTCTATTGTGTTCGATCTCGGGGGGAACCAGCTTTTGCTCGGGTCTGCGGGAAACCTGCAAGGCCAAGCCCCCCTTGTCTGGACCTTCCCCGCGCTCCGCGCGCGGCGCCGGTGGCCAACGCCCCTCCGGCCGCCTGAGTTGAGCGATTCTCTTCCGGCGACAGTCATCCTTCCCCGCGAGGGCCGGTTGTACTCCTGAAATGGTCGTACGCCCGCGCCCCGAGGGTTTCGCGTCGCCCGTTCCTGATTATCCAGGCCCCTCGCCCTTCGAATACCCGCCCGATCACGCTGACAGGCGTCCCCGTCTCATCGCGCACGCTCCTCATCACTTTCTCCACGAGTTCCGGGCGAACCGTGAAGCACAATTCGTAATCCTCGCCACCGAAGAGCGCGTAGTCCAGGGGGTCTTTCCCCATCGCCCGCGCGACCTCGCGCGTGGCGTCGCCCAGGGGGATGCTCGACGCGTCCACGACCATTTCCACGCCGCTCAACCGCGCCAGGTGGTTGACCTCATTCGCCAGGCCGTCACTTATGTCGATGGCCGCGCTTGCCCCACCGGCGGCCGATATCGCCCGCGACTCCGGGAGTCTCGGCCTTGGCTCGAGGTGGGCCGTGACGACTTCACTGTACGCCCCGTGTGAGATTCCTGCCAGCGCGTTCGTAGTCCCCACCTCGCCCGCCGGCTGCGCCCCGCGGGCGTTGGCGGCGAGCAGAAGATCCAGGCCTGCGGCCGACCCGCCTACGGTCCCCGTTACCATGATCAGGTCTCCCGGCCGTGCGCCGGACCTGAGCGTGGTCTTCCCACGCTCAGCGTCGCCCATCAGGAACACGTCCACCATGAAAGCAAGGGGGGAGTTCACGGTGTCCCCACCGACGATCTGGCAGCCGTGGCGCAGGGCTGTCTCCGTCAGCCCCTTGTACAGCCTGTCCACGAATTCGACCTCGAGGTCGTGCTTCAACCCCACCGAGACGAGCGCGTACAGCGGGCGCGCGTTCATGGCCGCGAGGTCGCTCAGGTTCATGGCCATCGCCTTGATGCCGAGCTGTTCCGGCGAAATGACGGGCAGAATGAAGTGGACACCTTCGACCATCATGTCGCAGGTCGCCACGAGCACCCTGCCGGGCGGGAATTCCAGGACGGCAGCGTCGTCGCCGATGCCGACTATCGCGTTGCGGCCGTCGGGCCGGATCGATCTCATCCACCTGTCGATCAGCCCGAACTCGCCTATCTCGCCGACTCTCAACCCGCTTCACCCCCCGGGGGGATCGCGCGCCACGGAGGCGCGGCAGAAACGACTTCGTACAGCGACCTTGCCGCTCCGCGCACGTCGGCTGCAGATACCACGGCGGATACCACCGCGACTCCTGCGATCCCCGTTGTGGCCAGCCGGCCTGCATTGGCGTGAGAGATGCCCCCAATCGCCACGACCGGTATCCGGACACTGGAGCATATCGTCTTAATCCCCTCAGGGCCTATGGGCGCGACGGCGTCTGTCTTGGTCGTGGTGGCCCACGCGGGGCCCGCCCCGAGGTAGTCCGCCCCATAGTTCTCCGCTGCAACCGCCTGCGCCACGTTTTCCACCGATATGCCCAGCACCATCCGCCCGGGCCACGCCCCCGGCGCGAGGCGCCCCGCCCGAGCGTAACGGTCCATGACCTCCAGCGCGCAACGCGCAGGGATGTCCTCTTGCCCGAGGTGCACACCGTCCGCCTCTGTAGCGAGCGCCACGTCGAGCCTGTCGTTAACTATGAACAGCACGCCGTGTCGAGCCGTTATGTCTCTTAACGCAACAGCCATCCTGTACATCTCGAGACCGCTCATCTTCTTGCCCCTGAGCTGGATTGCCGTCGCCCCGCCGTCGATGGCCTCGCGCACCACGTCCTGCTCCGGCCGGCCGCAGGACAGGTCCCTGTCGGTGATTACGTAAAGCGGAAGAAAACGCGCCAGTCTCTCCAGCCGGTCTCCGCCACTCTTACCACGAACCGCGCCGGATTTCATCATGCCTGTACCCACCCTTCAATCGCTCACTGTGACACGCGCCCTTCGGCACACCAGCGCGGGCGTGAGGTTGTAGATGCTGTCTATCAGCGCAACCTGGAAGCTTCCGGGGCCGGCGCACTCCGACGCGGCTATTTCCGCCGCCAGGCCGTAGCACGCGAGAGCCGCGGTCGCCGCCCACAGGTAATCGCCGGTGACAGCTGCGAATGCACCGGTGACCGACGTCGCCATGCAACCGGTGCCGGTAACGCAGGTCAGAAGGCTGTGTCCGTTGTCCACCCTGGCCAGGCGCCGGCCGTCGCTCACAAAGTCGGTCGGGCCCGTCACCGCCGTCACGCACCCGAATGCCTTCGCCACTGTGGACGCCAGGATCTCGGGGTCCGCCGTGCCCCCGCAGGAGTCCACCCCTTTTATCTCGCCGCCCAGACCACCGAGTATCCCTATCTCGGCCGCGTTGCCCCTGAGGATGGACACCCTTACCTCCCCAAGGATGCGTCTCGCGCTGTCCGTCCTGAGTGGGGTGGCGCCCACCCCCACGGGGTCCAGGACGACGGGAATGCCCAGCGAATTGGCCTGTTTACCTGCGGAGACCATCGCCCGGACGATGTCCGGGGTAAGAGTGCCGATATTCAGGACGAGCGCATTCGCACAGCGTACCATGTCGGCTGCTTCTTCCACGGCATGCGCCATGACGGGTGACGCCCCCACCGCAAGGGTCACGTTCGCGGTGATGTTGGTCACGACCCAGTTGGTGATGTTATGGACGAGCGGCCTGGCGCTACGAACGTCATTGAGCAGTTTAGCGCACGTCTCGGCGGGATTCAGCGGCACGGCCCTCTCCCCCATTCCTTCCACGCCATGTGGTTCGTCGGCCCGTGACCCCCGCCTATGTCGAGCGCGCCGCGTATGGCGGCCGTGACGTACTCCTTTGCCTCTCTCACCGCCTCGACGGGCTCGAGCCCGCGGGCGAGGAACGCGGCGATCGCGGCAGAGTAGGTGCACCCCGTGCCGTGAGTGTTCCTGGTTTCGATCCTGTCGTGCCTGAACTCCACGAATCCGTTGCCATCGAACATGAGGTCGACCGCGGGTCCCCCGAGGTGGCCGCCCTTGACGACCACGTATCGCGGGCCCATTCCGTGAATGAGGGCGGCAGCCCGCCTCATCTCATCCATGTCCCCGACCCTCTCCCCCGTCAGCACCTCCGCCTCGAACAGGTTCGGCGTCACGACCATCGCCAGCGGCAGCAGGTCCGACCTGAGCGCCGTGCAGGCCTCCCGCTCGAGCAGGGCGTGGCCGCTCTTCGACACCATGACGGGGTCCACGACCAGGTTAGCCAGGCCCTTCTGAGACTCCCTGTGCCGGCGCAGGACCCGCGCCACCACGCGAACGATCTCGGCGTTGGCCAGCATGCCGGTTTTTAGAGCATCCGTGCCGATGTCCTCGAGC
Organism: Bacillota bacterium; assembly: GCA_013178305.1. Taxonomy (NCBI): domain Bacteria; kingdom Bacillati; phylum Bacillota; species Bacillota bacterium. The sequence continues at coordinate 211,288 of JABLXB010000008.1, read as the reverse complement.
ACCGCAACAAGCTGCGCCTCGGCGAACTCGGGCGGCACCGCGTGTATCCCCGTGACGCCGAGGGTGTTCTGCGCGGTGAGGGCGACGATGACGCTTGTCCCGTAAACTCCCAGCACAGTAAACGTCTTGAGGTCCGCCTGGATCCCTGCGCCGCCCCCGCTGTCCGAACCGGCGATAGTCATCGCCCTGGGTATCGAACTCATTTGAAAACCCCCTTCAGTCCCTGCCGGCAGTCGGGCCGGACCCCGCCACGGTGGTTCGCCTGCAAAGCAACAGGGGCCAGCCCGCGAAGGACCGGCCCGTACATGCTTGTCCGCTTCCCTACGCTGGCATTATCCAGATCAGGTTCGCGGGGTCAGGACGTGGTTCGCAGTCCTCTCTCAGCCCTTTCGAGCGCCCCCAGCGGAGATCCGCTTTTCTGTTAGCTGTATTGTATCATGCCCGGCGGCCTTGCCGGAACGATCGTGGCAACTTTGGACGTCCCGGCCGCACCAGGGGATAAGGCGATGCGAGAAGAGGCGCGATCGTGGTTTACTCAGGCAGCGGAGAACTACAGGACGGTTCATGCGCTCGTAAGCGCAAACCGCTTATAGACGGGATTACCCTGTGGCTTTCACAGCAGTTCGAGTAGCCTCATCAGGTCGGGCGTGGCCACCCCGTGCTGCTCGAAGCCATAATGCGCCTGCATCGCCTTCACCGCCCCTTCCGTGGCGGGGCCGAAGTCGCCGTCCGCGCGCCCATCGTAAAACCCCTTTTCGCGCAGCCTCTTCTGGAATATCACGACGTCCTGCGCGCCGTAGCCACGGCGGAGGACTTCGCGGCACTGTATGTACGAGAGATCCCCAACGATAGTGACGGGTGTGCCTACCTCTATCCAGGAGTAGAGTTCCTCGACGTCGCGATTGAGCATCCTGAGGCAGCCCTGGCTCACCATCGCCCCTATGAGCCACGGCATATTAGTCCCATGAATGCCGTATACACCCCACGGGACGTTGAGCCCCAGCCACCTGCTGCCGAAAGCAGGGCCCTCCATCACACCCTTCGAGACCACTCTGAATTCCCCCACCGGTGAAGGAGTCTGCGGTTTCCCGATCGCCACGGTGAAGTTCTTGTGTACCGCCCCGTCGGAGTACACAGTCAAACGGCAGGCATCGAGGTCCACGAGGATCTCCACGCGACCGGACGGAGGCGGCGCCTTAGCCCTGCCGACGGGTGTCCCGCCTTCGAGCTCGAGCCAGGTCCTCGCGTCGTATTCCCCGGTCTGCGGTATCCCGAGCCTCTTCTGCAGCTGCCTGACCGCGTCCGCAGTCGCTCGCCCGTACACGCCGTCGGCGGGTCCTGCGAGCAATCCTTGCTTGCGTAGGTACTCCTGCAGTTCCCTCACGTCATCGCCGCGCATCGGGGGGCTCGATTCGCGGAGCACCCTTCCCTCGACGCAGCCGTCGGGGAATTTGCCCGATAGCCCGAACGCTGGCGGCGCGGGACTCACGCCGGCCGGCACGAGGCGGCGTGGCGCGGCCGGATCGAGGTATCCCCACGCGAATCCGGCCGCGAGCAGTACCGCCAGTGCCGGAACAAGCGCGGCGGCGAATTGACGTGGGAAATTCGTCCTCAACGGCAAACCGCACCCCCGTGCAAATGCGCGCCCACCCTCACAGCACGGTGGGACGTTCACAACTACACGTTATGAGGTTGGGGACAGAGGGATTCCGGTCCTGAGGGAGTGGTCGAAACGCAGGTCGACGACGCGGGGGAGGGGGGTATGCGGCCGCCGGATATCGTTACCCCGGGCCGAACCGGTTCTCGATGTCCTCGAGCCGCTGCACCCGCTCGCGGCGCCTGGACGCCGCCAGGGCGAAGTAGCGCTTGAACTGCTTTTCCCGGCCGGGGTCTTCCGTGGTGCCGTATAGCACCGACTTCCGCTCTTTCTGCATCGAGTTCACGACGGTGATGCTCGCAGCCACCCTGAGCCTGGCGTCGGCGAGCGTTCCCGGCTGGGCCGACGGGTGCTCCTTCCTGTAGGCGGCCACGGCGAGCCTCCACGCCTCTTCCTCAAATTCCGTGAGTTCCCGCACGATGACCTGCTGCATCTCCAGGCTCATGCCGAGCCTGTCCATCTCCTGGACGAAGCCCATGGTATCGCTCAGCGCGCAGGCGTTGAAAAGGGCGGTGTCGCCCCGCGATCTGTGGGGGACGAGAAGGGACTGCTCGATCATGTAGTGAAGCCTCGCGGTATCTAATCCGTTCGCCCTGGCGAACTCGAACAGGTCTCCTTCGGAGAGGTAAGAACGGTCGTCGTACGGCAGCCGGAGCTGGCCGGAGTGAACCGCGTGCGCGAGCCACTCAAGCTGCCCCACGAGGTCCTTGCCCACAGAGTCACCTCCGAAACGCCTTCCTTTTCCTACCATATTTCGCTGGGTTCCATGGAACTCCTGCTAATCCGTGTGCGGCCTTGGCCTTTACTTGGCCCCCGCTGACTTGGGTCTGGTGAGCGGCGCGCCGGCAGCGCACAGCGGGCAGGAATCCGGTTCGTAAGCAGGTACCTCGAGCCGCAGCATGGCAGCGAAGGGGACGCCGAAATCCACCTTGCCACCGGACCTGTCGACCAGCACCCCGACGCCAGCCACCTCGGCGCCCTGGCCCCGTACCAGTTCCATCACCTTCGTCGTAGAGCCCCCCGTAGTCACGGCGTCCTCCACGACGATGCAGCGCTCGCCGCACGACAGCCTGAAGTTCCTGCGGAGCTCGAGACCGCCCTCGCCCTTCTCCGCGTATATCGCCCTTGCCCCGAGCGCCCTGGCCATCTCGTACGCGAGCAGCACTCCCCCCATCGCGGGGCCCGCAACGCACTCCACCCGGGGGCGCCCCAGCCGTCCCGCGAGTTCGCGGCACAGCCTCTCCAGGTGGACCGGATGCTGCATCACCATCGAACACTGTAAGAACGTCGGGCTGTGCTTGCCGGACGTGAGCAGGAAATGCCCGTGCAACACCACACCCAGGTCTTCATACAGCCGCAATACCTCGTCATCTACCAACTTGCCGGCCTCCTTACGGCTCCCTCGCGGGCTTCGTCGATTATCCGGCGCGCCGCGTCGACTGGGTCGGGTGATTCGATGATCGGGCGACCAACCACTATGTAGTCGGCTCCAGCGCGGATCGCCTGAGATGGCGTAGCGACCCTCTTCTGGTCGCCGTGTCCGAACCACGACGGCCTGATGCCGGGCGTGACTATGAGCAGGTCCCGCCCGCAAACCTCCCTGATGCGCTCCGCTTCCCGCGGCGAGGCGACCACCCCGTCTATCCCCGAGGCCTGGGAGACCCGTGCCATGTTTACCACGTACTCCAGTGGGGATTCGGCAACCATCAGGTCTTCGCGGAGGGTTTTCTCGTCGATGCTGGTGAGGAGCGTTATTGCCAGGAGAATGGGTTTCGACCCGTTGACCGAGCCGGCTTCCCCTACTGCCCGGGAGGCCTGCCGCAGCATCTCGAAACCACCCGGGGCGTGCACAGTCATCATCGCGGGCCTCAAGCGCGCGAGCTGCCTCACGGCGCTGGCCACCGTGTTCGGGATATCGTGGAACTTAAGGTCCAGGAACACCTTGGCCTCCCTCGACGTCAGCTCGCGGACGAACCTGGAACCCTCGGAGTAGAACAGCTCCATGCCCACCTTGTACAGGTCAACGTAATCGCGCAGCCTGTCGACCATCCGTAACGCCGAGTCCCTGTCGGGCAGGTCAAGCGCCACAATGACCGGGCAATTCACCTGTTATCAACCACCTTTTCGGTCCGCCTTCGCGGCCCCGACGATCTCCTTGAGGCTGCCGGCACCCTCGGCACTCATCCATTCCTCGAGCCCTGCGATTATCTCCCGGCCCACCCGGGGGTTCGTGAACATGGCGGTCCCGACTTGCACCGCCGATGCGCCGGCCATAATGAACTCGAGCGCATCCTCCGCCGTCGAGATCCCGCCGAGGCCGATCACGGGGATCTTGACCGCGTTGGACACATCCCACACCATGCGCAAGGCGACCGGCTTGACAGCGGGACCCGAGAGCCCGCCGTATGTCGTGGATAGCACCGGCCTTCGAGCCCGCACGTCGATGGCCATGCCAAGGATGGTATTGATGAGCGAAACCGCGTGAGCGCCCGCATCCTCCGCCGCCCTCGCAACCGGCACGATGTTCTGGGCGTTCGGAGTCAGCTTGACGATCAGCGTCCTGCCGGTGACCTTGAGGATGCTTTTCACGAGGTCTGCGGTGCCTGAAGGATTGAGGCCGAACTGCATTCCGCCCGCCTCGACGTTTGGGCACGATACGTTTATCTCGAGTGCGGCCACGCCATCCACGTCGTTGAGCCTCTCCACCACGGCGCAGTACTCCTCGGCCGTTGACCCTGCCACGTTGACGATTATGGTGACCCCCGTCTCGCGGAGGCGGGGGATCATTTCCTTGACGACGAGTTCGACGCCGGGGTTCTCCAGGCCCACTGAGTTGAGGAGCCCGGCTGGGGTCTCCGCGAGTCTCGGCGGGGGGTTTCCGATCCGCGGTTTCAGAGTCGTTCCCTTGATCACTACCGCGCCAAAGCAGTCCAGCACGCCAAGCCGGTGGTATTCGAGGCCGAATCCGATTATGCCGGAAGCCGCGATGACGGGGTTCTTCATCCTGAGACCCCCGATCGTCACGCTCAAATCCGGTACGCGGGCTCCGGTCATCGGCTACCTCCCTGACGCCCTCCCAGGCCCGGCCGGGCCTCCGGCGCCGGAGTATACGCTACAGCGGGCTGTGTAAATCTAGTCCTGGATACAGATTTCGTTCGCGTTAAAGACGGGTCCGTCGGAACATGCCCTGAAGTAGGCGCTGTCACTTGACGGGACGGCTTTGGGCACCGCGCACCCCATACACGCGCCGATACCGCACGCGAGCCGGTCCTCCACCGATACCTCGCAGAACAGCCTGAGCCTGCGTGCCGCCTCCTGTGCGGTCCTGAGGACCGCAGAGGGTCCGCACGCATACAGAGCCACCGGCGAGCATTTCCTGATAACAGGGTTGATGAGCTCGCACACCGAGCCCTTGAAGCCGCGCGTACCGTCATCGGTGCACGCGGTGGTTACGGCGCCGGCTCTCTCTATCTCCGCCACGCCTGCGAGCCTCGCCCTGGTCCGCGCACCAACGAGCGCGTGCACCTGGTACCCGGCGTCAACCAGAGCTCGTGCCCAGCCGACCAGCGGGGCCACACCGATCCCGCCCGCCGCGAGCACGACTGCGCCGGGCCTCTGCGGGAGGCTGAACCCCACTCCGAGCGGGCCCATCACGTCTATCTTGTCCCCTGGCGAACGTCCTGAAAGCCACTCGGTCCCGCCACCCACCAGGCGGAACAGGATGTCAACCGTCCCCCGCGCCGGGTCGCTGGAGCACACACTGAAAGGGCGCCTCAAAAGCAGCGCCCTCTTGGACGGAATATGTGAATGCCCGCGCCCGCCCGCTTCCGCCGGCGCTTTCACGTGCGATCCGCACACTACGTGCACGAATTGACCGGGGCCGGCGTAGCGGCTGATGTCAACGGATTCGAAAGTGAGGCTGACCGTTTCTTCGGCAACTCGTACGCACGAAACCACCCTGCACGATTCGATCACGCACGACTGCCCGGTGCTCGACTGGCCGTGAGAGGAGGGGTCCTTGCAGGTCACGACGTTCATGACCACGCTCATAAATAAATGCCTCCTTTCGCTGCCAGGCCGGCTAAGGAGGCACGAACTGCTTGAAATGTTCCCCTTACTGGCCTCGCAGGACCTGACTTAAAGGGTTTTTCGGGAGCGTCCAATCTCTTAATAAAGAATATGGCACTTCCCGTTGCGTGTCAATCGAAAAAAGTTTTCCGGGGACTTCAGCAGGAATTCCGGGCTGTTGAGTGGAACCATCATACTACACCAAAGTCTAACAGATTATGTCATATTCGAACACATACAGCTATTATGGAGGTTGCACATGCGGGCGATGTTGCAGGCCAAAAGACACATGATGATTCTCGAACTACTGAGACAGGCTCACGCAGTCTCCATAGAAGAGTTCAAGTCTCGTCTTAATGTATCTGAAATGACCGTTCGAAGAGACCTCTTGGAGCTCGAGAAGCAGGGGTTACTGAAACGGACTTTCGGTGGCGCCATCTCGACTTCGAATGCCGTTATAGAACCTCCTTACCGCACCAGAGGGGAGGAAAACAAGGAGGAAAAGGTTGCGGTCGGCATGCGTGCAGCTGAGTTTGTTGAGGATGGCGACTGCATTTACCTTGATTATGGTACAACCGCGGAACGAATGGCGACTTTCCTGAGAAGCAAGAGGAAATTGACGGTCGTAACCGCCTCCACCGGGGTTGCGGCGGAGCTGTTCGCGGCTGAAGGAGTCACCGTTGTCATAACCGGGGGCGTGTTGAGACACGGCGAGCCTTCGCTGGTTGGACCTCTTACGGAACGCACTCTGAGAGATATGTACTTCCATAAAGCATTCATCGGCGTGGCAGGCATCGAGCCGGCGTCGGGCATAACTGAGTACAACTTACAGGAAGCCGAGGCAAAACGGATAGTGATCGAACGTGCGAAACAGGTCTTTTTGATCGCAGACCATGCGAAGTTTGGGCGCGTTGCTTTCGTGAGGATCGGCTCTCTTCGAAGTGGGTGGCGCGTGATCACGGACTCGGGCCTGGATGGCAGTATTGAAGCAGGCTGTCAGCAGCTTGGAGTCGAGATCATAAGGGCTCAGGTTAGTTACAGGAGAACGAACGAGACATGTCCAGCGGCGGACCCCAAAGAATCGGGATCGGAGGTTTGAAAATTGACCTGGCTCAAGGATCTGTTTGGAACGGAGAAACCTATCATCGCCATGGCCCATTTTCCACCCTTGCCGGGTTCACCCCTGTACGATGAGAATGGAGGGGTGCGCCGCCTGGTTGACAGTGTGGGAGCGGACGTTGAGAGGTTGCAGAAGGCGGGCGTAGACGCGATCATGTTCTGCAATGAGGGCGACCGCCCATACAGTGTCAGCGCAGGACCGGAAACCGTAGCCACAATGGCGTTTGTCATAGGGAACCTGCAATCGGCGCTCAAGGTGCCTTTCGGGGTGGATGTACTCTGGGACCCACGGAGCGCGATAAGCCTGGGCACCGGAACCGGAGCACGGTTCGTCCGTGAGGTATTCACCGGTGTGTACTCGAGCGACATGGGGCTTTGGAGCACAGACTGCGCTGCAGTGCTTCGCCATCGAAGGTTGATCGGCGGCTCGCAGCTGAGACTGTTCTACAACATCGTTCCTGAATTCGCCTCCGACCTGGATACGAGGCGGTCTATCGAGATGGTGGCCAGGTCGGTGGTGTTTTCGTCCCTGGCGGATGCCCTGCTTGTGTCGGGACCCATGGCGTCGGCCGAAGCAGACCTCGAGATCTTGAAGCGGGTGAAATCGGCGGTGCCCGGCGTTCCGGTACTGTGTAATACGGGCGTCAGGTTGGACAACGTTGAGAAGGTGCTGGCTGTCGGCGATGGGGCCGTAGTGGGCAGCCACTTCAAGGAGGAAGGGGTTATCTGGAACCCCGTCAGTGAGTCGCGGGTCGTTACCTTCATGGAACTGGTGAGGCACATTCGAGAGAAGCCATGCACGCGTTAAGCGGGTACAAGGATGGGATCGGGGGGAGCAATAGTGGATCTCGTCGCCACGCTCGAGGAATTAAGCAACCTTTGCGCCCTGTCAGGGCACGAGGAACCTGTTATTGGCTACATGAAGGAGCGTTTGGCGCCGTTTGCCGATTCATTGTCAGTTGATAACCTTGGAAACGTGACCTGCGTCATCCGTGGTTCGGGCGACTCTCTCGCGCCGGCCATGGTCTTCGCTCACATGGACGAAGTAGGGCTCATGGTCAAGAAAGTGGAGAGCGACGGCTACCTCCGCTTCGTGCGGGTGGGCGGGATCCCAGAACGGGTGTTACAGGGGCAGCGCGTGATCTTGACCGGCAAGAAGGGGCTCTTACCCGGAGTCATAGGGGCCAAATCCCACCACGTTACGCAGGCTGACGAGAAGTACAAGGTCGTGCCGTTCCAGGATTGCTACGTCGATATTGGTGCTCGCTCCAAGGCGGAAGTAACCGCCATGGGGATCCACGTCGGTACACCCGTCACATATGCGCCTGGTTTCGCCAGATTGCCCGGGGGACGTATCGTCGGGAAAGCCATGGATAACCGCGCGGGTTGCCTGGCACTCCTGGCGCTTGCCGAGCGGCTTTCACGGGAGCGCGCGAAGATCGACGTGGCAGTCGTTGCGACCGTACAGGAGGAGTTCAATATCCGCGGTGCTCTTCCATCTGCCTACGCCCTGAACCCGGTACTGGGTATCTGCCTCGATGTAGCCGTGGCTCACGATACACCGGATCTAAAGAATGATGCCGATCTGTCTGTTGGCGATGGGCCGGCGGTGGGGCACTACAGTTTCCACGGGCGCGGGACGCTCGGGGGATTGATTCCCCATCCTGCCCTGCGTAGCGGGGTGGAAGCGACGGCGGAGAGGCTGGGCATTAGTTTTCAGCGGAATGTTTTCTTTGGAGGGCTAGCTGATTCCTCGTTTCTGCAGCTGGTGCGCGAGGGAATCCCGGCCGTGGATATCGGGGTCCCATGCCGCTATACACACTCACCGGTTGAGACTATCCATCTGGCGGATCTGGAGTCGATGATCCATCTGGTCTTTCAATACTTGCAGGAATTGCCGGCAAGACCCAGCTTCCGCCGGGGCTAGGCGAAAGGAGGCGATAATCGTAAAAAGGGTGGTCTGTTACCGCTGGCCAAAGGAGGTGACGCATCTGGGGTATGGGGGTGAAAAAACGAATTCTCATTGTCTGTGGTACCGGGATCGCCACATCCACGGTGGTGGCACAGAGAGTCCGTGAACTCCTGGTTCGGAACGGCATTGAAGCGGAACTGAAGCAGTGCCTGACCTCGGAGGTTCTCTGGGAGGCTCAAAGCGCCGATCTGATCGTCGCGACTACGCAGATACCCGCCGCGGTGAAGATCCCGACCGTCAATGGCGTTCCTTTCCTGACCGGCATAGGTGTTGATCTTACTGAGGTGGAGATCATCGCCAACCTCAAGGCATAGTCCTTCGTGTGCCGATATGGCACCCAAAATCGGAAGGAGGGTGCAATAAGTGAACGCAGTTACCAGCGCGATTAAATGGGTTGTGGACCTGGGTGCCACCGTCATGATGCCCATCGTGATTCTAATACTCGGATTAGTGTTCCGACAACCCTTCGGGAAAGCGTTGCGCTCCGGCCTGACGGTCGGCTTTGGGTTCGTTGGCATCGGCGTCGTAATCGGCCTGTTCTTCAACAACATGGCTCCAGCGGCCGAGGCCCTGGTAAAGAACTCGGGCGTTCACCTGACTGCTCTTGACGTTGGTTGGCCGGCCGCGGCAGCCATCGCCTTCGGCACGCAGATCGGGGCGCTGGTGTTCGCGGTGGGAATCCTGACCAACCTGGTCATGCTCCTCTTAAGGTGGACCAAGACCCTTGACATCGACATCTGGAACTACTGGCACTGGGCTCTGAGCGGCTCCCTGGTTTTGATCGCGACGGGCAATCTCTGGATGGGCGTTGCTGCGGTTGTGATCCACGCAGTGTATACGCTGAAGATGGCAGACTACACGGCTCCCAGATTACAGCAGTTCTTCAACTTCCCTGGAGTCTCGATCTCTCATGGCTGGGCGATGGCGTCCATGCCCATTGTCATGCCCCTGGTGTGGCTGGTGGACCGGATACCAGGCATCAACAACATCACCGCGGATCCGGAGGCCATTCAGAAAAATCTCGGCGTCGTCGGACAGCCCACTGTCCTGGGGACCGTTCTTGGAATCGTCGTGGGTTTACTGGCGCGGTTCAACATTCAGAAGACTCTCCAGCTGGGTGTTGCGATGGGCGCTGTCTTCTTGCTGCTGCCCCGGGTGGTCGCCATCCTGATGGAGGGCCTGACCCCGCTCTCCGAGGCGGCACGTGACTTCCTGAGGAAACGGGCCGGCAACCGGGACATTTATATCGGCATGGACTCCGCTCTGCTCATCGGGCATCCGACCAATCTGGCCGCCGCGTTGATTCTGGTACCCATCACCTTACTGCTGGCCGTCATTCTGCCGGGCAACCGCATGTTGCCGTTTGGCGACCTGGCAGCGACGCCGTTCTTTGTCGTCATGGTCACACCATGGACGCGTGGCAACCTGGTCAAAACGGTGATCGTCGGCACGCTCCTGATGGCCATCATCATGTACATGGGTTCGGACTGGGCGGATTTCTTCACCCGTGCAGCTTCGCAGGCGGGGTTCACGGCGCCCCAGGGGGCGACGGTCATCACCGGCTTTGGCAACCCCATCGCCTGGCTGATTCTCAAGATCGCCCGGTTGTTCTCCTGATCAGGGAGACAAGGGCAGCCGACATCTGACCTCACCCGGAAGGGTGGGGTCAGATCGGCCCCGGGAGCAGTGAGCTGGATGCGTAAAGTGGCCCCGTCACTAGTTGCGGCCGATTTGAGCTGCCTGGCACGGGTCATAACCGACCTTGAGGCGGCTGGTGCCGACCGAATCCACCTTGACGTGGAAGACGGCGTGTTCGTGCCCAATTTGACTTTCGGATTCCCCATTTTGCGTACTGTGCGTGCCCTGACTAACTTGCCGGTCGAGGTACACCTGATGGTAGCCGACCCTGAGCCGTATCTGAGCCGGTTCAGCGAATCGGGAGCCGACGTCATCACGGTGCACCTGGAAGCACTTCCATATCCTCGTCGAGTTCTGGCGGCCATTCGAAAGCTGGGGAAGAGCGCTCATCTTGCCCTGACTCCCCGCACCTCTGTGGCTGAGGCGGAGTGTGTCGTGGATCTGGCTGACGGCCTGCTACTTATGACCAGCGAACCTGACGAGATCGGCGAGTCTTTCATCCCCGGCAGTGTGGAGAGGCTTCGGCTAGCCCGCGCCATGGTGCCTGCCCTGGAGATCACGGTGGACGGGGGTATTACACCCGCAGTAGTGGGTGAGTTGTGGGCAGCCGGGGCCTCTACGGTTGTTGCGGGCCGTGCCATATTCGGTGCCGTCGACATGGTGGAGGCCATGCGGCTACTCCGGGTTAAGACATAACGTCAGGTTTGCAGTGGAGAGGCGATTCCAGTGCGCGCTGTGGTCAAGTACGTCAAAGGTGCGGGCGGCACGGAACTGGCTGAAATCCCGGAACCGGAGCCAGGGCCCGGGCAGGTGAAGATCCGGGTTGTTGCGGCCGGGGTGTGCGGCTCCGACGTCCGTATGTACGATACAGACGCAGGTGAGTCCCGCTTCCGGCCGCCCGTGGTGTTGGGCCACGAGGGCGCGGGGGTTGTGGCGGTGGTAGGCCCCGGAGTCACCACCGTGAAGCCCGGTGACACGGTAACAGCAGAGACCACACATGTAACCTGTGGGACATGTCGCCATTGCGCGGTCGGAGCGCTGAATCAATGCCCCGACCGGCGCGGGCTCGGGTCCGGGGTGGACGGGTACTTCGCCGAGTACGTGGTGATCAGGCAGGAATCAGTCCACCGCCTGCCCGACGGTCTGCCTGTGGAGACAGCCGCCATCATGGAACCTCTGGCATGCGCTGTTCACCTGGTACTCGAGCGAGCGCCGGCGCGTGCTGGTGACACAGTTATCGTGTATGGCCCCGGGCCTCTGGGATTGTTGGCCACTCAGGTCTCCCACGCTTGCGGGGCGCGGGTAATCCTTGTGGGCTCTCCCACGAGTGTACGCCGTCTGGAATTGGGGCGCCGGCTCGGGGCCATCGCCACGCTTGTAGATGGCCATGATGACGTCTCTTCAGCAGTCCGGAATCTGACCGGGGGCGAAGGGGCCGACGTGGCTTACGAGTGCGCCGGCAACGAGAGGGCGCTTCAATCGGCCTGCTTGAGTGTGCGGCGCCGCGGTCTGATCGGTGTCGCAGCTGCCCCTCACGCTCCCGTCTCGTGCGATATCGGCCATCTCTTCTTCAATGAGATCAGTCTGACTACCTCGCTGAGTAGCACCCCCGGTTCATGGCAATCAGCCATGGCGCTTGTAACCGCGGGCCACGTGGCTCTCGAACCGTTGATCACGCATCGCTTTCCCCTGGAACAGTGGGAGGCTGCCTACGACGTCGTGCGCCGGCGAGCCGGTGTTAAGGTGCTCCTGCAGCCGGATCTCGCACAGCCACTTCAAGAAAGCTGGTGTGAAAATGATCGCTGCCGTTTACTACGGTCCCGGTGATGTTCGTGTGGAGGAGACCCCAACCCCGCGCCCGGGACCCGGTGAGGTATTGATCCGGACCCGCGCGGCCCTGACGTGTGGCACCGACGTAAAGACGTGGGTAAGAGGACATCCACTCTATCGCCCGCCCCAGCTGTTCGGACACGAGGTCGCCGGTGAGGTAGTGGCAGCAGGCGAGGGCGTATCCGCATTTGCCGTTGGAGAAATGGTGGTTCCCCACAACTCGGCCCCGTGTGGCTCATGCTACTATTGCAAAGCGGGTCAGCCGAGTATGTGTGACGACCCTGTCTACATGATCGGCGCGTTCGCCGAATATGTCCTCGTCCCAGCCCGTATCGTCCGCCAGAACATGTTCCCGGTCCCAGAGAAGATGGATCCCAGGTACGCCGCTCTTGTGGAGCCACTGGCTTGCGCGGTGTACGGAGCTGCCGAGACGCCCATCCAGCTTGGCGACGTGGTAGTGGTGCTGGGCGCCGGCCCCATCGGTCTGATGCTGGGAGCCCTGGCCGCCCGCCGGGGCGCCCACGTGATCCAGGTAGATCTATCTGCTGAGCGACTGGAAACGGCCAAAATCATGGGTGCCGCCGAAACGCTGAACCCCCAGGGGGAGCCTGACCCCGTTGGAGCGATTCGCGGGCTGACCCCAGGAGGGCGTGGGGCAGACGCAGTCATCGAGGCCGTCGGACTACCCGAGATGTGGGAACAGGCGCTGAGACTGGTTCGCAAGGGCGGGCAGGTAACCCTGTTCGGCGGCTGCAAACCGGGTACCCACATCAGCGTTGATACCAAGATGTTACATTATTCGCAGCTCACTATCCGGGGGCTCTTCCACACGACCCCGTTGCATGTCAGGGTTGCATTCGATCTGATCACCGGGGGACAGATCCCGGTCGAACCGTTGGTGTCGGCCACCATGCCGCTGTCCAGGGTGGTGGACGCTTTGGAGATGCACCGGACACAGCAGGCGATTAAGGTGGCTTTAGTGCCATGACAGTCACCCCCATAACCAGGTGAAAGGTGAATATCGATGCTGCTGCAAGAACTGCGCCGTGAAGTCGTCAGTTACTGCCGGTTGATGTCGCAAACTGGCCTGGTCAAGCTGACGTCCGGCAACATTTCTGTACGCGACCCTGAAACCCGCCTGATCGCTGTCACGCCCACCAGCCTGTCCTATGACGCGATGACACCAGCCGATGTGGTAGTAGTGAACGCGGAGGGCTCAGTCGTGGAGGGCGACCGGCGCCCCACCGTCCGTTCTTGTGGAGGAACAGTCACGGCGCTGCTGGACGAGGAGGCGGAGAGGATTTTGTCCACCTATCACGCGGCAACACCGGGGAGGAGACCTGTTTGAACATCCGTGACCTCGTTCGTCCCGAGTGGATTCGCGCTCAGTTGTCAGTTTCAGACCAGAACGAAGCCATTGACGCCCTCAGCGAACTCCTGGAACGGGACGGGGTTGTCAAGCCCGGTTTTCGCTCCGCTGTCAAGGATCGCGAACTGGGCTTCCCCACCGGGCTGCCCACCAGCGGTACAAAGGTAGCTTTGCCACATACCGGCGCTGAACACGTGTACCGGTCGGCTGTAGCCATCGCTACGCTGGTAACCCCAGTCTCCTTTCGCGTGATGGGGAACCCCGATGATACAGTCGACGTGCGGATCGTCTTTCTCCTGGCGATTGCAGACCGGGAATCGCAGGTCCATGCACTCTCCCAGTTGGTCGAGATTGTCCAAGAGGAGGAGATACTGAAGTCGATGCTGCTTGCGCCGGATTCAACGGAGGTTCACCGTGCTATAACAAGGATCATAGGGTAGGTTCCGCACCGTACTGTCAATGCTACCGGCCTCGGTTTCGTTAGCGGATACGTATTGACTTCGGATGAATAACATGCAATAATAGCGCATAGATATGCACCACGGAGGTGGCCAACGATGAGTCCTGGCTGCGTGAACTGGGTAGAAGGCGAATCTTTTTGCTTCTGCAGGATGCATAGGGACGAGTCCTGCACCGAGTGCAAGTACTTCCTGTTGAACTACATCAGCCCGAAGGTGGAAGAGGTCTACGCAAAGCCGTTAGTGCAGGTGAGCGTGTAATATATCTGGCAATACGGGCGCGTGTACAGGTGGCAGGCGGCCGCGCCCGGGTCTGTGTCCTGCTCTTTTTATTTCTCGCGTACGCCGTGACCCGGCTGACATGTTATGCCCGCACATGACACCCCCGACAGACCGCCGGCCCTCCCGCTTCACCAGGCTCGCCCATCAGGACATATGCGTGTAACCCTTCCCAGCAAATCGTCATAATCTGGATTGATGTTAGCCTCGGCTAACACTCCGCAAGAAGGGGTGACCCTCAACGTGATCGCCCCGTTGTCCACGCTTGAGGTGGGCCTCGAAGGACGGGTGGTCGAGGTCCGGGGCGCAGGGGCGCTCAGGAGGAGACTGCTGGACCTCGGGTTCACCCCGGGGGCCACCGTGAAGGCCGTTCGCAGGGCCCCGCTGGGCAGTCCGACAGCGTTCCTCGTGAGGGGAACAGTGATTGCACTTCGCCCGGCGGACGCCTCCACCATCCTCGTTATGACCAGCACAGATACCGGAGGAGATGCGCAATGGGTCTGACAGTCCATTCCTGCGGGTCGCCGGTGAACCGGTTCGAGGCCCCTCCGGAGGAGGCCCGCGATGGGAGGTTCGTGGTGGCGCTGGCCGGCAATCCCAACACCGGAAAGAGCACCGTATTCAACGCGCTCACGGGACGCAGGCAGCACACCGGGAACTGGCCCGGGAAAACAGTGGTGACCGCGCGCGGGTATTACACGTTCGATAGCGCGAAATTCGTCGTGGTCGACCTGCCGGGCACCTATTCGTTGCTCACCAGCTCCGTCGAAGAGGAGGTCGCAACGGAGTTCCTGATCGCCGGGAGGCCGGACGTCACCGTTGTCGTGACCGACGCAACGTGCCTCGAGCGGAATCTCAACCTGGCGCTCCAGATAATCGAAATGACGCCGCGCGTGGTCGTGTGCGTGAACCTCGTGGACGAGGCGCTAAAGAAAGGAATACAGGTGAACACCGATTTACTGTCCCGCGATCTCGGTGTGCCGGTGGTCCCCGCCGCCGCCCGGTCGGGCCTGGGCCTCGGGCGACTCAAGAAAACCGTGCACGACGTGGCCACCGGCGCCCGCGTTCCCCAGCCGCCGCCGGTACCGTACTCAGAGAGGGTGTCCCGCGCGATCGGCCTCCTGGCCCCGGCCATAGTGGACCTCGGGTTCGACAACAGGACCGCCAGGTGGCTGGCCGTGCGGCTCCTCGATTCCGACGGGCCTGCCCGGGCCGCAGTCCTGCGCTTCCTCCGGAACGGCGCCCGCGGGAGGTGCGCCCGTTGAACCGCGGGGGCCTCCCCGACGATGTTGCCAGGCTCGACGAAGCATCGCGCCACGTAACGCAAACCCTCGCCGCGGACATAACGAACGACGTGGTCCAGGACATCTACAGGCGCGCCGAGGTCATAGCCAGGAGCGCCGTCAGGGACGAGCGGCCGGGCCCCGATCCCGTCACCAGCGGTCTCGACAACGTGCTGACCTCGAAAGCGCTGGGGTTCCCGGTGATGTTCCTGCTGTTGGCAGCGGTGTTCTGGATTACGCTGAGCGGGGCCAACTATCCTTCGGCCGTCCTTGCCTCAGTGCTGTTCCGCGGCCAGGATGCCCTGACCGCGTTGTTTGAACGGCTCAACGCCCCGTGGTGGCTGCACGGTGTTCTCGTGCTGGGCACGTACCGGTCACTCGCCTGGGTGGTGTCGGTGATGCTGCCGCCGATGGCCATATTCTTTCCGTGCTTTACCCTGCTGGAAGACCTGGGGTACCTGCCGCGCGTGGCGTTCAACCTCGACCCACTCTTCGAGCGGGCAGGCGCCCACGGCAAGCAGGCGCTCACGATGAGCATGGGGTTCGGCTGCAACGCGGCGGGCGTGATCGCGTGCAGGATCATAGAGTCGCCGCGCGAGAGGTTGATCGCCATCCTGACGAACAACTTCGTGCCGTGCAACGGCCGGTTCCCCACCCTCATCGCGCTGTCGTCCCTGTGCGCGGCATGGCTGACGGGGGTGGAACCGGGTACGAGCGCACTGTCGGGGGGAGCCGCCGCTTCGCTGCTCGTTACTGGCCTGGTCACGGCGGGGATCGCCGCCACGCTCGCGGTCTCGTGGCTCCTCGCGCGCACGATACTCAGGGGCGAGGCGACGTCGTTCACGATGGAACTGCCCCCTTACAGGCTTCCACAGGTGGGCCGGGTGCTGGTCGCCTCCATACTCGACAGGACGGTGTTCGTGCTGGCGCGGGCGGTGACGGTCGCCGCCCCCGCGGGCGCCGTCGTGTGGGTTCTGGCGAATCTCAACGTGGGCGGCGCGAGTGTCATGGCCCGGATGGGAGGGTGGCTCGACCCACTGGGCAGGGCCGTGGGGCTGGACGGCCTGATACTGCTGGCCTTCATACTGGGGCTACCCGCTAACGAGATAGTGATACCCGTACTGCTGATGAGTTACACCGGGGCGGGGACCATGGTCAAGGTGGAAGACGTCGGCGCGCTCGGGGCGATACTCAAGGCGAACGGGTGGACGTGGGCGACGGCGGCGTGCGCCATGCTGTTCTCGCTGATGCATTTCCCTTGCGGCACGACGCTCCTCACCATACACAAGGAAACAGGTGACCTGAAATGGACAGCGCTGGCGGCATTGATACCCACGGCAGCGGGTCTCCTCGCATGCTTCGCGGCAAGCTCGCTGCTCCGCGTGGTCATCCCGTCTTAGAGCCACGCTGGGCGAGGCCGTGCGCCGAGACGTGCGACTCCTGGAAATCGATCCTCCCCGCGCAGCCGCTGGCGGACTCGCTTTCCCGGAACCGTGCGAAACCGTCGCAAAGCGCCGGGTTCGCCTTCATGTAGGCGACGAGCGCCTCGATCGCCTTGAGCGTGACGAGGCTGAATCCGTGTTCCACCGCCTCGGCCTCGCGCGCCGCAGTCTCGTGCGACCCCAGTATCTGCAGGAACTCGCGGATGACCCTGTTTCGTTCGACGAGGTACCTTCCCACTTCTCGGCCGCTCGAGGTAAGGATGATGTCTCCACCCTCGTATTCGAGGTACTGCTCGGCGGCAAGCCGGTGCAACGCCTTCACGACCGACGGGAGTTTGACCCTGAGACCCGCTGCAACATCGGACACCCTGACCGGCGCGTTGGACGAGGCAACCCTGTAGATTTCCTCCAGGTAATCCTCCAGGCTCGGTGACAACACGGCGATCCCCCCTGACGTGGCGACCGTCTGTATGTGAAAACCCCCATCCCGGCAGCGCTTACTGCCGAAATGGAGGTCTGGCTCTCAAGGTCTCTTGCGCCGGAGCGGGCGTTTCCGCCAGCGTGTCGACTCCGGCGTGCCAGGCCGCGGCGACCGGCGCGCAACCGGCATCCCGGCGGTTACCCGCGCGGCGCTGGCGAGCTACTCCCCTCGGGTCTATTGGACTCGATTCATATTATGAGGGACTGTTCCCACGCGTCACCGCGGGCGATCATACTCGACGTCGTCGCGCGGAACACCCCGCAGTTCGTCGAGCCTCACTGTGCCAGGCGGGGGGCAGTCCTCCCCAGGACCGGCGGCGGGGTAAACCTCCACCACGGCGCCCTGCACGCAGGTGCCTTCCCCGAGGACCCCGACCCAGTAAGCCACATTCTCCGGCGACAGGCCGTCGACCGCGTTTACCGTTACCCGCGCCGAGACGACCCTTGACAACCCGTGGCGGCCGGCTTCCTCCATCATCGCCTCAAGGACCCCGTGAGCAGCCGAGATCTCGTGCATCTTCGACCCCCCTTTGCGTGGTATCGTGACCGGAGCTCGCCACACCCACCGGCTGGCCGACCGCCAGCACCTTCACACCCCTGCCCGGACGGATTACGTGGGTAGCGCACGACATACACGGGTCGAACGCGCGGACGATCCTCCCCACCTCCACGGGACAGCCGGGGTCGGCCAGCACCGTTCCGATTAATGCCTCCTCAGCCGGTCCGGGGTTCCCGCAGTTGTCGTGGGGAGAGAAGTTCCACGCGGAAGGCGTGATGATGTTGTAGCGGGCTATCTCCTCACCTGCCACCAGCATCGTATGCTGCAGAGTACCCCTGGGGGCTTCGACCGTAATGGATACGAACGGATCGGCCACCGATGGGTTCTGGGCGACCGTGGGTGCGCCGGGTTCGAGGGTTTTCAGCAGGTCCCAGATCAGGGACGCGATCTGTCTTGCCTCCACCGCCCTCGCGATCAGCCTGTCCATCGTCCCGGTGCCGGGTCCGGGGAACAACGTGCGACCGGGCGGGCCGGATGCCTCGCAGACCGCCCGCCTCGCAAGCGGGCCGACCTCGAGTGCCATCCCGCGGTACCTCGGGGCGGTCGACCAAGTGTAGGCGAGCGGCTTGTCGGGGTCCGGGGCGGGATGCGGCAGGCCCTCGTCGAACCACGAACGCCTCAGGTGCTCCTGGATGAATAGCGGATCCACCGGCTCCACACGCCCGTCATACAGCACGCCCGAGGGGGTCAAAGGGGTGTCCATCCGCGGGCCCACCCTGAACAGCCCGGACGAGTAGAACCTGGCTGGGCGGCTGCCGATTTGAAAGTAATCGGGATACGCCCCGGCCAGGGTCTCGACGTCGGGGAGGTAACAGTCGTCGAGGAACGATATTGTCTCTTCAAGAAGGGAACTGCACTTCAGCACCCGATCGGCCGTGACCGGGACCGAGACCCCACCCGGGACCATACCGTGAGCGTGAGGCGCTTTGCCTGCGAAAGCCGCCATCATTTCGTGACACTTCCGGGACGCGTCCACCGCGCGGATGTAGTTGGCAACCATCCGTCCGGTCGCGGCCACGCCGAGCCGGTAGTCGCCCCCCACGACTCCCTGGAACGGCGGGACCGGTGGGAATTCCACGAAGTCCGGCAGGCTGAGCAAGTAGAAGTGCCTGATCTGGTTCTGCAGGATCTCCGCCCCGAGGATAAAATTGCGTAGAATCCACCCATTGGGCGGCAGCTCGTTGTGGTAGGCCCGGTCGGCCACCAGGGCCCCTGCATAGCCGTGTGCGGCAGAGCAGATCCCGCACACCCTCTCGGTGAAGTAAGGGGCATCGGTGACGTGCCTGCCCCTCATCATCATTTCAAACCCGCGGAACTGCCCGCCACTCGCCCTCGCGTCGACAACCTGGTTGCCATCCACGACGACCTCGATGCTGAGGAGCCCGCTCACCCTGGTCATCGGGGCAATCGTTATCGTCTTGCTCAGACTCGAATCCCCTCCTTATGCCCGCCGGGCGGCGAACCCGGGCGCTTGACCGGAAGCGGCGCGAAAAATGGTGTGGAGCCGTCGGGAAATTCCGGTGTCGTGCAGCCAATGCACGGGGTGCTCGCCTTTACCGGCCAGTTCACGTACGAATTCCACTGCCTATACGGGCAATCTGAATGGGTGACCGGCCCCACGCACCCGGCCTCGAACATGCACTCGCGCCGTCCGGGGCCGGTGGCGAATTCGCCCCGGTCGAAGTACGATCGCCGCTGGCAGTGGCGGTGTACGGTGTCCCCGTATATCAGGGTGGGTCTGCCCCACCTGTCGAGCCCAGGAGGGCCGTACATCAGGAGGTGGGCGAGTGTCGCCATCGTCCAGTCCGGGTGAGCCGGGCAACCCGTGACGTTTATCACGTCTCTCCGGCCGAGAGCCGCCGAGGTCCCCAGGCTGCCGCTCGGATTCGGCCTCGCGGCGGACGGGCCGCCGTGCGTGGCGCACGTTCCTACGGCGACTACTGACCCCGCAAGGGACCCCAGCCATTCGACGATCGAAGCGACTGTCACCGCGTCCCCCGCGGTACCCATTGGCCCCCGCCATGATACGATGCCATACCTTCCCCGGGCCGCCACCGGGATGGCGCCCTCGACCACCAGTACGAATACCCCCGCGTTCGCGGTCGCGGCTGCGGCGAGCTCCTCGATGGCCGCCGGCCCCTCGGCAGCCATGAGCGCGTTACTGTATCGCAGATCGATAATTGAGGACAGTATCTGCTCGAGGCCCGGGCCGGCGGCGTTAAACAACGATATTGAATCCCCCGAGCAGGCGTTGGCCTCAAACCAGATGACGGGGGGCTTCGGTTTTGCCGCCTGGTCGAGAAACCGGTTGAGCTCCCGGATGAGAACGGCGGTGGTGTTCTCGCCGCTACACGTTACGAGATCCCTGAAATCGCAGTAATCCACGGACCGCGCTGCCACCTTCGAACCGGCATGCCGCCGGATACATACTATGCTGTTGGCCGGATCAATGGCCCGTTTGAGACGGGCGCGCGCAGTGGGAGGTATTTGAGACGGTCTGGGTTATCGGCATGGGGCACCCTGCAATGTCGGATGATGCGGCCGGTCTCAGGGCGGTGCGGGAGGTCTCCGGCAGAGCCTGGCCCGGACCAGTGGAATTCGTGGAGGCCACTGCGTGCGCCCCCGATGTGCTTCCCGCGGTGACACCGCGTCTCTACAACGAGCCGCTCGACATCATTGTGGTGGACGCCGTTTCAACCGGGAGGCCCGCCGGGACTGTGGTACGAAGCCCGCTGGAGTATTCGAGAACCGGGTACGGACACGCAGGCCGGCTGTCGCTACACACCCTCGGGTTGGAGGCCATGCTCGCCCCGCTGAATATCATGGGGATCGCCCCCAGATCCGTGACCCTCGTCGGCGTAGAGGCGGGTTCCACCCTTCCCGGCGATGGACTGACCGGGGCGCTTGTCGATTCATGGGATTCGTTCATCCAGGCGCTCGTCGATGAGGTCCTTGCGCTGATCAGCGGGTCGATGGGGTTTGAGTCCGCTCCCGGATCCAGCTAGCCCTCGTGCCAGTACTGGTTCGAATACGGCTTGTGCGAGCGCGGCCGTATGGCGGTATAACCGCCGGTCGCGAGCCTCTCGTAGTCGAACCGGCCGCTGAAGCATTCGCAGAACTCCTGCAGGATCCCGGACAACATCCGCAGCTCGCCGTCGCCCGCGGGGCCTACCTGTGCCCCATCCCAGACCGCGGCAGGGTCCACCGCGCCGCGGATGAAGATAGTTCCGCCGTGAATGCCGGCGGCAACCGTGCCAGCGCGAAGGACGCGCGCGCCGCCGGTGGCGCCTGTCAAGCCGGCGACGGCGGGGTTCGCTGTGGCCGCGGCGCCGTTGCCCGCAACGTTCAACACGACCACCACGCCGCCGCTCATGTACTCCCCAAGGAAAGGACCAGCGGAACCGCCTATTACGACCACCGGCATGACCGCGCCGCTACTCTTCATGTGCACCGCCGCGCGGGGTCCCGCGTGACCGCGTACGAAGAGGCGGCCGCCCCTCGCGGACATGGCGGCGATGTGCCCGACGCGGCCGTCTACAACGATCCGCCCCGAATTCATCGTGTTCCCCACGCCGTCCTGCGCGTTCCCGAAAACGCGGATCTCGGGCCCGTCCAGGAATACGCCCAGGTCCTGCCCGGGCGTGCCGTGGACGTCTATCCGGCATTTCGACGTCGTGCCCGTCCCTATGTACCGGTGCCCTCTCACCGACGTCAGTTCCAGGACATCGTGATCCGCGGCGAGGTCGCGTATCCGCGCGTTGAGTTCCCTGTACGTGAGGCCCGACGCGTCAATGGTGGCTGTTCTCACTTCGCAAAGCCCCCTCATGCCCCGGCGTGCGCCACGCCGAGGACCTTCAGCGCGCACTCGCTGATCTCCACGGCCCTGAGCCTGTCGCGGTTACTCCTCAGGCTTTCTATAGCGTTTATCCCGAGCGCCCCGAGCATCTCCTCCATTTCCATTTTCCAGGCCCCGAGGAGGTTCGAGAGCCGCTCGGTCGCCTCCGAAGGCTCGAGCCGCTCGACTAGGTCCGGTCGCTGCGTGGTGATCCCCCACGCGCACTTGCCCGTGTAGCACATCTGGCACAGGTGACACCCCAGTGCGACGAGCGCCGCCGTGCTCACGGCGGCGATGTCCGCCCCCAGCGCTATCGCCTTCAGGACGTCCGCCGCGGAGCGGATCCCTCCGGACGCGATGATGGTCACGTCCTCCCGAAGGCCGTCATGGCGGAGCCTGTCGTCGACCGCAGCAATCGCCAGCTCGAGCGGAAGACCGAAATTGTCGCGGAGGGTCCTCGGGGCTGCGCCCGTCCCCCCTCTGAAACCGTCAATACTGATGAAGTCCGCGCCGGCACGCGCCAGGCCGGATGCGATGGAACTGATGTTGTGTACCGCGGCCACCTTGACCCCGACAGGTCTCGAGTATCCGGTAGCCTCCTTCACCGCGTAGATGAGCTGCCTGATGTCCTCGATGGAATACACGTCGTGGTGCGGGGCGGGGGAAATCGCGTCCGAACCCTCGGGTATCATCCTGGTGCGAGCTATCGATTCGGTGACCTTCTCGCCGGGAAGGTGGCCGCCGATGCCCGGTTTCGCCCCCTGGCCGACCTTGATCTCGACCGCGGCGCCAGCATTCAGGTAATCGAGGTCTACCCCGAACCGCCCCGAAGCGCACTGCACCACAATGCTGGACGACTGCTCGCGAAGCTCGTGCGCGAGCCCTCCTTCGCCGCAGTTCATCAGCGTACCGTGACGCGCGGCCGCGGCCACCAGGGCTTTCTGCACGTTGAGGCTGACGGCTCCGTAGGACATGGCGGCGAACATCACGGGGAACCCAAGCCTGACGGGGGGTGTGTCGCGCCTTCCGCCGAGGAACGTCACCGTCTCCATCGGCTCCCTGAGCGGGTCTATCGGCGGGTTCGTCACCTGGCACGCGTCGAGCAGGAGCCGGTCCCAGATGGCCGGGAGCCGCGAATCCGAACCGGAGCCCGAGAGGAGCTTCTTGCCGTGTTCCGCCTGCTGGTAGATGTCGCTGACGCTCGATTCGCTCCAGTGGCCGTTCGGCCGGATGGAGGGTGGCCTCAACCCCACCGTTATCGCCCCGAACGGGCAGTCGAACTCGCACCTGAGGCAGCCAGCGCACAGGCTGTCCTTCGGCCTCGGTATCGACTGGATGTGCCACCTGGGCTCTCCCGGAACCTCGGGGGGCCGCCACGCCTCGATCGCGCCGAAGGTGCACTGCGTTACACACCGCATGCACTGCTTACAGAGCGTCCTGTCGATGGAAACCCTGAACCTGCTCATCTCGATCCCCCCGAGGCCTGCGATCTTGCCGCCGCCCGCTCGGGGGCATGATCGCGCCGTCCCTTCCCGGTCGAGACTACGACCGGCTCACCGCCGGCGGGAAACGAGACTCCACAGCCGGCGCCAGCCACCGCCGCGATGGCCGCCTCCTCGGACGCCACGTAGACGAGGTGGCCTTCGCGCCCCACGACGAGGGGCCGCAGTGCGAGCCTGTCGGCCAACGCGAGTACCCCGTCGCCGTTGGCGAGCACGATGCTGAATGGCCCGTTGAGCAGTGCGCCGCCATACACAGAGCGGACCCTGGCATACTCGCGGCCACCATCGCCCATCGCGTCTATCTCACGCCAGAAAGGCGGCGCCACCACGGCCGCCGCCTTCTCCAGCGTCATCCCTTTCACGCGCACGAGATAATCGAACACGTACACGATCACCTCGGTGTCTGTGAGGAGCGAGACGCGGTACCCGGAGTTCTCGACGAACCGGCGGTTCGTCCCGTAGGAGGAAAGCTCACCATTGTGCACCACTGACCAATCGAGGAGCGCGAACGGGTGGGCACCGCCCCACCAGCCCGGCGAGTTCGTCGGGAACCTGCCGTGACCGGTCCATATTCGCGCGGTGTACTCCTCCAGGCGAAAAAACTCGGCAACGTCCTCCGGGAACGCGGACGCCTTGAAGACGCCCATGTCCCTTCCGGACGAGAAGATGAAGGCCCCGGGGACTGTCGAGTTCACCTCCATCGTCATTGAGGCGACAGCCTGCTCGGGGTCAGGTCCGGTCGCGGGGTTGCCGAAGAACCTGGCAAGCACCGGAGCGTTACGCACCCGCGGCGATGGCCTCGTAGGGAGGGGTTCGTCCGAAACCACCTTGAACCTGGGCTTAAGGTAGGATTTGAGGCGTCGCAGCGCGACCATGTCGTCGCACATCGCGTGGAGGACGAACCCGTCGTATCCGTAAATCCCGTACGCGGCAAACCCGCCACCGAGGCCGTTGCTGCGCTCCCTCATCACGGCCAGCATCGAAACGATCCTTCCCGGAGGGAGATAATCGCCTTTCTCGGAGACTACCGCAGCGATTGCGCACCCCGACGGTATGCGGACCGTGCCCTCGCGGAACCGGCAACTTGGATCTGATCCATTAGACAAAACGAGACACCCCCGCAACCGGCGCAGGTGCCGTCTGCTGGCCGCAAAATGGTTATTTAAGTAGGTATTCTATGAGCGGAGCGAGCGTTCGTCAAGGGGGTTTTGGAACTTTTTCGCGTGATCCATTTGACAAGCTGGAGGGAGGGCATGCGACGTGTGCTCCGGGCAGGCCGCGGCCGGGCTCAGAACAGGATCCGGTGCCTGCGCATGTACACGTTGAGCAGGATACCGACACCCACCATGTTTGTGACGAGGGACGTGCCCCCGTAGCTCATGAAGGGAAGCGGGATGCCGGTGACAGGCATGACCCCGATAGTCATCCCCACGTTCACGATTATGTGGAAGGCGAACACGGAGACGACGCCGGTGGCCAGCAGCGCCCCATACGAATCGCGGGCGGACGCGGCTATCCGCAGGCCGCGCCATATCACGAACAGGTACACGAGGAGGATCGCGACCCCGCCGACATAACCGAGTTCCTCGCCTATGACGGAGAATATGAAGTCCGTGTGCTGGAACGGGAGGAACCTGAGCTGGTTCTGCGTCCCTGCGAACAGGCCTTTGCCGAACAGCCGGCCGGAGCCCACCGCGATGATGGATTGCCTGATGTGGTACCCGGCCCCGAGAGGGTCTATGCCGGGGTTTGTGAAGATGATCAGGCGCTTTAGCTGGTATTCCTTCAGTGGCAGTGGCAATCCCCACCTGAAGTGGGCTACTATCGCGCCCACGGCGCTAGCGAGACCACCGCCGAATACGGTCGCGAGATACCCGAACTTGGCGCCGGAAACCAGCAGCATCCCAAACGCCACCGCCAGGAACACCAGGGACGTGCCGAGGTCCGGCTGCTTCAGCACGAGGGCCATCGGTAGCGCAATGTGCGCGAAAGTCCAGAAAACACCCCACAGGCTCTCGCTCTCGTCCTCGCGGCGGGCGAGTACCGACGCGAGCGTCACGATGACCGCTATCTTGGCTACCTCCGACGGCTGCAGCGGGATCGGCCCCAGCTGGAGCCACCTCTGAGCACCCAGCGCAGACCTCCCCCTGAGCAGTACCGCCACGAGCAGCCCCAGGTTACCTGCGTAGATGAGCCGGGAGAACCTCATCAGGTCCGTGTAGTCCACGAGCAATACGACGCAAACGGCGATCACGCCGAGGCCGGCCGCCACCGCCTGGCGCACCACAAGCGAGTAGTCGCCCGTCGTGGTGGCCTGAGTGGCGCTGGCGATCATGGGGAGGCTGACCCCCGTGAGGATCAGTACGGCCGCAACCAGCGACCAGTCGATATCCTTTATCACCCTGCGCCTGGTCCTCATCCAAACATCCTCATCGCGACATTCCTACCCTAGAGCCGCCGCGAGCCCGAGAACTCGCTCGTACGCTTGACCCTCCTGACGGGAATACTTGCCACGAGCGATATCGAGCTTTCCGAATTGGATAGGTTCACGCTTATGGCCGAACAGTCGATCTCCATGTACTTGGAGACCGCGCTGGCCATGTCTTCCTTGAGCATCTCGAGGAAGTTCGGGGTGACCTGAGCCCTGTCGTTGGCCAGCGTAACGCGCAGTCGTTCTTTCGCTATGCCCTTACTGCCCAATCCCTTGGCGCCGAACGCGCTGAAAAGACCCGTCAGACTCACCCCCTCACCGGCTCCCCAATCCAAACAACTTCCGCAACCGGTCGAAAATCCCCTGCTGCTCTTCAAGAGACACGAAGGGTACCTGTTCCCCCGTGAGCCTCAGCGCCACATGCCTGTATGCCTCGCCGGCGCGGCTGCTCTGGCTCAGTACCGCCGGTTCTCCCTTGTTCGTCGTCACTATGATGCTGTCGTCGTCCGGCACCACGCCGATGAGATCGATGGCAAGGATATCGACGATGTCCTGCACGTCGAGCATGTCGCCGCGCTTGACCATGTGAGGCCTTATCCTGTTTATCACGAGCCTCGGGGGCTCCATCTCCGTGGCTTCGAGCAGGCCGATAATCCGGTCGGCGTCGCGCACCGCGGATACCTCCGGGGTGGTGATAATGAGCGCCTTGTCCGCACCCGCTACCGCGTTCTTGAATCCCTGCTCGATCCCCGCGGGGCAGTCGACTATGACGTAGTCGTGGTCGCCCTTGAGGTCCTCGACGAGCTTCTTCATCTGGTCCGGCCTGACTGCGGTCTTATCCTTGGTCTGGGCGGCGGGCAGCAGGAAAAGCCCTTCGACCCGCTTGTCCCGTATCAGGGCGTTCCGGAGCCTGCAGTAGCCCTCGACCACGTCAACCAGATCGTATACTATACGCTGCTCGAGGCCCATCACGACGTCCAGGTTCCTGAGCCCGATGTCCGCGTCTATCATCACAACCTTGTTGCCCATAAGCGCCAGCGCCGTCCCGATGTTCGCCACGGCTGTGGTCTTGCCCACCCCTCCCTTGCCGGAGGTGACCACGTACGCCTCTCCCATGCCTACTCCTCCCCGCAAGAAGCCCTGGAAAGCCCCGCGATCCAGGACATCGTTTCAACGACTATCACCCCGCCGCGGAGCCGCGCGATCTCTGGCAGGGTCGGGTTCGATGGTCCCTCGGGCGGCCTGGATATCCTTCCCGCAATGCGCAGCTGCGTGGGCGCCAATCTCAATGCCGCCACGATCGCGCTCTCGTCCCCGCCGGCCCCCGCGTGCGCCACACCCCGCAGGAACCCAACTACCACGATGTCGCCCCTGGCCGCTATTTCGGAGCCCGGATTAGCGTCCCCAAGCACCACGACGTTCCCGTCGAACCTGATAGTCTGGCCGGACCGGATGGTCCTCTTCACCAGCATCGTCGGCCTTGTCGAGGCGGAGTCGACAGCAGCCCTGTCGTCGTCGCGTGGTGCGGCCCGCGTCGCCGTCCCGGCCCCGCCTGAAGCCCCGGCGAAGACGCCGCTCCCGTTCGCGCTCCCCGACGCGGAACGCGTCCTGCGGTACTGGTTCCGCACGACCTTCTCCAGGTGAACACCGAGACTCATGTCCATCATCAATTCCAGCTCCACCAGTTCGGCGGCCCCTACGTTCCGCGAACCGATGTCCAGAGTGACGTTGGCGCCCTGAAAGAACGAGCCCGACTCGCCCAGCCGCTCGATGAGCGAGGCCTTCGCCGTTTCGAAGTCCACCTCATCGTTCAGCACGACGAGTAACCCGTTTCTCGTTCCCTTGATCACAACGTCTTGCCGCATGGCCGGTTCCGGCACCTTCTCAAAGCCGCCTCCATTCAAATGTCGAATTCTAGCCGCGACCATCAAATCCTCCACTGATTTCCAGATCGCCCCAGGCAACTCGCGCCCTACCTCATGCTTTGGCGCTCAAGGGCCTGTGGCTTCCGACCCGGGCTTTTGAGTCCGGAAATACTCCTCGAACACGGCCCTCACGACGGGTCCCGCGCTGGCGCCGCCGTGCCCCCCCTGCTCGAGGATGACCGCCACGGCGATTTCCGCGTTGTCAAACGGCCCGTACGCGACCATCCAGGCATGATCGTCACCGTGCGGGTTCTCCGCCGTGCCCGTCTTCGCGGCCAACCTGACGTTCATCCCCGCAAACGTCGCCGCCGCCGTGCCGCCTGGTTGCGTCACCAGCCACATCCCGTGCCGCACGATGTCCAGGGTGGCCTTCGACACGTTCAGGGTCCCTGCAACCTCCGGCGTTGCCTCGCGAACGAGATTCCCGGATAGATCGGTGACCTTCCCGAGGAAGTGGGGCTTATACCTCGTCCCACCGTTGGCGATCGTGGCCACGTAGTTGGCCATCTGCAGCGGCGTGTAGCTGTGGAACACCTGGCCCATCCCCGCCATCATGTGCTCCGCCAGAAGGACCTCGGGTTCGCGCACCAGTTTCTGGGAGTAGGCCTTGCGCTTCCATTCGGTCGTAGGAAGAAGGCCTGTAGCCTCGCCCGGGAGATCCACCCCCGTGGGCGACCCCAGGCCGAGCTGTTTCCCGTACTTGGCTATGAGGTCCACACCGAGGCGCCTGCCCATCTCGTAGAAGAAGACGTTGCACGACCCCTGAATGGCCCCCAGGATGTCGACCGATCCGTGGCCGGATTTGATCCAGCAGTTCAGGCTGGGGATCAACCAGTGATGGCCGGCGCAGGTGATGCGCTCGGACGGGGTTACCTTGCTCTCTTCCAGCGCGGCGATGGCGGTGACCATTTTGAACGATGACCCCGGGGGGTACTGCCCCGCGATAGCCAGGTTGTTCAGTGCCTTGACCTTATAGAGCTCCTGGAGCTTGTCGGGCGTTATGCCGTGCGAGAAGTCGTTCGGATCGAACGCCGGGCGGCTGACCATGGCGAGTACCTCGCCGTTACGCACGTCGATGACGGCCACGGCCCCCGCCCTGACGTTGGGGTTCGTCTTGCGCAGCTTCTCTATCTGGTCATCGAGGGCCTTCTCGGCGGCCCGCTGCAGGCCGGCGTCGAGAGTGAGGTGGACGTTGTTTCCCGCCTTCGGGTCGATCTTGCCCAGGATCTTGCTGAACCGGCCCCTGGCGTCGACCTCAACCTGCTTGCCGCCGTTCTCCCCGCGCAGGTCGCGCTCGAACGCGGCCTCAAGACCGTACTGGCCTATCGTATCGCCCATCCGGTAATCCTTGTACCTGGGCGAATCAAGCTGCTCTTTCGAGATCTCGTGGACGTACCCCAGGACGTGCGCGGCGAACGTTCCACCCGGGTAGTCCCGCACGGGCTCCGCCTCGACCACTACGCCGGGCATGTCGGCGCGGTGTTCTTCTATTGTAGTGTACGTCTCGGCGCTGATGTCGGCGATTATCTTGACGGGCTCGTATAGCCGCCCGGCCTGGTCATTGATCTTCGACCGGATCCTGGCGGGGTCGATCCCCAGGATGGCGCCGAGTCTCTTGACGCTCTCGGCCGTCTCCGCGGGGTTCATAATCAGCAGCGACACGGAGAACGCGGGACGGCTGGCTGCGAGCAATTCGCCGTTCCGGTCGTAGATCACGCCTCGCGGGGCCGTGATGGGCACGAGCCTCAACCTGTTCCCCTTGGCGAGGTCCTCGTATTTGTCCCCCAGGACGATCTGGAGCCTTCCGAGCTGGACGCCGATGAGAACGAAAGCCAGCGCGAGCAGGAGGAAGAACACCGCCAGCCGCTTCTTCATCCGGTCCCCGATCCCGTCCTGGGGCACGCCTACACCTGCCTCCTGAGCACGGACCTGGCCGCCCTGACGCCACCGATCGCGGCGAACACGACGGGGCCAAGCAAGGCATTATAGAGCGACGCCATCGCTATGACCGGCATCCGGTCGAAAAGCGAGACTCCGGCTCCGGCCAGCCTGAGGATGATGAACGCGAGGGTGTTGCACAGCAAGGTCGCGACAAACCCCACGGAAAACGGCACAGCGAACCTGTCGCAGTAGACGCGCCTGCCCGCGAGTCCGGCGATTAACCCGCAGGCCGCTTTGGACAGGGCGTTGAGCCCAATGTACCGGCTGGCCAGGAGGTCCTGCTGCAAGCCGGCAATTAAGCCGGCAAGCCCCCCCGTCAAGGGGTCGGTGAGTAACGCGGCGAACTGGGACGCCAGGAGCGGGATGTCGGGGACCGCGCCGCGCGGGCTGACGACAGCCACTACGGCCGCCTGGCAGAGCCACGAAGCGGCCACCACTACGAAAGGCCACTTCCTCACCTGGGCCGTTCCTCCCTCGGGGGCTGCAATACCAGGACCTCCTCGATCCTTGAAAAATCCGCAGCGGGGCGTACGAGAGCCGACTTTATGAGCCCATACTCCTCCCTGTCAACCGTGTCCACGTGACCGATGAGAATACCCTTTGGGAACACGCTTCCGAGGCCGGACGACACGACGACGTCGCCTTCCCTCACATCGGCATCCCTCGAGAACATCGTCATCTTCAGGAGGCCGTCCGTCCGCCCGCCGAGGATGAGCCCCATGTCGCGCGATCTCACCACCATTGCGCCGGCGGATGCGTCCGGGTCCAGTAAGAGCATGACCGTCGCGGTCCTCGGCGTCACCTTCATTACGCGCCCCAACAGGCCCTTGCTCCCGACCACCGGCCAATCCTTCTCAACCGAGTCACGCGATCCGCGGTTAACCGTTATCGTGGAAAACCAGTTGTCGGCATTGCGGCCGATAACCTCGGCCGGAACGAAAGAAAACGAGGACCGTTGCGCGAACCCCACGAGATCCCTGAGCCTGCGGTTCTCGTTCAGGGCTTCCTCAAGCTGGGCGCGCACGGTCTCGAGCTCGCCTATTCTCGCCGCCAGGCGCTCGTTTTCGCTTTTAACCTGCTGGATGCTGGAGAACCAGGAGCCCACGGACTGGACGGTGCCGGATACCCGCGAAGCGGTGCTTTGAATCGGGACGATCACGTCGTTTACGAAGTTCTCGATTCCGCTGGCGCGGTCTCTCTCCCTCGAGGTGAGGCTCGTGACGACGATGCTGAACACGACGACGAGGGCCCCCAGGACAAGCCTCCGTAACCTGAGCTGCCGGTCCAGGGATCATCACGCCTTTCTATCCCAGCCTCCTGGAGCTTGTGGCTATCCGCCTCAGGGTCTCCACGTCCTCCAGGGCCTTGGCGGTTCCCCTGACCACGCACAGCATCGGGTCTTCCGCCACGTGCACGGGCATACCGGTGTCCTCCGAGATCAGCCTGTCCAGGCCCCTCAGAAGCGAGCCTCCGCCCGCAAGGACGATCCCCCTGTCCATTATATCAGCGGCGAGCTCGGGCGGTGTCCTCTCGAGTGTAACCCTGATCGCGTCCATTATGGCCGCGACGGGCTCCGACAGCGCCTTGCGGGTCTCCTCGGCCGTCATTGTCATCGTCTTCGGAAGTCCCGTGACGAGGTCCCTGCCCCTGATCTCGATCGATTCGTCGTCGTTTACGGGATAGGCCGATCCGATCTTGATCTTGACCTCCTCAGCAGTGCGGTCACCTATGAGGAGATTGTACGTCTTCTTGACGTAGTTGACGATGGCCTCGTCCATCTCGTCGCCGGCCACCCTGATCGACCGGGCGGTGACGATGCCGCGGAGCGATATCACAGCAACCTCGCAAGTGCCCCCGCCGATGTCCACGATCATGTTGCCGGTGGGCTCCGTGATCGGCAGGCCCGCGCCTATCGCGGCCGCCTTCGGCTCGTCGAGCGGGTACGCTTCCCTCGCGCCGGCCTGGTAGCACGCCTCTATCACGGCGCGCCGCTCCACCTCGGTGACACCGGTCGGCACCGATATCACGATCCTCGGCTTGAAAAGCCCCCTCGGGTTGGCCTTCCGGATGAAATACCGGAGCATCGTCTGCGTAACGTCGAAGTCGGCTATGACGCCGTCCTTCATGGGACGGATGGCGATCACGTTGCCGGGCGTCCGGCCTATCATCTGCTTTGCTTCGTTACCTACCGCGAGCACTTCCCGCGTGTCCCTGTTGAGGGCGACCACGGAGGGTTCCTGGATCACGATCCCCCTACCCTTGACGTGTACCACGGTATTGGCTGTTCCCAGGTCTATCCCCATGTCCCGCGAGAAGTAGTTGTAGATGAAATCGAACATCCTCAATACCCCTTCCTAGAATCCCGGCCAGCCGACCCCGGCCTCCCGTAGACTTACGAACCGGTCCTCGCCTATCACGACGTGGTCCAGGACCTCGATCCCCAGGATTCGACCCGCTTCGACGATCCGGCGCGTCACGTTGACATCCTCCGGACTCGGGTTGGGATCGCCGCTGGGGTGGTTGTGCACCAGTATTATCGCCGCGGCGCTCTTCCTCACCGCCGTCCTGAATATCTCGCGCGGGTGGACGATGGACTCGTTGAGGCTGCCCACCGACACGAGTTCGATCCCCAGCACCTGATTCTTGGTGTTGAGGAGTACGGCGTGAAATTGCTCCCGGTCCAGGTGTTTCATCTCGCCCACGAACAGCCCGCCCACGTCGGACGGGCACCTGATCGCGGGCCTGCCCTGCGCCGCGCCTGTCGCAGCCCGCTTCCCCAGCTCGATGGCGGCCTTTACCTCGGCCGCTTTCGCGCAACCGATTCCCCTCACCGAGCGGATCTCCTCGCACGTGGCGCCGGCCAGCCAGACCAGTTCCCTTCCGGGACCCGATGCGTCTCGCGCGATCTTGAACAGGCGCCAGGCGAGGTCGAGGGCGGTCTTGCCCTCATTCCCCGTCCTGAGGATCACCGCGAGGAGCTCGACGTTGGAGAGGGAGGCCGGCCCGGACGCGGCTATCCTCTCCCTCGGCCGCTCGCTCGCGGGAAGGTCTTTCATGCTCAGGTTGCCCGTAACCACAAACGCCTCCGTTCCGCCATTTACCGGCGCCCCTCCGCCCGCAAGAGCCGGAACAGTCGGCACGATTACCCCGCAGTAAATCAAGGCCGAAACGCTTCAGCATTCTGGAAAGCCTCGGCAAGGGCAGCCCAACGACATTAAAGTAGCACCCCTCTATGCGCTCCACGAGGAGCGAACCCAGGCCCTGGATACCGTAAGCGCCGGCCTTGTCTATCGGCTCGCCGGTTTCAACGTACGCCTCGATCTCGTCCGGTTCGAGCGGCCTGAACCACACGCGTGTGGTCTCGTGCTCTACC
Organism: Bacillota bacterium; assembly: GCA_013178305.1. NCBI lineage: Bacteria > Bacillati > Bacillota > Bacillota bacterium. The sequence goes on along the minus strand of JABLXB010000008.1, from coordinate 178,127 downwards.
TCGAACCGTCCGGATCCCGCGTCGATGACGGCGACCCCGGTGATAACCCGGTGTTCCCTTCCGGACAGTCTGCCCAGGATGCGGCGCGCATCGCCGGGGTCTCCCGGCTTGCCCAGGGTCTCGCCATCGACCTCCACGATCGTGTCGGCGCCGATCACGAGTCCACGCCGGAGTTTCTCCGCCACCGACCGCGCTTTACGCAAGGCCAGCGACTCCGCAGTTTTGGCGGGGTCGCCCGCGTTCCCGGCAGTCTCGTCCGCGTCACCCGGCAAAACGGTGAAGTCGAGCCCTATCTGCCTGAGGAGCTCCGCCCTCCTGGGTGAAGTCGAAGCGAGTACAGTCTCCGGCAAGTGATGCCACCCTTCGAGATCAGCGACGGCCGAAGTACAGCATCATCGCGAGGATTACACCGATGGCGGTGCCAATGTTCAGTGCGAGCTTCACGCCGAACGTCAACGTGAGCACTACCATGTCCAGGGTTACCGGCGGCTCCAGGCCCCCACCCACGGAGTGGCCGAGCAGCGGCACGTACTTCGACAAGATGTGCCCAACGGCGCTGCCGGCAATGGCTCCGAAAAGAAGCACCAACAACAGGATCCAAGGGTTCCTGTCCCGCCGCATCTCTTCGCCCCCTAGCGCAATCGTTGTTACAGATGCTCCGCCCTAGCTCATCCCTTTAGCTATTCGCTCGTGCCGTGTCTTTTCCTGTCGTAGGTATGCCCCCAATTATCCCCAACTATGCCACGTGTTGCCTACGGCGGCGTTATCGCCTCCGTCTTCGATTCCAGATTGCCGGTCACGGTAATACCACCGCCCTCGGTGACGAGCACCGCACCGAATCCCGCCATTCTCCCCAGGAATTCGGCACCCGGCCGCTCGCCCAGGACGAACACGGTCGTCGACAGCGCGTCTGCGGCGGTCGAAGACGCACCGACCACGGTGACGCTGGTTAACCCCCTCGCGGGATAGCCCGTCCTCGGGTCGATGATGTGGTGATACCTGACGCCATCTGCCTCGAAGTATCTCTGGTAATCCCCCGATGTCACGGCTGTCTCGTTCTCGAGCCTGATCCTCGCCAGGTATTCACTCGACTGCCTCGGATGCTGAATCCCAACCACCCACTCGGACGAACGCCGGAAGCCCAGGGGTTTTCTACCCAGCGCGAATACGTTTCCACCGGCGTCGATGAGCGCGGATTTCACGCCCCTCGCGCGCAGCACGGCCACCGCGCGGTCCGTCGCATAACCCTTGGCGATCGCGCCGAGGTCGAGTCCCATGCCGTTCCTGAGCAGGCCGACCGTCATACTGGCCTTGTCGAGGGCCACCGACCGGTAGTCCACGAGCGCCCGCGCGGTGGCGAGTTCCTCTCTTGCGGGCACGCGGGGCGTCCCGGAGAACCCCCACGCCTTGACGAGCGGCAGGACCGTCGGGTCGAACGCGCCGCCGCTCGATTCGGCGAACCGGACCGCCTGTTCGATGACCTCAAAAGTCTCCGGGCTCACCTTGACGGGGCCTTTGCCGGCGCTACGGTTTATAGCCGCAAGTTCGCTGCCCTCGTCGTACGGGTTGAGCAGCCGCTCGAGATGCCTGAATTCGTCCAGGGCCGCCTGCGCGGCGGCGTCGGCGCCTCGACCGTATACCCGTACCCTGATAAACGTGTCCATCAGTATATCGGACCTTTCAACCGGCTGCATTGTTCCGAGGTAACCCCTCAGCGCGAGCGCCGCCGCCACGGCGACGCACAACACGCCAACCAGCCGAACCCTCCTCAAAGGCCCGCCCCCTTCCCCCGGCGGCGCATGCAACCGGCCTGCCGGTTATTTCGCCGGTTACTCAAAAGGGACTCCGTCTCCGGAGCCCCCTCGCCATCTCATCCGGTCACCGCGCGCGACAAGCGCGAGCCGTCCCGCCGCCTGGCCGCGCCGTCCGACCGGGTCACCCCGCCGCCTGGCCGGCCACACGGTCCGCGCCTGCGTCCCCCGCTGCGCCCGCGCCATGACGCAGGTCATTTATCGCGTGCGCCGGGCACTTCGCAACGCAAAGCCCGCACGCGTCGCACTTCGAGTAGTCGATCCTCGCGAGGTTGTCCTGCACGGAGATGGCGCCAGTGGGGCAAACCTTCACGCATGCCATACACGCGATGCAGCCCACCTTGCACGCTTTGCGGACCACCGGACCCCGCGCCTTGCTGCGGCAGCGCACGAACACCGTCTTGGATTCCGGTACAAGCTCCATTATCCCCCTCGGGCACCCCGTCACGCACTTGCCGCAGGCCACGCACTTTTCATCGTCGACCTCGGGAAGCCCTGCAGCGGACATCCGCATGGCGCCGAACGGGCACGCGCGGACGCAGTCACCCAACCCGAGGCAGCCGTACTCGCACGCCTTGAACCCGCCCCCCGCGAGCAGGGCCGCTCGACAGCTCGGCACGCCTGCGTATGCCGACCTGTTCTGGCAGTTCACCCTGTCGCCACCGCAGGTCACGCGGGCGATGCTGCGACCGTTGGATTCACCCACGGAAACCCCGAGGATCTCGGCGATCTTCGCGGCGATGGCGGCGCCGCCGGGCTTGCAGCCGTCGGCGGGGGCCTCCCCCTTCGCTATGGCCTCGGCCAGGCCGTCGCAACCCGGGAAACCACACGCGCCGCAGTTGCCCCCCGGCAGTACCCCGCGGATCTGCGCCACGCGTGGGTCAACCTCAACGTAGAACTTCTTGCCCGCGAAACCCAGCAGGAGGCCGAACACGGCGCCCATGACGCCCATCACGATTATGGCGATTACCAGCATCCAAAATCCCTCCTGCCCGGCCTACAGCCCGAGGAGTCCCGCGAAGCCTGTGAAGGCCAGGGACATCAAGGCTGATGTTATGAAAGCAATCGGATAACCCTTGAGCGGTTTCGCGACCGGCGCGAAGTCGACCTTCTCCCTGATGGCTGCGAACAGGATGAGAGCGACGCAGTACCCGAGCGCAACGCCGAACGTATATACCCACGCCTCGGGCAACGTATAGTTGTACGTAATGCTCATTTTGAGGAACCCCGGCTTCGCCACCTCGGTTGCGGCGGCGAGCACCGCGCAGTTCGTGGTAATAAGCGGCAGGTAGATGCCCATGGCCCTGTACAGCGTCGGGGCCGTCTTGCGTATAAACATCTCCTCGAGCTGCACGAACGCCGCGATCACGAGGATGAACACCGGGATGTACAGGAACTCCCCCACCCCGAACGGGACCAGCACGTAGTTCCACAACACCCATGAGAGGGTGCTCGATATCATCATCACGAACACAACCGCCAGGCTCATGCCTATCGAGGTCTCCATCGACGACGAAATACCGAAGTACGAGCACAGGGCGATGAACCTGATGAGCAATATGTTATAGACGAGTATCGCTCCAAGGAATATGAGGAAGTACCTCTGGATCTCTCCCATTTCACACCCCTCCCGCGGCGGCGGTCGTACCCGCCTTCGAGGCCGCCTTCGACGACTTCTTCGCCGCCCGCTCGGCCATCACCATCTGAGCCTTGTTGAGCGCGCCCATCAACAGCCCAAACACCAGGAATGCGCCGGGGAAGCTTATCATGAACGTCGGCGCCTGGAAGCCGGAACCGAGGCTGATCAGGTGCACACCCAGCATTGTAATGCCGCCCGTTCCGGACAGCTCACGAATCAACCCCATCACCAGAAGCACCAGGGTGTACCCCACACCCATGCCGAGACCGTCCAGCGTTGAAGCCAGGATGCCCTTGTGGTACGCGAACGCCTCCGCGCGCCCAAGGATGATACAGTTCACGACTATCAGCGGTATCCACACCCCGAGTGACGAGTATATACCCGGGAAGTACGCCCTCAGGCTGAGGTCGACTATGGTCACGAACGACGATATCACGACGATGAATATGGGTATCCGGACGTTATCCGGGATCACCCGCCTCAAGACCGATATTACTATGTTGGAGAGCGTCAGCACGAATATGACCGCGACCCCCATGAACATGGCGTTCTCGACACGTGTCGAAACGGCCAGGGCCGAGCACAACCCGATCATCAATTTGAGTAGCGGGTTCTCGGTAACAAGTCCTCTTGTAAGGTCAGCCCGCTCGAACATCATTTCGCCACCCCCTGGCTCCCGGCCGTCTTGCGGCTGCCGAGCGGCTTCGGGATCATCATCCTGTCTATGAGCGGCGTGCACATGTTCATGAACAGTATTGCCGACGTAACACCCTCAGGTGCCTTGGAGTACGTCCTCAACACCATCGTGATTGCGCCGCACATAACCCCGAACAGGATCTTGCCTTTCGCCGTGACGGGCGAGGTCACGTAGTCGGTGGCCATGAAGAAGGCGCCGATCATTACCCCGCCGGCCAGCAGGCTGAACACCGGGTCGCCCCCCATCACGAGGCTCAGGACCGCCACGGTCCCGAGGTACGTGACCGGAATGTGCCACGTGATGACCCTCATCCACAGCAGTACTAGCCCACCCAGTACGAGAAGCAGGGCCGATACCTCGCCAATGGACCCTGCCGTGTTCTGCAGCAGAAGCGGCATGTAGTACCGTGCGACGCTGGGCGTCACCCCGCCCTTCATTATCGCGAGTGGCGTGGCCTTCGTGGCGGCGTCGATCCCCAGCGGCCTGTACCAGCCCGTGGTGAGGTACACCGGCCACGATAGCACCAGGATGGCCCTCGCCGCGAGTGCCGGGTTGAACACGTTGAACCCGAGGCCGCCGAATATCTCCTTGCCCAGGGAAATCGCCACAAACGCCCCGATGAACGGTATCCACCACGGGACTACCGGCGGGAGCACGAGCGCCAGCAAGAGGCCGGTCACCGCGGCGCTGCCGTCGAAAGCATGCGGCTGTTCGCCGGCCCGCTTGACGCAGGTTTCGGAGCATATGAAAGCAACCATGACTGCGAGAGTCACATACGGTGCGATAGCCCCCGCGCCCGCGGCCGACATGACCGCCGGCGCGAGTACGGCGACGGCCGTGGCGCCCCAGGTTCTCGGGACGCCCTTGCACATCCTGAGGTTATGCCAGATCACTTCGAAGAACAGCGAAGTAGCCATCGAAATCACTATTATGAACGAACCCGAGTACCCGAAGGTTACCATGGCGAGCAGGGTGACCGGCAGCAAAGCGAGCAGCACCCCCTGCATGACCCCACGGGTGGAATTGGGCGACTTAATGTGCGGTGAAACCGTCACTACAAGGTTCGAAGCCCCCGCCACGCTCACTTGCCCCCTTTCGCCCTGGCCAGTTCGGCCTTGGATATCTTTATCCATTGCACCAGAGGTAACCTCGCTGGGCACTCGTAGGCGCACGCGCCACACTCTATGCAGGCCGTGGGCGAGTAACGCTCGGCGAGGTCCCACCTCGATGCCTCGGCGTACGTTTTGATGTACAGCGGCATGAGTAACATCGGGCAGGCGCGCACGCACCGGCCGCATCTTATGCAGTTCGATGGCTCTTCAAGGTTGGCCTCGTCCTTGCCCAGGACCAGGATGCCCGACGTGCCTTTGACCACGGGAACAGCCGTCGTGTACTGGGCGATCCCCATCATCGGGCCGCCCGCGATTATCTTGGCCGGTTCACCGGCAAGGCCGCCGCACTGGCTGATAAGGTCCTCGAACGTGGTGCCGATGCGTGCCCTCAGGTTCGCCGGCTCCTTGACAAGCGACCCCGTGACCGTCAGTACGCGCTCCACGAGCGGCATGCCGGTGCGTATCGCCGTGGCCACGGCCGCCGCGGTCCCGACGTTGTTCACCACGACCCCGACGTCCAGGGGGAGACCCGGCGGAGGCGGCACCTCCCGCCCCAGTACGGCCACGATGAGCTGCTTCTCGCCGCCCTGCGGGTACTTCGTCTTCACAGCCACCACGCTGAGGTTCGGGAAATCGGCGATCACTTTGCCCATCGCCTCGATCGCGTCGGGCTTGTTGTCCTCGATACACACGATCCCCTTCTCCACACCGGTGGCCTTCATCAGGGCCCTCATACCGTGGACAATCAAGTCCGCTTCCTCAACCATCAGACGGTGGTCGGCGGTGAGATACGGCTCGCACTCCGCGCCGTTCAGCAGGAATACGTCGATTGGCTTGCCCGCGGGTGGGCTGACCTTAACGCTCGTCGGGAACGCCGCGCCGCCAAGGCCGACGATACCCGCCTCGCGGATGACCCGCCTGAGTTCGGCGGCATCCAGCGAATCCAGGTCCCCGGCCGGTTTCACCGATGGGTCCACCTCGAACAGCCCGTCCGATTCAATCGCGACCGACATCACGTCGCGGCACAGTACGGGCTGCGGCCTCGGTTCGACCGCGGTGACCGTTCCCGACACGCTCGCGTGCACGGGCGCGGACACAGCCGCCTTGCTGTCGCCGATCCTCTGGCCCACGAGCACCCTCTCGCCCTTCTTGACAAGTGGTTCACAAGGCGCGCCCGTGTGCTGGTGCAGCGGTATCACCACCGACGCCGGGTCGGACGCCTTCCTTATGGGATTGTGCTCGGTCCGGTGTTTAGAATGCGGCGCATGCACCCCACCCGGAAAGGTCCTTGTATCCACCCCCGAAATCACCTCTCACCATCTTAGCTTCGTGCCGGACAAACATTATAGCATAATAGACAGAAAATTACCGCCCCCCTGTTTCTGGGGGCGGACCTGGCGGTTTCCAAACCGGTTATGACGGCAACCAAAGAGTGGAACCCTCAAGCCCCAAGCCGATTGGTTCTTGGTGACCCGCGGAATTCCTGCCGGCTGTCAGTCCTTGGGGAGCGTTCCAATCGCCCGTTCGTAGCCCAGCACCGCCCCTGCGATGTCGCCCAGAATGGATGGCGCCGGTTGGCCCGACGACGCGGCGGCGCTCAATGAAGCGAGCGCGCTGGAAGCGTGGTCAAGCAGGCCTTCGGCCGCCTTATGCACGGCTTCACTGCCCGCCGGCGCCTTCGCAGCGGACAGCTTCTGCCTGGCGGCGTTAACCACCGAGGCTGCCTCCACGATGTCCTTGGCATCGGCGCGCCTTCCCGCTATGTATGCGTCCGCCGCCTTGAGCGACCTGTCTATGCCCGACCACGACGCCTCTATCACAGCCTTCAGGGCTTCTCCGTACTCGTCACCCGGGGCCGTAAAGGACGAGCCCTGAATCTCGTACTTGCCCACCATCGCCTCGAAGCCCTTCGATTTGACCGACTGGACCACCCTGTTCGCCGACTCCGAACTCGGGAGGAGAGCCACGATGACGCGGTACTGGTTCGTCCCCACGATTGCTGCTGGAATTCCAGCCTTCTTCAACGAAGCGGCGAGCCTGTCCGCGTTGGCTTTCACGCTGAAGAGCCCGGCCTGCACCCTGTAGAGGCTCATACCCGGCGCGCTGAGAGTGACGACCGGGGCGGGCCTCTGCGCCTCCTGCGGGGGCGGGAGTTTGTCCTTGACGGCCGGCGGCGTGAGGGACGAAAGCGATGACATGAAGAACTTCCCCAGGAAGTAACCGCTGGCTATAGCTACGGCGCCCAGGACTATCACGAACAGCAGGAATGGAACGTAGGAGCCGATCGAGGAACTTCCCCTTCTTCTCACGAGCGTTACCCCCCCGGCTGGACTGCGGTGATGGCGCACCGGTGAACCTCGTTGCCGGCCTGGTCGCGGAACACGAACTCGACTCTCTCCCCCGGGTGGAGGCCCTCCCTCCACACTGCTACCACGTCGGATGGATACGTCATGACCAGCGTCACGAGATCCCCGGGCGCGGGATCGCGGATGGCAAGGTTGACGACGACCTGATTGCCCTTTCTCTCGATCTTGCCGATCCCCACCGAGAAGCCGCCGCTCCTGCACAGGCCGCGGTGGACCCCGACCACGAACATCCTCCTGAAGTCGATGCCCTCCGCGAGGTATTCGTCGCCATATATGGCCAGCATCTCGGCGTGGCTCTGGATGATGTGGAAGGCCGGCGCTGCGAACACACGGGGGAACTCGCCGGCCTGGACGTCAAGGCGCTGGAACTTCAACGCCTGCACCCCCGTTACACGAGCGCGTCATTTTCAACTCTATTCCGGTCTGACTGGAAAATTCCTGCCAATTTAGAACGAGCTTCGCCGATGAGGTAAAGCGACCCGGTCACGCAAAGGAGATCTCCGTGACCGACCAGGCTAAGGCCCTTTTCGATGGCTTCGGCGATGCGTGGTTCAACGTGCACGGAGACCGGGAAATGGCGAACCTTTTCCGCAAGCACCTCGGGCGGAAAGGCGCGTGGAGAGTTGGGTCTTGTCACGATAACCTCGTTCGCGAGCGGCACGAGCTCCGCCAGGATGTCGTCCGCCACCTTGTCCGCCAGTATACCGATGACCATTACCATCCTGCGGTGTGGGATGATGTCGCGTATGGCCGCCGATAGCACCCTCGCCCCGTCCTGGTTGTGCGCTCCGTCAACCACGACTACGGGCGACCTGGACATGATCTCGAGCCGCCCCGGCCACCTCACCCCGGCGAGCGCGCCGCGTATCGACCTCTCGTCCACGCAGGCTCCTATTTCCGACAGGAGTTCGAGGCACGCGACAGCGGTCGCCGCGTTGGCCTGCTGGTGACGGCCGAGGAGGGCGATTCCAACGTTGGAGTATCTCCCGCGCAGCCCAACCAGGTCGATGGTCTGCCCATCCAGCGAGCACCCCTTCTCGCTCCAGGTCACGTCGCGTCCAACGCGCACCACCCTCGATCCGGTATCGCCGGCAACCTTCTCGATCGCGGCGATGGCCTCGGGGACCTGCGGGGAGGTTACAACGGGGACTCCCCGCTTGATGATGCCGGCCTTCTCGTACGCGATCTTCCCCAGCGTGTCGCCGAGCCTCTCCATGTGGTCGTAGCCGATGGCAGTGATGACCGACACCATCGGAGTGATTACGTTCGTCGCGTCGTACCGGCCGCCCATGCCGACCTCAATAGAGGCGAAATCGACCGCCTCGCGGGCGAAATATTCGAACCCCATCGCCGTCACGATCTCGAATTCCGTCGGGTGGTCGTATCCTTCGCTCAGCATTGTGTCGACCGCGCCACGCACGGTTGAAGTCAGTTCCGCGACTTTCGGCTTCGGGATGTTGCTCCCGTTGATGCTTATCCGCTCCTCGAACTCCTCGAGAAACGGAGATATATACCGCCCAACCTTGTAGCCCGTTTCTTCGAGCCCCCTGGCTACCATGGCCGTCACGGAGCCCTTGCCGTTGGTCCCCGCTATGTGCACAGATCGGAACCGTTTCTCCGGGTTACCTAGCAGCGCCATGAGGCGCTCGATCCTCTCGAGGCCGAGCCTCGAGCCGAACCGCTGCAGGCCGTGCAGGTACCGCATTGCCTCGTTGTAGTCCATATCGTATCCCATGTCCGGCTTCTCAAGGCCGCCTCGATCAGGAACCGGAGATGGTCAGGATCCTCCCTTCCAGCATTCTGACCTTCTCGTCCAGGGTCCTCTGCTTCTCGGTCTCTTTTTCGACGACCTCCCTGGGCGCCTTCTTCAGGAACTCGGCGTTCGCAAGACGTGCCCCCGTCTTCTCAAGCTCCGTCTTCGCCTGTCCGAGCTCCTTGCGCAGGCGTTCGATCTCCTTGTCGACGTCGATGAGCCCCTTCAGCGGCAGGAATACCTCCGCCCCGGGAATGACCGCTGCGAGCGCCTGCCTGGGCCTCTCCCCCGACATCTCCAGGCGAAGAGGGGAAGCGTGTGAGAGAGCCGCGACCCTATCCTTGATCGATTCCAGGGTATCCAGGGTCTCCGCGGACGAGGCGTTGATGAATACCTCCGCGTCCTTCCCGGGCGGAACGTTGATTTCCGCCCTGAGATTACGCGCCGCCCTCACCGCCTCCATGAGGAGGGACAGCGCGCGCACAGCCGCCGCGTCCGGCAAGGCCAGGCCCGCGCCGCGGGCCACGTCCGCCGCCTCGGGCCACCTGGCTGTAACGATGCTCTCGCCCTCGTGCGGGAGCGCCTGCCATATTTCTTCGGTGATGAACGGCATGAACGGGTGGAGCAACCTGAGTACCTGCTCCAGCACCCGCACCAGGGTCCACTGGGCTGCGGCCCTGGTCGACCCACGGGCGTGCAGGCGCGGCTTCACCAGCTCGATGTACCAGTCACAGAACTCGCTCCACACGAACTCGTACAACACGCGGCTGGCCTCTCCCAGCTCATACCCGGCGATCAGGCGGGTCGCGCTAGCGGTTACCGCCTCAAGCCTGCTGAGGATCCACCGGTCCTCGAGCTCGAACTCCGCAGGCCGCGGCGTCACAGCAACCGCGCCGGCGCCGCCCCCGCCCGCGGGTCCACCGGCGGCGTCGCCCAGGTTCATGAGGACGAATCTGGACGCGTTCCATATCTTGTTGCAGAAGTTCCTGTACCCCTGGACCTTCTCCCAGAACCAGCGCTGGTCGCTTCCCGGCGTGTTGCCCGTGACCAGCGTAAACCTGAGCGTGTCGGCGCCGTAGTCCCTGATTACCTCCAGCGGGTCAACGCCGTTGCCGAGTGTCTTGGACATCTTGCGGCCGAGGGAGTCCTTTATCAGCCCCGTGATCAGCACGTCGCTGAACGGCTTCTTCCCCATGAACTCGAGGCCGCTGAAAATCATCCTCGCGACCCAGAAGAAGATGATGTCGTACGCCGTCACGAGCACACTCGTCGGGTAGAAGTATCGTAGCTCGGGTGTGTCGTCCGGCCAGCCCAGGGTGGAGAACGGCCAGAGCGCCGACGAGAACCATGTGTCGAGCACGTCCGGGTCCTGCTCCAGCCGGTTGGAACCGCACGCGCACTTCTCGGGCGGAGTCCGCGCCACAATCGTTTCGCCGCAGTCGAGGCAGTACCACGCAGGTATCCTGTGACCCCACCACAGCTGCCGCGATATGCACCAGTCGCGTATGTTCTCCATCCAGCCCAGATACACTTTCGTGTACCTCTCGGGTACGAAGCGCACGTCCCCGTCCTTGACAACCTTAATCGCGGGCTCGGCCAACGGCGCCATCCTGACGAACCACTGCGTGGTAACGAGCGGCTCCACCACCGACCGGCACCTGTAGCAGTGCCCGACGGAATGGCCGATTGGCTCAACTTTGACGATGAAGCCCCCGGCCTCGAGCTCCTTGACGAACTGCTTCCGGCACTCGTACCTGTCGAGCCCCTCGTACTTGCCGGCCGCGGGGGTCATCCGGCCGTCCTGCCCGATCACCTTGATGACCGGCAGCTTGTGCCGGACCCCCGCCTCGAAGTCGTTCGGGTCGTGCCCCGGCGTGACCTTGACGGCGCCGGTGCCGAATGCTGGGTCGACGTACTCGTCGGCGATCACGGGTATCTTACGCCCCACGTGCGGGAGGATCACCATCCGCCCGACGACGGACCTGTACCGCTCGTCCGATGGGTGGACGGCGACCGCCGTGTCGCCCAGTATCGTCTCGGGCCTCGTGGTAGCCACCTGGATGTAGCCATCGCCCTCTGCAAAGGGGTACCTGACGTACCAGAGGCTCCCCTCCACGTCCTCGTGTTCTACTTCGATGTCCGAGATGACCGTGCGGCAGCTGGGGCACCAGTTGGTGATGTAGTCGCCGCGGTATATCAGGCCCTTCTCGTACAGCCTGACGAACACCTCGATGACCGCGCGCGAGCAACCCTCGTCCATGGTGAACCTTTCGCGCGACCAGTCGCACGAACAGCCCATCCGCTTGAGCTGCGAGACTATCGTCCCGCCGTACTTCTCTTTCCACGCCCATGCCCGCTCGAGGAACTTCTCCCTGCCGAGTTCGTACCTGTTCGTGCCCTCTTTCGCCAGCATCTCCTCGATCTTCATGTGCGTGGCGATGCTGGCGTGGTCGTACCCGGGAAGCCACAGCGTCTCGAACCCCCTCATGCGGTGGAACCGCGTAAGGATGTCCTGGATCGTGTTGTTGAGCGCGTGGCCCAGGTGAAGCGAACCCGTGATGTTGGGAGGCGGAATGACTATGCAGTATGGCTGCTTGTCCGCGTTGACCTCCGCCCTGAAGTAGTGCTTATCGAGCCAGTGCCGGTACCACTTCTCCTCGACCCCGGCCGGATCGTACACGCTCGGAATGCCTTTCGAACCCATAGCGAATCCCCCTAATACAGTGATCAAGAATGCCCTTCCGTCCCAAGGACGGAAGGGCGAACTCTTCCGCGGTACCACCTCGATTCCGGACTCATGACCGGTAAGACCGGCGCGTCCGGCGCTCTTGGCTGTAACGGGCTACCCGTCCCGCTCCAGGGTGACCTTCGCGACTCGGGCCTGAGAGGCATTCCACCCGTGTGCCCCTCTCTCTGCAGGCTCCCCGCCGCTACTCCTCCCTATCAACGCGCTGCATATCACACATTCAAAACAATTATATCCAACAGGGGGGTGGTGTCAAGAAAACGAGTTCGCGCAGACCGCACGGGGGTACGCCTGAACCAGTGGGGCCGGTAATTACGCCAGACGGCACGACATGAGCAGCAGGTCCCCCGCAACATTGGAGGACCGGCGGAGGATGCCTTCCTTCCGGAAGCCGCACTTCTCGTAGCAGCGGATAGCGCGGACGTTGTCGGGGTCGACCCTGAGGTACACTTCCTTGAAAGCCGCCTTGCGCCTCATCATGTCGAGGAGGCTGGTGATGGCCCTTTGCCCGAAGCCCCGGTTCCGGAATCCACCGTCCCCGATACAGATGCGAACCTCGAGGCTACCCGCCCTGTAGTTGATGTTCTCAAGGACGATGTACCCTATCGCCGCCGTCCCTGCCTGTATGACATATACCTTCCTGCTCCTGCTCTTCCTTACCAGAAGGAACCACTGTCTCGCCTCGCCCGGGGATGAGAACCGTCCGCCCATCCAGCGCCTGACCTCACTGTCGGTCTCCCACGCCATCAGCCTGTCTACATCTTCCGACGTGAACGGCCTCAGGGTCAGTTCAGGGGCGCCGGCCAATCGTCATCTCCCCCTCTAGCAGGTTCGCAGCTACGAATGCGGGACCAAACGACTGCTAGATTCGACGCCCCGCCCGGCCCTCCTTTATGTAAATTGAGGCAGCCCGGGCAGGCTCAGATCTGTTCTTCGCGCCATCGGAAGGCTACAGCGTGATATAATGAGCCAGAGCGAGGGCCGCCCCTTACGACTAAGGATACAAAGGGGGCTGGCGGGTGAAGAAGCTCGTCCTTGTCGTAATCGTAGTGCTGATTCTCGCACTGGCGGCATGGTTCGCCGGATTGGACAGGTTTGCCCGAAAGGAACGCCCTTACGGAGGTGTCGCCGGTGACTAACCAGCAAATTGCCAGCTCCTTCGCTGGACTCTCCACTCCCCTGGTTGCGGACGCCTGCATACGGGCGAAAGTCCCCATCCGGCTGGCGCCGCCGGGTATCCGACCCCTGTTGCCCGGCAGTCGCATCGCGGGGCGAGCCTTGCCCGCCAGGCATTACGGGAGCGTAGACGTCTTCCTCGAAGCAATGATGGCCGCCGGGGACGGGGACATCCTCGTAATCGATAACGGCGGGAGGCCGGACGAAGGCTGCATTGGGGATCTGACGGTCCTAGAGGCTCGAGCTTCGGGACTGGCCGGGATGGTGGTCTGGGGCTACCATCGGGATACCGACGAGCTCCTCAGGATCGGCTTCCCCGTATTCAGCTACGGCGCGTGTCCTGCAGGCCCTCAACGACTCGACCCGCGGCCCCAGCAGGCTCTGGACTCGGCGAGTTTCGGCGATATCGAGGTCAAAAGGGAAGACTTTGTATTTGCCGACTCGGACGGGGTCCTTTTCGTCCCCGTATCAGCCGTCGCGTGGGTTCTTTCTGCAGCGCTGGAAATCCACAAGACGGAGCGGGAGCAGGCCCAGGCAGTGCGGACGGGCAAGACCCTTCGCCAGCAATTCCGGTTCGACGATTACCTGGCGCGGCGCGCCAACGACCCGTCGTATACCTTCCGGCTGCACTTGCGCGCCCTGCGAGCAGCAATCGAAGAATAGCCACGACCCGATAACACGGGGCGGCACAGATGAACGAAAGAGGGCTCCCCGGTGGAGCCCTCTGCTCATCGTATCCGGTCGCCGTAACGGCGCTTTCCGGCTAGGCGGTCTGCAACAGCGCGTGAACCTCCAGAGCGCGGGACGAGAGGTGCGTGAGCCCGTATCTCTCGATCGCGGCCTCGAGTATCCCGCAAACGAGCCAGTTGTAGCTGATACCCGCAACCTCGGCCGCCCTGCACAGGTCGCTGAAGTGCGGCGTGAGCCCCGGCAGCGGGTTGATCTCGAGGACGTTCGGCACGCCGGCCCTATTCAACCGCACGTCCACACGCCCCACGTCGCGGCAGTCGATCGCCTTGAAGGCCGCAATTGCCGCGGACCTGATGGACTGGGCTTCTTCGGGCGTCACGTTCGCGGGGCACGCGTAGAAAGTGTCCTCGTCCTCGAACTCGACCTTGAACTGCCTGGAATACACGGCCCCGTGCTCCTTGGGCACGCGGTCGAACAGGATCTCCCTTATCGGAAGCGCAAAGGGGTCCTTGTTCCCAAGGATCCCCACAGTGAACTCGCGTCCCTCCAGGAACTCCTCCACCAGCGCCGCCTGTTTGTAGAACCTTCGCACGTAGTCCACCTGGAAGCACAGTTCGTACTCATCGCGGACCACCGAGTTCGGCGAAACGCCCATGCTGGACCCTTCGTGCGCCGGCTTTACAAACAGCGGGAAACACATGCCTTCACTGGTAATAGGATCACCGGAGTTGAACACTCGGAATTTCGGGGTCGGGACGCCGTGGAAGGCGAAAACCTTCTTGGCCATCGGTTTGTCAAGGCTCAAGGCAAGAGTTAAAACACCTGAACCCGTGTACGGTATCCCCAACATCTCAAGCATCGCTGGAATGTGTGATTCCCTGCTTTCACCGTGGAGCCCCTCGCAGATATTGAAGGCGATGTCGATCTTCGAGTTCTTCAGCCTGTAGAACGCACTCTCATCGCCTTCAAGGAACACTGTCTCATGTCCGCCCCATTTGAGAGCCTCCGCGATAGCCATCACCGTTTGCTCGCCGTCCAGCTCGGCGTTAATGTCGGGAGGCTCACCTTCCTCGGGAGGGTCGTATTTCCCGAGGTTGTACAGCAAACCTACGGTTGCCATCTTAACTTATCGTCCTCCTGATGATTCATTGGGGATGGTTTGGGGATTTACCTTGTCTCAACTTTTGCCTTCGTAAAATCCCTCCCCTGCCCGAAGGCCCCGATTTTCAGGTTCATTATTGCATGGTCGATCCCCATTGTCAACGCAGGATTTCGGGCCTCATGAAGGCTCTCGTGGCGGCACGGACAGCCTCGAAGGAAAAGCCGCCCGGTTGGGCGGCTCAAGGCCGGTTGAACCTGGAAACCGTTCAGTTTGGGCTCTCGATGACTGCGAGCGCATGCTTCAGTACATCGTCCATGTGTTCGACGAACACGAAGTTCATTTTCTTCTTGATGTTCGGCGGCACTTCCTCCACGTCTTTCTGGTTCTCTTCCGGCATGATCATGGTATCTATGCCCGCGCGGTGTGCGGCCAGCACCTTCTCCTTGATGCCCCCGACCGGCAGGACCCTGCCACGAAGGGTTATCTCGCCGGTCATGGCCACGTCGTGCCTGACGGGTTGATTCGTCAGCGCACTGACCAGCGCCGTCGCCATAGTAATGCCGGCGCTGGGGCCGTCTTTCGGAATGGCTCCCTCCGGCAGGTGAACGTGAATGTCCATCTTCTCGTGGAAATCCTGTTCTATCCCGAATCTGCCCGTGCGAGACCGGACGTAACTGAACCCCGCCTGGGCGGACTCCTTCATGACGTCGCCAAGCTTGCCGGTGAGCATCAGGTTCCCGCGCCCCTTCATGAGCGAGACCTCTATTGGCATCACGTCACCGCCGACGTCCGTAACCGCGACCCCCATGGCTATGCCCACACCGTTGTCTTTCTCCGCCTTGCCGAACCGGTACCTCTGCACGCCCAGGTACTTCTTGAGGTTGCGGCCGGTTACCGTGATGGGCCTGCTCCGGCCCGCGACAATTTCCTTCGCAGCCTTGCGGCAAATCGAGGCGATCTCCCGCTCGAGGCTGCGCACACCCGCTTCCCTCGTGTAACTCCTGATTATCCCCCTCAAGGCGCCCTCACTGAGGCGTAGATTGTCCGTCTTGAGACCGTGTTCCTTGAGCTGCTTCAGGTACAGGAACTTCTCGGCGATCTTGACCTTCTCTTCCTCGGTGTACCCCGGGATGCTGATGACTTCCATCCTGTCCAGGAGCGGCCTCGGTATGTTGTGCGCCACGTTGGCCGTCGTTATGAACATCACATTCGACAGGTCGAACGGTATCTCGAGGTAGTGATCGCTGAACGCGGAGTTCTGCTCCGGGTCCAGCACCTCGAGCAGGGCCGACGCCGGGTCGCCGCGGAAGTCCGAGCTCATCTTGTCGATCTCGTCCATGAGGAATACCGGGTTCTTCGATCCCGCCTGCTTCATGCCCTGGATGATGCGCCCGGGAAGGGCGCCGACATACGTGCGGCGGTGGCCCCTGATCTCGGCCTCGTCGCGAATACCGCCGAGCGAGATCCGCACGAACTTCCGCTTCAGCGCCCTGGCGATGGACTTGGCGAGCGAAGTCTTGCCGACGCCGGGCGGCCCCACGAGGCACAGTATCGGGCCCTTCATCCTTTGAACGAGCTGTCTGATGGCCAGGTACTCGAGTATGCGTTCCTTGACTTTCTCGAGTCCGTAATGGTCCTCCTCCAGTATCCGCTCCGCCACGTTGATATCCAGCCTATCTTCGGTCTGAAGGGACCACGGCAGCGAGACTATCCAGTCGAGGTACGTCCTCACGACGACCGCCTCGGCCGCCATCGGAGGCATCTTCTCGAGGCGTTCGACCTCCTTGAGCGCCTTCTCCTCAACGTCTTTCGGAAGGCCGAGCTGGGTGACCCTGTGCCTGTACTCGTCCACCTCGCCGGGTTTGTCTTCGCGCTCGCCTAGTTCCTTCTGGATCGCCTTCATCTGCTCCCGGAGATAGTACTCTTTCTGAGTTTTCTCTATCTGCTTCCGCACGCGAACACTGATGCGCTTCTCCAGGTCGGCAAGCTCCGATTCACGCGTTATGATCCCCAGCACGATCTCGAGGCGCTCACGCACGCTGAAGGCCTCGAGTATGCGTTGCTTATCCTCATTTCTCAATGGCAGGTGCGCCGCTATCGTGTCCGCGAGCCTGCCCGGCTCCTGTATGCTCATGACCGAGATCAGCGCATCCTGGGGTAACTTCTTGGAATTGCGGACATACTGCTCGTACTCCTGGAGCAGCGTCTTCATCAATACGTCTATCTCGTGACTCCGGGTGTAATCGTCCGCCATCTCGAGGGCGACAACGCGGAAGCACGGGTCGTCCTGCAGGTACTCCTCCACGGTGACCCTCGCCTTGCCCTCGACGACCACGCGAACGTTGCCGCCGGGGTTACGCGCGACCTGCTTCACCTCGGCGAGTGTGCCAACGCTGTATATATCCTGGGCTGCCGGTTGATCGACCTCGATCTCCCGCTGCGTCGCGAGGATGAGCAGCCTGTCCCCGGTGAGCGCTTCGTCTACCGCATTGACCGACTTCTGCCTGCCGACTTCGAGGGGTACCACCATCCCGGGAAAAACGAACACGCCTCTCAGGGGCAGAAGCGGATATTCTTTGATCCTGCGTTCGGGCATTCAGGAACCCTCCCAAGCCGTCAACCAAGAAGTATACCTGAGACAATTTTACTACGGAATCGCAATCTCCTGCATAATCAAGACGGCGTGTAGGCGTGGGTATTTTATGTAAACGGAGTCACTTAGCGGAAGAGCCATGCTTATCAGACAGCCTTCCCGGCGGCCTCGTCACAGGGCGACTTGCGGTAGGATGAGGGGAATGCGGGCGCGTGACGCAACAGCGATTTCTCCATCACCTCCCCGATGGTCTCAACCGCGATGACCTCAATGCCGTGCTCATCCCTGTACATCTCCTGCCAGTTGTCTTTCGGGATGAGCACCCTCGACGCGCCGGCCTCCTGAGCGGCGGCAACCTTCGCGACGACCCCGCCCACCGCCTTCACGATGCCACGTATCGAGACCTCACCGGTCATCGCAACGCCATTGTCCACGGGGATCCCCGTGATCGAGGAGTATATGGCCGTGGCCATGGCAACGCCGGCGGACGGCCCGTCGACCGGTATCCCGCCCGGGAAGTTCACGTGTATGTCGTAGTCATACGGGTCGACGTCCATCACGCACTTCAACACGGTCATCACGTTCTGTAGCGAGCCCATCGCCATGCTCTTTCGCCGCAGCGTGCGGCCGATGCCTCCCATCTCTTCCTCCTCGATTACACCGGTCACAGTGATCTTCCCTTTACTGCGAGCGGCGGCGGCCGTCGTCGCCACCTCTATTTCGATCAGCATTGCCATGTTGGGGCCATATACCGCCAGGGCGTTGGCGACGCCTACCTGGGGCTTGTCGCCGATCTTCTTCTCAGGCCTCGGGCTGTGCTGGCCGCTGTTGACCACCCACTCGACGTCCTCCGCCTTTACGACGTTGCGCCCGTCGGAGAGGGCGATCCCCGCCGCCAGTTGGATGAAGTTGACCGCCTCGCGCCCGTTCGTCGCGAACCTGCGTATGACATCCAGAGCCCTGTCCTCGAGCCCGTACTCGATCTTCTTGGCCGCGTTTCGCGCTATCTCCGAGACCTCCTCGGGCTTGAGCGGCCGGAAGTATACCTCGAGGCAGCGCGACCGGATCGCCGGCGGTATCTCCTCCGGCACCCTCGTGGTCGCTCCGACGAGCCTGAAGTCCGCCGGCAGGCCGTTTTCGAATATGTCGTGGATGTGGCTGGGCACATTCGAGTCCTCGGAACTGTAATATGCGCTCTCCAGGAAAACGCGTCGGTCCTCCAGCACCTTGAGGAGCTTGTTCATCTGGATCGGATGGAGTTCCCCGATCTCGTCTATGAACAGGATGCCACCGTGCGCCTTGGTCACCGCACCCGGCTTGGGCTGGGGGATACCCGCCATTCCCAGCGGTCCGGCCCCCTGGTAAATCGGGTCGTGTACCGAGCCTATGAGCGGGTCGGCGATGCCACGCTCGTCGAAGCGGGCGGTCGTGGCGTCTATCTCGACGAACCTGGAGTACTCCTTGAACGGCGAGGCGGGGTTGCGCTTGGCTTCCTCCAGTACGAGCCGCGCAGCCGCGGTCTTCCCGACGCCGGGCGGGCCGTATATGATGACGTGCTGTGGATTCGGCCCGCACAGGGCCGCCCGCAGCGCCTTCAGGCCCTCGGACTGGCCCACCATCTCCTCAAAAGAGCTGGGTCTTGTCTTCTCGGACAGTGGCTCGGACAGCGAAATCTCCCTCAGCTTACGGAGCTTCTCGACTTCCTTCCGGGATTCGCGTTCGACCGCGACCTTGTTCCCCTGTTGCGATTTGAGGAGGTTCCAGAAGTAGAGGCCGATGACCACGGCGAAGAAGAACTGGATGTAACCGAGAATGCCTGCGGAGACGTTCAATCACGAGCCCCCCACAAGTGTGTCTTCCGTATTATCCCTCGCGAGGGGGGCTTTTAGACCGCAATCGAGACGTCCATGGTAAGATATAGCGGTGGAGGGAGTGTATGGATGGATCTGTCATAGTCAAAGATGGCAGTATCCTTGTGAGGACTCATGATAGGGAAGAAAGTGAGTCAGATCCTACGTCACATGCTGAGTTAAACGCCATCAAGTTAGCATCAAGAGCGTTTGGCAGAGACTTCAGGGATTGCACTCTGGTCTCAACACATGAACCATGTCCAATGTGCGCGACAGCAATCATATGGTCCGGAATCCTCAAGAAACTCGAGATCGCACCGGACGAGGCACCGGTCGTAACGAAGACTGAGAACAAGATCGTCTTTCACTCAAAGAACTTCTGCCCAACGCTGGAAGCATGCAAAATCCTGGGCCTGGATACGAAGCTGATTTGCAGAGAAATCAGTGAGAAACCAACGGATGCGCTTGTGAAACGGCTCAGCGAGCGGCTGGAATTCAGGCGAAACTACGATAGATTGCGGCCGCAGTGTGACTACTGTGAAGAAATGATTGTGCTGAATGACTGACAAGAGGGGGCTTCTATCCCCCTCTCCTGATGCCATGCCGCTCGACTTATGATTGCTTAATCGCTGAGGAACGGTGTCTACGCCGTCTCCTCGCGCTTGCGCGCCTTGCGCTCGGCCGAAGTCACGAGGATCGGCTGCTCTTTCTTCAGGATGACGTCTTTCGTGACGATGCACTTCGAAACGTCGCCCCGGGACGGGACGTCGTACATGACCTCGAGCATGACTTCCTCAATGATGGCCCTCAGACCGCGCGCCCCGGTGTTGCGCTTCATTGCCTCGCGGGCGATGGCTTTCAGGGCGTCTTCCTTGAACTCCAGCGTGATGCCGTCGAGGTTGAAGAACTTCTCGTATTGCTTGGCCAGTGCGTTCTTCGGCTCGGTCAAGATCCTCACGAGCGCGTCCTCGTCCAGCGAGTCGAGCGTCACGATGATGGGGACCCTGCCGACGAACTCAGGGATCATCCCGAACTTCAGCAGGTCCTGCGGCAGTATCTGATCGAGGATTTCGCCTATGCGCCGCTCCTGCCTGGACTTTATGTCGGCGCCGAAGCCCATGATCTTCTGTCCGACCCTGCTCTGGATGATCTTGTCGATACCCTCGAAAGCGCCGCCGCAGATAAACAGGATGTTCGTGGTGTCCACCTGGATGAACTCCTGGTGCGGGTGCTTGCGCCCGCCCTGCGGCGGGACGTTGGCCACCGTGCCCTCGAGTATCTTCAGGAGCGCCTGTTGCACGCCCTCGCCCGAAACGTCCCGCGTTATAGATGGGTTCTCGGATTTGCGCGCGATCTTGTCTATCTCGTCGATGTAGACGATGCCCTTCTCGGCCTTCTCGACGTCGTAATCCGCCGCCTGAACGAGTTTGAGCAGGATGTTCTCCACGTCCTCGCCGACATACCCCGCCTCAGTCAGGGTCGTGGCGTCGGCGATCGCGAACGGAACGTTCAGCATCTTGGCGAGCGTCTGGGCAAGGAGCGTTTTCCCGGATCCCGTGGGGCCGAGCATGATGATGTTAGACTTCTGGATCTCGACGTCGTCGATCTTGCCGCCGAGGTTGACCCGCTTGTAATGGTTATACACGGCCACCGAAAGGATCTTCTTGGCCTTTTCCTGACCGATAACGTACTGGTCCAGGAATGCCTTGATCTCCCTGGGCTTTGGGATATCCTTGAGCTCGAATTCGGTCTCGTCCCCGAGCTCCTCTTCGATTATTTCATTACACAGCTCAATGCACTCGTCGCAAATGTAAACACCGGGGCCCGCTACGAGCCTCTTAACCTGCTCCTGGTATTTTCCGCAGAACGAGCACTTGAGTTGGCCCTTCTCGTCGCTGAACTTGAACACTCCTTCTCACACCCTTTTCCCAGCGGACCGGCTGGGCGGTCGGTCTTCCTACCGCTTCGAACACTTCCGGGTCACGAGGATGTCGTCGATCAGTCCGTAGTCCTTGGCCTCGTCGGCCGTCATGTAGAAATCGCGCTCGGTATCCCTCTCAACCTTCTCAAGCGGCTGTCCCGTATGCTTCGCAAGTATCTTATTCAGGAGCGTCCTCGTCCTGAGTATCTCCTTCGCGTGTATCTGAATCTCGGTGGCTTGCCCCTGAATGTTGCCGGCCCACGGCTGGTGAATCAGCATCTTGGCGTTGGGGACAGTGAACCTCTTGCCCTTCGCCCCCCCGGCGAGTATCACGGCCGCCGCGCTCGCAGCCAGACCGATGCATATGGTCGACACGTCGCACTTGATATACTGCATTGTATCATATATCGCCAGTCCGGCAGTCACGGACCCCCCGGGGGAATTGATGTAGAGCGAGATGTCACGGTCGGGGTCCTCGACCTCCAGGAACAGGAGCTGGGCGACAACGCTGTTCGCGACGGCGTCGTCCAGCGGTGTGCCTATGAAGATTATCCGGTCCTTCAAGAGGCGGGAGTAGATGTCGTAAGCGCGTTCCCCTCTTGGAGTCTGCTCGATTACCATCGGCACAAGGTAACTCAACTTGTACCCCCCTTAAACATTAAACCGTCGCGTTCTTGTTCGCGGCATCCGCCAGGAACGCAACAACCTTATCATTCGTTATCGCCCTTTCGAAGCTCTTGATCGCGCCGGAAGCGCGGATCTGTTCGAAAAGCCTGTCGCCATCCTGCTTCGTGGAAGCGGCAAGACCGTCAACCATCTGCTTGACTTCCGGCTCCTCGGCCTTGATCCCTTCCTTTGCCGAGATGGCCTCGAGCACGAGCTCCGTCTTGACCTTTCTGGCCGCCGCATCGAGAAGCTGCTGTTTCAAGGTTTCCTCGGTCAGGCCGGTGCCCTCCATGTATTCCCGAAGCGTTACTTTATTCCGCTCGAGCCTCGTGAGCAGGTCTTCGAGCATCGACTGGGCGCGCCGGTTCACCATTACGTCGGGCACGTCGACGGTAGCCTGATCGACCACATGCTTGAGGACCGCCTCGTCGTGCGCCGCCTTCGCCCTTTGTTGCTTGGCCTGCGTCAGCCTATTCGTGATCTCGTTTTTCAACTCCTGCAGATCGGCATACTCGCCCTGCGTCTTGGCAAATTCGTCGTTGAGCGCAGGCAGTTCCTTGCGTTTTACTTCCTTTATCTTGACCTTGAAGGTGACCTCTTTACCCGCCAGGTCTTTGTCCTTGTAGTCGGCGGGGAGAGTTACCTTGACGCCCCGCTCCTCGCCGGCCTTCGCACCCTTGATCTGCTCCTCAAAACCCGGCAGCAGGAACCCCGAGCCCATGGGCACCAGAAAATCCTTGGCCGCCGAATTCGGCAGCTCCTTCTCGCCCTCGTAGCCCTGGAAGTCCAGGGTGACGTAAGAATCCTCCTTCACGACCCCCGCCTCGTCGACCACGAGCTGGGCCTGGCGTTCGCGAAGGAGGTTGAGTTCGGCATCGACTTCCTCAGGAGTGGCCGGGGTCTCCTCCAGCTTTTCTTTCACAGAACCGTAGTCGCCCAGCTGGACCTCGGGTTTTACGGCAACCGTAGCCTTGAACTTGAGGGGCTTGCCCTCTTCCAGTTCGATTACCTCAACGTCGGGTTCGTCGACCGGGTCCACGCCCGATTCCTTGACCGCGTTGCGGTAGGCCTCGGGGAACATGATCTTGAAAGCCTCGTTAAGTAGAGTTGCCTTTCCAACGTGCCTCTCTAAAATCGGCCGTGGCGCCTTGCCCTTGCGAAAACCCGGGACATTGACGGAGCCTACCACTTTGCGATATGCCCGTGCCATGCCGTCGTCGACCTTCTCGGGCTCGACCTCGATGGTAAGGGCCACGGTGCTCTTTTCTAATCTCTCCACATCAACTTTCATTTATAATGGGTCCTCCAGTTGGTGGCATCATACTGCAGTTCGTCCCGCGACTGCGCCACCCGAAGCTACGGGCCGCAAAACTCCCCGACCCCAGTTATGATATCGCAAAACGAGCAGAAAAGACAATGCCGTTCATTAGCGGCTACTTCTCGTCCTATTCTCTCCTGAAGGAAGATTCCACGGCAGGTAGAAGTATACCGGCTCGATACTGTTCGTTCAAAGGAGATAGAGCAGCGTGGAAACCAGGATTAAGCAGCATCTCATGGAGCTCCTCACACCGAGGCAGGATTCAACGGACGTGGAGAAGGACTTCGAGAAGTTCGCGGAACGGTACCAGATGTTCCTCGAAAACGACTACGTCATCTGCATAACCGACAATCCCATGGGTAACCTGTCCTACACCGCACCCGAGGTCATCGACGCGCTCGGTCTCGAGGTTAAGTCGGATAACCTTATCATGCACCTGAACACCTTCCACCGGAAGACCGACGAGAAATACGACCCGTCCAAGGAACAGAACGAGCAGGATCTGGACATCTTGCTGCAGCACGCGCTCGAGCTCGGCATCAGGAAGCTGCTGTGCGTCTCGGGCGACGGCAGCGAGAGACTCCCCAGGGTCAAGCCCGAGCACCTTGGCTACGACCCGGAGAAGGTCAAAGTCGTCACGTCCGTCCAGCTCATCGAGTACATCAGGAAGGCGTATCCGGGGCAGTTCGACATAGGCGTTGCGTTTAACCACTACGAGCCGGCCAAGGATGAACTCGAGAAGCTCGAGCGGAAGTTCGGCGCCGGCGCAACGTTCGTAATTACGCAGCCGGTCGCAATTGACGGCCGGAGCGACGCGAGGATACCTGAGGCCAACAGGCTCCTCGACCAGATGCTGAAAGTCGCCGGTGAGGCCGGGGTGCAGGTGATCCTCGAGGCATGGATGTCGCAGAAGATGGCGAACCTCTTGCCGGAGTGCGTCGGATACGACATCAACTTCGGCGAGTTCGAGCCGTACTCGAATCTCAAGGCGATGAAGGAGAAGTACCCCGACAGGAAGTTCTACATGAGCATGATCTTCGGGCCCCAGGGCCTGCAAAAAGCGGAGTCCATCATCAAGTAGCCCCAACAGTAGACCCACCGGGTGTGCGGTCCGCAAAGCGGAGGGCCGCGACCGGCGAACCGGCCGCGGCCCTGTCATCAACCGGTTGCCAGCAGGATGAGTGCGCGGGTGCCGTCCATCAGCCCTCTGTTTCTTCTGCCGGCTCGTCGCCGAGGTCCGGGGCGGGGGCCCTCGCGGGGCTTTCCCTCGGGGCATCGTCGTACCAGGAGATGTGCCCAGTTATCTCCATGTCGGGCTCCTTTGACAGATCGAGCTCGCGATACTTTGCATAGAAGTTCCACTGCGGGTCTTTGGTAACGACCACTACAGGCCGCTCGAGCGCGTGGTTGTTGATCCTCTTGACCACGGCGACCTCGCCTGTCGATAGAATGACGCTCGTGGCGACGGGATACGGCGCCACGACCGCCTGCAGAGCGGACACCGCCTTCGGGTCGAACAGGGTGCCGGCGTTGTCGGCGAGGAATGCAAGCACCTCGTACGGGTGCACCGCGGCCTTGTGCGCGCGGTCAGATGTCATGGCATCGAAAACGTCGCATACTGCGCACAGCCTGGCGTACTTGTGTACCTCCTCACCCTTGAGCCCGCGGGGGTACCCGCTGCCGTCCCACCGCTCGTGATGCTGAAGCGCAATATGTGCCGAGAGCAGGCCTATCCTAGCCTTCCTCATGTACTCGTAGCCGATCTCGGGGTGGGACTGGACCACCGCGAGCTCATCCGGGGACAGTCCCCCGTTCCTGTACCAGATATGGTCGGGGACCTGGACTTTTCCCACGTCGTGCAGGAGCGCTCCTACGCCGAGTTCCAGGAGCTGCTGCCTGTTGTAGTGTATCATCCTGCCTGCTACCATCGCTAGCAGCGCGACCTGGACGGAGTGGGCAAAGGTGTAATCGTGAAGAGACTTGACGTCGATGAGGCCGATGATTACCTCCTTCCTGGCCATCACCTCATTGACGAGCATCCCCGCCGCCTTCGCTACAATCGCCGCCACGTCGGGCCGCAACCGTTTGCCGGGCTTCACGGCAGGCCGCAAGCCTGCGGATGCCTCTTTGACTCCGGCGAACGACTTACGGATGAACCCGCCGTCAGCTCCAAGCACCCCCGTCTCGACGAAATCGACTATGCAGCTCATGGTGTACTGGCGCGTTTCGAGCGTGACCGGTTCGGAGAGTTCGACCTGAATGATATCGTCGGCTATGTAGAGCGAGGTGTAGCCCTGCTCCAGGAGCAAGTCTATGTACCGCTGCCGCAGGGTCGTCCCGCTGGCCAGCACCAGGCGACCGTCGCCGTCCACAACGGACCGCGCCAGCCTCATGCCGGGTTCAATAATATTGGTCGGCAAGAGGCGCAAGCCGAATCACCCCCCAGGATTCGTCTTACTATGCCATATCCTACAAGATGATGTATTACCTTACATACTAACGCGTCCGTCTAAATACCTCAATATTTGTTGTAACTAGTCGAATTCTGCCGACCTGCGGCTGGGTGCCGTGTCCCCCAATCCGCAACCGCCGCCGGGATGCGGCTCTGCGCCCCGCGTGCGCCGGCTTCCGGTATTCCATCTGCCTGACCACAAGCGTAGAGTCCATCTTGCCGAGCCCCCAAGCATAGGATGTCAGCGATGCGTCTTTCGACCGGGAAAGGGGTTTCCAAGGGTGAGACCGGTACCGTCGCTGGCGTTCACAGGCGTCCTTGTCGTGGTCCTCGCGCTGACTCAACCTCCGGCAAACACGCCCCACCCAGTTTCCGCGGAAGTCTACGGGCCCGGCTCGCCGGGGGAGATCGAAGTCGCGCCGGGTCCGGCGGAAGGCGCGACACCGCACGGAGACACTCCACCGGATGCGCCGCCGGGGCAGCAACAACCGCCTGTCCCCCTGGAGCCTGGCGACAGCGGCGACCCTGAGGTCGTAATAGACACCGGGGCCCTCGCGCTCCTCGTAATGCGGCGCGGCGAAGTCGTGAGACGTTACCCGATAGCCGTGGGCAAGCCCTCTACTCCGTCTCCCGAGGGGCGCTTCGTGGTTTCCTCAATCCTCAGGCACCCAACCTGGTACCCCAGGGGGCAGGCCCCCGTCCCGCCGGGTCCACAGAACCCGCTTGGTTCCAGGTGGATTGGGCTGAGCGATTCACCCTACGGAATTCACGGCACGAACAACGACGCCTCCATCGAGCACAGGGTGTCGGCAGGATGTATCCGGATGCACAACCGCGACGTGGAGGAACTCTGTGGGCTGGTACAGATAGGCACTCCGGTGGTGCTGAGGAGAGGTGGTTCAGGCGGCGGTGAGGCACCGCCTGTTATAGCCCGATCAGGTCAGCCCGGCCGCGGGGAGCGTACACCCCGCCCGCGAAAGCCGGAGAGGCATTACGCGAGATGGTAGTCACCCGCGCACACGGGTACAGCCGGCTGTCTCGCCTTTCAACAACGCTATCTTCGTTGTCTTCTCTTAGCCGCGTGGGCTGCTGCTCAGTGCGGTCTCCACCGCTTTGAGCAGCGCCTTGCTGGAGATGGTTGTACCGGTCACTGCGTCCACCCGGACAGTCTGTCTCTGCAAGATCCGCGAGACCAGCTCACTGTTCACTTTCTCGAACATCCTCATCTTGTCGTCGAGCAGGGTCACCTTCTCGATCTTGTGATCCTTGACGGTCACCTCGACGTTGTAGGCCCACCTGCCCCGCTTGAAAGAGCCACGATAGACTCCGTCGGGGATTTTTGAAAGGTCCACTTGGCCGATTGACATCGCCTTGATCTCGCCCATGCCTGCGTTGAAGATGAGCATGAAGCCGCCGATCAAAACGACCACGACACCGAGGATGATGAGTACAAGCTTCATGGTTAGCCCTCCGGTCTTCCGCTTCAGCCCCACATCTTCCCGCTAACGCAGCCGAATTCCTTTGCGCCCCGCCCCCGCCCGTCAGAGCTATCCCAGGACTACGCCTACGGGGCACCCTTAACCGCTCTGGCGGGTGAAGGTGGGGCATCCGTAGATAGCATAAAGTGCCAGTGAACCCGTAGAGAGGAGCGAGCGCCATATGTCTCCGAACAATAAGCGGTCTGCGGAATCGTTTGAGGAGGTCCGGCAGAAGGCGACCCGGCCTGCCGAACGCGATCCCCACACGGCAGGCATGACTGGGGCCAAAGCCGAATCCGCCAAACCGAATGGCGCTGGAAACGGGGAGAAGCCGAACCCCGCGGACGTGAAGCTTCAGGCGCTTCTTCACGATTACCTGAATCGTATGTGAACCGTAAGCCTGCTGGAAGAACTGCTAAACAATGGTGCGGGCGGTGGGATTTGAACCCACAAGGGCGTACACCCACAGGATCCTAAGTCCTGCGCGTCTGCCAGTTCCGCCACACCCGCACTGAAAACCGAAACGGTATTCGGTTGAGGGACCCGGCTGACGGGTCCCTCGATGAGCCTTGTAGATATAATATGGTGGGCCATGAAGGGGTCGAACCTTCGACACCCCGCTTAAAAGGCGGGTGCTCTACCGCTGAGCTAATGGCCCATAAAATCTTTGGCTGGGGCGGCAGGATTCGAACCTACGAAATGCGGGATCCAAAGTCCCGTGCCTTACCGCTTGGCTACGCCCCAGTATATTTCAGTGGCGCGCCCGGCAGGATTTGAACCTGCGACCTTCAGATCCGAAGTCTGCGGCTCTGTCCGGACTGAGCTACGGGCGCCCCTGCAAATATCGCACAAATATCCTAACACAGATCGGGGGTCCAATCAAGGCAAAGGTCCGCTAGGTACTGGGTCATCTCAATTGCCCACCGCCGCCCGCAGCGCTCGCGCTCAGCGACACCTTGCAGGAATGGGGCCTCCATCTGCCGAATTGAATAATTTGTGCCACGGCTGACATGAATTGGGGGGACCTGAATGGCTACCGACATGGTCCTGAAGGCGCTGGCTCCCTGTGGTCTGAGCTGCGAGAAGTGCTTTGCCTATGCCGACGGTGAGATCGCCGGGTACGCCCGGTTGCTCAAGGAGCGCCTCGGCAACTTCGACACATTCGCTTCGAGGTTCGTCAAACTCGGGATGCCTGTGTTCGAGAATTACGCAGCCTTCAAGGAATTGCTCGACTACCTTACGAAGGGCGAATGCCTCGGTTGCAGGAAGGGCACCTGCAAGCATCCCGATTGTGGAGTCCGGGAATGCTATCGGGCCAAGAACGTGGCATTCTGCTACGAGTGTGCGGAATTCCCCTGCGATAGAAGCAGGTTCGACCCCAACCTGAAAGCGCGCTGGATCGCCATGAACGAGCGTATGCGGCAGATTGGCCCCGACGCCTATTATGAAGAGACGAAAGACGACCCGCGCTATAAGTGAGGGCGGGTCGTCCGGTTCTAAGTAAATTGGGGTGAGTGACGGGGGTCGAACCCGCAACCTTAGGAGCCACAGTCCCACGCTCTAACCAGTTGAGCTACACTCACCACGAACCTTTTCGCACGATATCGCCCGGTGTCGCCGGAATCCAGCGGTCGCCCGGGCGCGGTCGTTTCCAGGTGGCGCGCCTGGCAGGAATCGAACCTGCGACTCCCTGCTTAGAAGGCAGGTGCTCTATCCCCTGAGCTACAGGCGCGCGGGTTATCAGAACTGGAGCGGGTGATGGGAATCGAACCCACGTAACCAGCTTGGAAGGCTGGAGCTCTACCATTGAGCTACACCCGCTCGGCAGTGTCGCGTCCTATATTTTAACCGATTAGGGAGCCAAAATCAAGGAACCCCTGCTTGCCAACAGCCAAGCATGGGCGGTACGGGTGCGCCCGCGGGACGTCGGAAGGGTCGGGCGGCTCACGGAACCCAGTTCACTCCGTCGAGCGCCGCAGGCTCGCCGATTCTGGACTTCGCCAGGTCAACGGCAAGGGCTGCTGTTGGCAAATGAGCGAAGGTCCTGCTTCGAGGGGAAGAATGGTCGGGGCGGCCGGACTTGAACCGGCGACTTCTTGGTCCCAAACCAAGCGCGCTACCAAACTGCGCTACGCCCCGAATCCTGCACTACCTAGTATAGTTGACCACATCAGCGCAGTCAAATCACCGGTGACCACGCCTACCTGCGGTTTACCTGCGCTAACGGTCCGGGAACTCACTCGAGATAGTGGATGGACGCCACCATCCCGCCATCGGGGGTAATCTCCAGCGTGCCGTACGAAGGACCATGTGACCCCCTGCCGTAGTGGCAGCTGCCGGGGTTTACGAAAAGCACGTCTCCTGCCCAGAATGTCTCCGCGACGTGCGTGTGGCCGAATACGACTGCGTCGACGCCCAGCGATACTGCCCGCTTCTTCAGCGCCTCACGGTCTCTCTTCACGCCGTACTGGTGGCCGTGGGCGAGCAGTACCTTCTTCCCACTCACTTCAACCACCTTTTCCAGTGGACCGGTCATCAGGTAGTCGCAGTTGCCCATGACCCCAATGACCTTGACCTTGGTTATCCCCGACAATTTCTTGCTATCCTCGTAGAAATCGCCCGCGTGAAGAATAGCGTCCACCGGGCCGACCTCGCGGAGGAAACGCTTCAGCCGCGGGACATCCCCATGAGAATCGCTGACAATTCCGAGAATCAATCGAATACCTCCGCGAAGCCGGCCCGGGCCCTCCGTCAGGCACCCAGCATCCGCAGCAGGATAGGGCGCGCCGCCCTGAGTGCCCGCCCCCTGTGGCTGACACTGTTCTTCTCCTCTAATCCCAGTTCAGCGTATGTTTTCCCCAGCTGAGGCACAAGGAACAGCGGGTCGTAACCGAAGCCGCTCGTTCCCCTGGGTTCGAACGTCACCACGCCCTCGCACACACCGGTTGCCGTTTCTGCTCGTCCGGCGGGGTCGCAGACGGCGATGACCGAGACAAACCTCGCGGTACGCCGGTCGAACGGGACATCCTTGAGAAGATCGAGGATCTTGCGGTTGTTCGACTCGTCGGTGGCGCCCTGTCCCGAGAACCTCGCCGATATGACGCCCGGCCGCCCCCCGAGCGCATCGACTTCGATGCCGGAGTCGTCGGCCACGGCCAAAATGCCCGTGGCCTCGGCGGCATGACGCGCCTTTATCACGGCGTTCTCCGCGAATGTCAAGCCGGTCTCATCGACGGGAGGCACGTGCGGGAACTCGGCCAGCGACAACACCTCGACGTCGATACCGTCGAGGAGGGCGCGGATCTCATCCACCTTCCCCTTGTTGTGCGTGGCGATAACCAGTCTACTCGCCGGCACGGCCGACCTCCATCGCGAGGGGCCCGAGGGCGGCCTTCTCAACCTCGATCAGTTGGGTTATTCCGTCACGGGCCAGCGTAATCAGGCGCTCCATCTCGGCAACTGAGAAAGGCGCCCTCTCGCCGGTCCCCTGTATCTCGACCATATTGCCCCTGCCGGTCATCACCACGTTCATGTCAACGCGGGCGCGGGAATCCTCGTCGAACGCAAGGTCGAGGAGGAATGTGTCGTCTACTATCCCGACGCTGGTTGCAGCAAGGAAGTCGTTGACGGGAAGCCTCTGCATGAGGCCACTCTCTCGCGCAGCCGACAGAGCATCTACCACCGCGACGAACGCCCCGGTTATGGACGCCGTCCTGGTCCCCCCGTCGGCCTGGATTACGTCGCAGTCGACCCACACCGTCCGCTCACCGAGTGCGCCCAGATTCACGACAGCGCGCAGGGCGCGGCCGATCAGTCGCTGGATTTCGAGTGTGCGGCCTCCCGGCCGCCCCCTGGTGGCCTCACGTTGCATGCGGGTGGGCGTCGAACCCGGGAGCATTCCGTACTCGGCGGTGACCCACCCCTGTCCGGTCCCTTTCAGGAACAACGGGGTTTTCTCCTCGATCGTCGCCGAGCAAATAACCTTTGTATCGCCGGTCTCGGCGAGAACCGAGCCGTCGGGAAACTTGAGGTACCCACGGGTGATCCTGACCGGCCTGAGCTGGTTCCACATCCTGCCGTCGGAACGAACCACCGAAACACCCCCACGATAGCGTATAATGGCGCATTGCGCTAACGGTACTCGAAAACCCCGCCCCTGCGTTGCCTTGTGTCAAGTATAGTCACAAATGCGTCCGGAGTCTCGGTTTCTATCAGGGCGAGCGCCGCGGGCAGCGCTTTCCTCTGGAGCGTCACCATCACCATGCTGTGCTGTCCCTCGCGTCCGCTGGCGGAAACCACGGTGGCGCCGAAACCGGCCTCCCTCAGCCTGCAAGTCAGTTTATCCGCGCAGTTCTGAGGCAATACCGCGTGGACCGTCTGGTAGCCGAGCGCCAGGCGTTCCTCGAGCTTGCTGCCCACGAAGTTCCCCGTCGCGAAACCGGCGGCGTAGGCCAGGAGCTTCACGGGGCTATCCAGGTTGTTCACGACGCGCCCGAGCGCGTTGATGAACACGAGCACTTCAAAGAACCCTACCACCGAGGCCTGCAGGCGCTTGCCCCTGAACAGCAGGAGCAGCCGCACGGTGCCGAGAGATACGTCTACAACCCTGCAGAGGAAGATAAAAAGCGCTTCGAATACGAGGACCAAATCGGATGTCTCCTTGAATGACCAGTCCTGCCGTCTACCCACTAAGTATAGCACATGTTGGAGCGGTGGAAGCGAAAAGACCAGGCGAACGTCGCCTGGTCCCGCCGCCGGCAGAGGCTCGCTCTGCCAGCCAAAATATGGTGGAGGCGGAGGGAATCGCACCCTCGTCCGAAGGCTCACCAACAGGGGTTTCTACGGGTGTATCCCTTGTTTGGCTTTCTCGCCGTTACCGGCCCCCGAAGGGCAGGGTCCGGCTCCGGCCAGCCCGTTGGTTTCCCCATTCAGTCCCCGGGCCAGGTACCGGTGGGTATCCCGCTTTTATGACGCCCTGTCCAGCTCCCGCGGGAGGGGTCCGGCAGAGCGTAACCGCGTTAAGCGGCTAGAGCGTATTCTGTGTTGGCAGTTATCTTGTTCCGCGGATTTACGAGTTGCGGACGCTCGACCCGCTGCCCCGGTCCATGACAACCCCCGTCGAACCTTGTTCGCCCCCAAATCCCAAACCTGTTCGTTCGATTGTCGCAATTCGCCGTCCACGGCCTGCGCGACGCACGGGCGCACGCGCTGAGTATGCTCTTTGACGCTGCAATGTCCGGCTGTGTTCCACATGATATGCCACCGACGCCCCGGCCGCAACTTGCGAAGCGCAGCGGCCTGCGGTCGCCACACGGGTGGCTCCGAGTCTGAAGAGCCTGATCCTATTCGTCCGCCCTGCGCCTCATGGCCCGCGCGATGTCGCGCTTGGCGTCCCGCTCGGCGATGTCGTCCCTCTTATCATACTCCCTCTTGCCGCGCGCAACCGCCAGTTCGACCTTGGCGCGGCCCCGTTTGAAGTACATCTTGAGCGGGACCAGCGTGTATCCCTTTTCCTCGGCCTTGTGGCGAAGCCTCAAGATTTCCCGTTTGTGCAACAGCAGCCTCCTCGGCCTCATCGGATCGTGATTGAACCGGTCGGCCGGCTCGTACGGGCTGATGTGCACGTTGTACAGGATCGCCTCGCCGTCTTTCACCTGGGCGTACGAATCGCGAAGGCTGAGCCTTCCGAGTCTGAGCGACTTCACCTCGGTCCCCACCAGGGCAATGCCTGCCTCGATAGTCTCCTCGATGTGATAATCGTGCCTGGCCTTGCGGTTTTCACCTATTATTTTTACGCCTTCCACCCTTCTCACCCCGGCCGGCACACCATATCGGACTCCGTGCGGCGCCCCCGTTCACCATAGTGAACTCCCACCGACAAATACACCCCTTCGTCCGAGAACGGAAGGGGTTCAGGCGACTACCGTTACTTACCTACCGCTGTTTGCCCTGCAGATTAGATTATACGAACCCGCGTACGGCCTGTCAAGGCAACTGGCACAATCGCCCGCCTCAAGAGTCAGTGTCCCCCGCGCTTTCCGCCTCGTAACACTCACGGGTCGCCGGCTCCTGGTTAAAGATCCTGCACGCAATGCCAGCCAGGATCCTGGCCCCCAGAAGCAGGATATCCCGATTGAACACCATCTCGGGATGATGGAGGCCGGGGGTGACGTCGGCCCCTAGTCCAACAATGGTTGTCTTGAGGCCCTTCATGGCAAGCGGGTATTCGTGAAAGTCCTCCCCACCCGGAGTAAGCAGCGGCGCCCGAAGTCCGTCCCGCCCCAGCACATCCTTTATTACTTCGGTGGCGACCTCCACCACATTCCGATCGTCTTGAGCGGCAGGGACCCCTCCCTTCCAGGTGACCTCGGCTTTCGCTCCGTTCGCGCCCGCCGCCAGGTTGATGGCCCTGGTGACCTTTTCTCGCAGACCCGTCATGATCTGGTTGGTCTGGGCTCGCAGGTCGAATGCCATTTCCACGCGGTCGGGAATGACATTGAGAGATACACCCCCGCCCCTTATCATGGTGGCCTTCACTGAATGGGAGACCCTGGGGTCCAGCCTCACCTGACTTACGCTAAGTACCGCAAGCGCGCCGGCTTCAACCGCGTTCACCCCCTGATGCGGTCTGGCCCCGTGCGCGGGTGTCCCCGAAATCGTTGCCAGCATGATTCCGGACGCCCCGTGCCTGACGGAGGGTGTCGCGGTGCCGTATCCCAGTTCTTCTTTAGGCCGGAGGTGCACGCCTATCAGGTAGTCCAATCCATCCAGTGCTCCGGTCTCGATCATGGCTCTGGCGCCGGACAGCATTTCCTCCGCCGGTTGAAACACGATCACCAGCCTACCCCGCCGGACGGCCTTACACGCGGCCAGCGCTTCGGCCGCCGCAAGCACCATGGTGCAGTTCGCGTCGTGACCGCACGAGTGGCGGGCTTCCACGCGGCCATCCAATTCGTGCCGGAGCGCATCCATGTCCGCACGCAGACCCACTACGGGTCCGGGTTCGTGCCCCCGCAAATACCCCACCACGCCGGTCCCCGCAAGCCCCCTTTGAACTTCGAACCCGGCCCGCTCCAACCTCGCCGCAAGGAATGCGGACGTCTGTTTCTCCTCGAAACCCGCCTCCGGAATCGAATGAAGCATAGCCCAATCTTCTCTGATCTGAGTTTCGCGCCGTTGAAGCAGCGCGGCGAGAGCGTCCAAGATCCGGGTTCCCTCCTCAGGGCCGTGCGGCTCCCTGCTCGTGTTCACTGCGTAACAAGGTCGCCATCTCTTCCGAACTTCGGACCCACCCCAGGGCAGCCTTTATCTCCTTGATCGCGAACTCGTGCATGTCGGCGCCGTTCATGCTGCCACAGCAGTCCTCGATCACGATGATCCTGTAGTCGCGATTGAATGCGTCAAAGCAGGTGGAAAGCACACAGTTGTTTGTGTTCACACCCGCTACGATAAGGGTGTCAACCCCGAGGCCGCGCAGCACCAGTTCGAGGTCCGAGCCGTAGAAAGCGCTGTAGCGCTTCTTCAGCACCCTGATGTCATCCGGTCCCGGAGCCAGGTCCGGAAGGATTTCTGCGTAAACGGAACCTTCCACATTGCGGCCCGTACGACGAACGAAGTTGCTGCCTGGAACCACGCGGTTTGCCTGGGCTTCCCAGTACGCGTTCCGCGCGTCTACGATCCCCCATTTCGAGGCCCTTCTCGAAAACGTCTCCACAAATATCACCGGAATACCGCTTGTGCGGGCAAACTCGAGCAAGCGCCTGGCGTTCCGGACGATCCTTTCCGCTTCTTCTTTGCTCACAGGGTGGTACGCTATTTCGGCATCCAGGTGGCGGCGCTGGAAATCGATGAGCAAGAGGGCCGTACGTCCTGGTTCTATCTTGCCAAGAGGGATATCGCTCATTGTGGTGACCTCCCAATTACCCCGAAACCGCCTGTCGTTGTGGCGAGAGCCAGGTCTGCGGATTGATCTGTAGCCTTGACACGGTTTCCTTCGTCGGCACGCCCGCGGGGTCCCAGCCGCGAAGCTGGTAGTACTCATCCAGCATTCTATCGAGATTGGCGCGGCCGATGATCTTCCCCCGCGCCGGGCCGTCCGGTAGCGGCTCCTCGAGGATGCGCGGGGGAAGCGTGTCGTCCGATCGTGACAGTCCCTCCCTGTTGTTGAACAGGCGTATGGTGGTCTCTATCCTGTCCGCAATCTCTTGAAGCTCATCGCCGGTGAAATGCTCGCCAATCGTAAACCCCAGGTAATCCCCGTATTCATCCGCCGACACGGGGGCGCCCCTGCCGATGAAGTCGCATACCAGCACAGTATGCTGGATGGACCGTTCGTCGAAGAGGTCCTTCACCACTCGAGCCTGCCCGTCAGGTTCGTAGAGAACACTGGTCCTGCGCACCACGTGCACCGGTGAGCTCCTGCGGTGGCAGGCGCCGCGAGGAGCCACTGCGTATATCAACCCTCCGCCGAAGGCCGCCCGCGGGTCGTAGGCCGAGAATTCCAGCCCCTTCACGTGAATCGCCCACCTCTCGGAGCCCTGACCTACTTGTGCCGCGAGGCTCCTGGTCCCCAGCGAGAGATCCCGCCCGAACCCTCTCATGTAGGCGATGTCCCTGATGAGCCCCGGCACGAGATCGGAGCGACCGAACCTGAGATCCCGTCCGCCCGTGTCGCCCGTACCGATCAGACCACGCTCGAAACACTCCATGGCGAAGCCGATCACGTTGCCTGTTGAAATCGTGTCCAGCCCAAGTTGATCGCACAGCAGGTTACACGCACACACGTAAGGGAGTGAGAAGACACCCAAGTTGCTGCCTAGCAGGCATAGTGTCTCGTACTCCGGACCCTCGAGGTACTGGTCCCCCAGCGGCCCTTGCGTGTGGGTCATTACCCCGCAGGGCGTGATGCATGCAGTGCACCCCCGAGTGTGGTAGGCCGCCTTGCCTACGCCCTCGGCGTTGATTCTGCCCCCGGCTTCAGGAGCAGTCCCACGCTGGTAATTGAGGGTAGGGAGCATGCCGTATTCGTTGGTGGCGTTCATGGTCAGGGAGGTGCCGTATCCCCTGCGGCGGACAGCCACCGGGTTGCCCCGAACGCGGTCGATGTGCGCCGACAGGAGGGACAGCACGCCCTCGCTATCCGCGCAGGACAGGCCCTTCGTCCCCCTCGCGACGACTGCCTTAAGGTTCTTGGAGCCCATTACCGCCCCGGCGCCCCCGCGCCCCGCCTGCCGGAAAAAGTCGCTGTTGATGCCAGCGAACCGGATGAGGTTCTCGCCGGCCGGACCGATGCACGCAATTCCGGGCGCGGGATCCCCGAAACGCCGCGCGAGAATCTCTTCGGTGCGAAACGCATCAGACCCCCAGAGATCGCGAGCGTCGCGAACTTCGGCCGCCCCGTCGCCCACCCAGAGGTACGAGGGCTGTGCCGCCCTTCCCCTTATCATCAATACGTCGCAGCCGGAGTAGCGCAGTTCGAGCGCCAGGCGGCCGCTGGCGTAGCTTTCCAACCAGGCCCCTGTCGCGGGGGATTTCGTCACGACGAGGTACTTCCCAGCTCCAGGGGCCGGAGTGCCTGTCAGTGGTCCCGAGATGAACATCAGCACGTTTTCGGGAGCCAGTGGATCCGTGCCTGGCTTGAGGTAATCGAGTAACAGCCGCGCGCCGAGGCCGCGACCGCCAAGGTAGAGGCGGATCACATCCTGAGAGATCTGATCCTTCGTAACCTTCCCTGTAGTCAAGTCAACTTCCCACAAACGCCCGTAGTCCTTCAAAGGCACTGCCTCCTAAGCCGGACTATCCTACGGTATCGACAGCAAGCGCCGAGCCGTTCCGCCGAGGATGAGACCAGCGGTTGCCGGGTCAAACCCGGCCTCACCGACGATCCGCGCTGGGGACGGGTCGCCCATATCAAACGGGTAGTCCGTGCCCGCCAGCACCCGCTCCGGTCCCATCTTACGGCCCACGAACGCCAGCGCTTCTGCGTCGTGCGCGATCGTGTCATAGTAAAACAGCTTCAGGTACTCCGATGGCGGTTTCTTGAGGCCCTTGATCTCGGGCCGCACGCGGGCCGCATGGTTCATGCGTCCCGCCGCCAAAGCTGCATATCCACCGGCGTGGGACAGGCAGATCCTGAGGCCGGGGTGGCGCTCCATCACCCCTCCAAACACCAGCCTCGCCGCGGCTAGAGTAGTGTCCAGTGGGTTGCCCACCACGTTGCGAAGGTGATACCCCTCCATACGGTTTTTCCCCGCCACATAATGCGGGTGCATCAGGATGAACGCGCCAAGCGACTCCGCTATCATCCAAAACGGCTCGAGGCGCGGGTCGTCCATTTCCACGCCGTTCACGTTGGTGGCAATCTGAGCCCCTGCAAATCCGCGGACCGTCATCGACAGCTCGAGTTCGCCGGCGGCGGCCTGCGGATCCTGCAGGGGGAGCGTCGCCAGGCCTCCGAAGCGGCGGCGGTTCCCGTCGATGTCCGCTGCAAGCTGCTCGTTCACAGCGGCAGCCCACTCAACGGCTTGCTCGGGGGGGAGTTCGTAAAGCATGATAGGCGGCGCGATTGACAGCAGGCGATAGGTGATGCCTTCCCTGTCCATGTCCTCCAGCTGTTTCCCAAGGTCATTAAGGCCGGGCTCCACCTGCGCCACAGCCTTCCCGTTCACCACGACACTCACCTTGCCGCCGGCGCACGGTAGTACTTCTACGAGCCGCGGCGCGGACCGCGTGCCTATACCGCCGCCGTTTCGAATTGGGACGTAATGGGCGTGAACATCTACGATCATGCGAGCCTCCATCCGGGCATAGTAGCAAACACATCTGAGAATAGACGGCCCCGTCGTCCGCTATCCTCTTCAGGGGCGCGACTCACGCGCGCCCCTGAAGAATGATGCCCACCTACTCCTTAATTGTGAACTCGAGCGGAAACTCCTGCAGGCAACGACACCCTGTGCCGGTGACGACGTGCAGGCTCCCGAGGAATATGCCCTTTTTCAGATCCAGGCTGCACGGGTTCGGCTCGATCATGATCAGCTGCCCCTCTTCAAAAACGTGGGGCGTTATCGGGAAGTGGGCCGCGCCCGGGAGACCGATCCAGGGGCGATCGGGCTTGTTGTCCCAACCGTGCACCAGGGGGGCCTGCTGGTAGAATCCACCGCGGGCCGCGATCGGCTTCACCGCGTTGATCACGTCCTGCTCCGTATTGCCCGGCTTGATCGCCCCGGCGATCGCGTGGTACAGGTCCTCCGCGATCTTGTAGATCTCGAGGAATTCCTTCGGGGGTTTGCCAAGCGCGATCGGCCGGATGAGCTGGCCGGAGTAACCAGCATAGTTGGCGCACAGCTCGTTGCTGATGAGGTCCTGCTTCTTGACAGTCCGTTTCGACGGCTGCGGCCACGGGTACGGCATGTTGGGATCAAGCATCGAGGTCGACGCGAACAGCGTGAAATTCGGGGCCCCTCCCAGGCGATACGCCGTCTCATTGATGACCGCGTAGAGCTCGAAGTCCGTGACGCCCGGGCGGACGGCGTCCACCAGGGCCTTCATACAGCTGTCCGTAATCTTCGCGCCTTTCTCCACGAACGAGATCTCTTCCGCGCTCTTCACCGAGCGGATCTTCTCCACCAGCGTCGTGGCATCCTCGAATTTCGCCCCAGGCAGCTCGCGGCAAAACACCTCGTAGTGGCTTTGCGGGAAGTTGACCGTCCGGCGGCTATCGATGCCTACCAGCCCGATGCGCGCCTCTCCCAGTCCCAGTTCCTTCACACGCTTGACCACGGTTTCGGCGATGCTCGGGCCGCCCCATTCCGTCGTCCTGATCACGGACACCTTCTTGGCATAGAGAAGGTGCGGGTACAGGGTGTTGTAGAGCGCCGGTTCCCCCTGCAGCGGGAACACGGTCCACGATTGGAAGCAATCCGCGTAGTTCGTGACCCAAAAGGCGTTGGCCTGGTACATCTCTTTGTACCCGCCGTAGATCAGGAGGCAGTCAAGCCCCCTCTCATCCATGGACTTGCGGAGCTTGTTGTGGCGCCGCTCGAACTCGGCATCCGAACACCTTGGATACAGGTCCCTATCCGTTTCCGCCTCCAAAGACAATCCCCACCTTCCACGAATTGCTGATCCTGCAAGGCTCAGGCCGTCTTGCCGGCGCGCACGCCCTTGCCCGGGAACCATTTCTCGACGAGGTCGCTTTCAGGCGCCCGCGTGAGCAGGCTGATGACCGGAGTGACCACGAGCGCGACCGTGGCGCCAAGCGCCGCCTCGTGGAACCCTCCCAGCGACCAGATGGAACTGTAATAGGCTTCCTGAACGGCCTTCCCCGCGTACCCATTCCGGCACACGAACGCGGCGACGAGCGCGGCTGAGCCTGCCAACATGCCGGCAAGCACGCCGGACCTGGTCGTGCGCTTCCAGAAGAGCCCGTAGAGCAGCCCGGGCGCAAAGAGGGTTGTCAGACCGCCCGTGCCGACCTGCACCAGCATGTAGATGATCGGGATCTGCAGGCCCGCGATCCGCTCCAAAACCGCGAGGAGGAACAGGATTGTGGAAAGGGCGACCACAGTCCACTGGCTGACCTTCATTAGTCTCGATTCAGGCGCCTTGGGGTTCATGAACTTCTGGTAGACGTTCCTTGTCAGCGCGGTGCTCACGTACATCAGCAGCGAGTCGCCGGTGGACATGATGGCGGCCATGCAGGCGATCAGGAAGAAAATCGCCACACCCGATGGGAAGATGGCGTACACCAGGTAGGGGAACAGCCAGTCGGCGTTCGGGGGCTTCGCCATGGTCCCTTCCTTGATCATGACCTGGGCCGCCATCCCGGAGTATTTCATCGTCGAAGTAAGGAAGAACGACACCAGGATGATCGGCAACATCGTCCGGAAGGTCCTGAAGCCCTTCGCCATGAAACCGCGCTGCACCTGGTACGGCGAGCTGTTGAAGCTGAACACGAAGTGGATTATCCAGGAAAGCGCGAATCCGGCCGTAAAAGCCCCGTGCCACGTGACGAGCTTCGGCGCGATGGTCGCCAGCTTCGTATTCATGGCGGTCAGCCCACCCGCCTTGAGTATCGGAACGACGATCAGGAAGACCGTACCGAAAAGCATGATCACGCCCTGCAGGAAGTCCGTGTAGACGACTGCCAGCACCCCGCCGAAGGCGGTGTAGATCGTGAACACACCGAGTGATACGAACAACGCCGCAAGGTAGTCCAATCCCAGGATGGTGGACATCACGATCCCGGTCGCCTTGAATTGCGCGTAAAGCGACAGCATCATGAAGACGCTCCCGCCTACCGCCGCCAGGGTCGGAATGACGTCGTCTCCGTACCGCTTGTTGAGGTAGTCCTCGACGGTGACCAGACCGTGTATCTTTCCGACCTGCCACAGCTTCGGCCCGACGACGGTGTTGAAAATGAACATGCCCGCAAACGCGCCGAGGTTGAGCCAGGCGATTGCGTTGCCCTGGGTGAACCCGGCGCTGGGAGCACCGAAATACCCTGCGCCGCTGAGAGTAGTCGCGTACAGTGTCATCGCCGTCAGCCAGGGCCCGAGGCTTCTCCCCCCGATCCAGAAGTCGGCGGATGATTTGATTCTCCTTGATGCATAGTAACCCAGCCCGAGAACGCCCGCCGTGTACACGATGAACGTGATTATTGCGGTAGGGCCGCCAAATTCGGGTTTCATTGCTTGCCGGCCTCCTTTCCGAGGTTCACCTGATCCTCAGTTGCCTTGATGTCCTTCCACAGCCAGCGGTCCGTTATGCTCTCGAAATTCACCGACCAGAAACATGAGAAGATGAAACCGAGAGCAGTCAGAATGAAAGTGAATACGACTGGCCAAGGCATTCCGAACAATTCTCATCCCTCCATTTCGTCAGGGCGCCGTGGCGGAATTGTCCTGGGCGCGGACGCCCAGCATCCAGCCCTGGGCGCTCATGCCGGCATCCCGCAGCGGATGACATTGCAAATCCCATACCCACCTGTGGAGGCCGGCGAGCCACCCGGGTTCCCTTTCCTATCCGCTTCAAAACCGCTTCGTGTTCGCCGCTGCCCTGGTCGAGCCGCTTATTCTGGAGGTGTTCATCAACCGGCAGCGAACTCCCTTCCCAGGCTAAACGAGGTAACGTGGGGTGTCGGACATGGTAATCCCCGGCCGAAGGGTCATCGGGCAGTACCTGTGGGTTGAAGAGATCGATGATTTCATATCCACACATCTCAGCGACGCCGAATGGGCTAAGGCATTCTTTGACCTGCTGAACGACCCCGTCATGGTCACGGACGGCGAGGGAAACATCATAATGGCCAATGAAGCATTCATCAAAATGAGGGGCATTACGAAAGCTGAACTCCTCGGCTGTAACGTCCGGAATTTCTCCCCGCCGTCGAAGATCTGCGAGGTTCTGCGCACAAAGAAGGCGGTCTTCGGCCTCTCTCAGAGACAGGACGGCAGGCAATACATGGTGGAGATCCGGCCCGTAATGCGGGACGATACCCTCTTGGGAACCATCATGATGGCGAAGGATATCAGCGTAATCGACCGCGTAGGGTACACCGAGCCCTCCGATCTCGAGCCCGACGAATCGCTCCATCGCTTCGACAGCATAGTTGGAGAGAGCCGCCTGATGGCGCAACTGAAGGCAAAGGCCAGCGTCATCGCCACAACCGACCTTCCGGTACTTATTACTGGAGAGACGGGAACCGGTAAGGACCTCCTCGCCAGGGCCATTCACGAGATCAGCCCCCGGTCCGGCGGCGCGTTTGTGGCGGTGAACTGTTCGGCCTTTCCCGAGGGGCTTATTGACAGCGAACTCTTCGGCTACGAAGACGGCTCGTTTACCGGCTCCAGGCGTGGAGGAAAGGCCGGACTAATCGAGTCCGCGGACGGAGGGACGTTGTTCCTCGACGAAATCGGGGATATGCCGCTGGAGTTCCAGCCGAGGCTGCTCAGGGTGATAGAGGACGGCGTACTCAGGCGAGTCGGCTCGGTCACCGAGCGACGCCTGAACATTCGCCTAATCGCTGCAACAAACAGGTCAATCGAGGATCTGTGCCGCCAGGGGAAGTTCAGGTCCGATCTGTTCTACAG
Organism: Bacillota bacterium; assembly: GCA_013178305.1. NCBI lineage: Bacteria > Bacillati > Bacillota > Bacillota bacterium. Next base: position 135,668 of record JABLXB010000008.1, on the reverse strand, counting down.
GCTCAGCGTGGCGGAACTCCAGGTGCCGCCACTCAGGGACCGCAAGGAGGATATCCCCTCACTGATCGCCCATTTTACCAGCGAATTTCGAGAGAAGGCGGGCAGAACCGTGACAGTGAGCCCGTGCGCCCTGGCGGTCCTGCAGTCTTACGCCTGGCCGGGAAACGTGCGGGAACTGCGTAGCGTCGTGCTGAGCTCCGCCTACCAGTGCCGGGCGGGAATGATCCGCAAGATCGACCTGCCGGCGCGGATCGTGGCCAGAATCTCCGCTGCCGGGTTCCTGTCGCGCAGGTCCCTGTTGCTCTCCTACCTGAGAGAACATCGTATGATAACGAATCGTGAGTACTGTAAGCTGACTAATGTCGACCGGACCACTGCATTTAGAGATCTGTCCCAGCTCGTCGACCAGAGGGTCCTGAGGGCCTCCGGTCAGGGCCGTTCACGTGCATATTCCCTCGCAGACTGACGACCATCCCTCACCCCACCGGCCGGCGAGCGCTGGCATGGCGCTTGCTTTCGAGATCCCCGTTGGTTGACGATCCCTCTGCCCAGTGACAGGGCACCACAATCTGGTGTCCGCACTCACGCCAGTGCGTGACGAGGTGGTGGGACGGCATTAGAACGCTAGGAGGGTGCACGGCGAATGGCTGACCATCATCTCGATTATGATCAGGTGCTCGAAGACGTGTTGCTGTCGGAAGTATCACGAGATAATCTCATGGAGTGGACCGGGAAGATCGCTACGTGGGTGCGCCTGTCCGGAGCCACGGGCGAAGCCGAGGCCATGAACTACGTGAACGGGATCCTCAAGTCGTTCGGCTACCGAACGGAACTGCTGCGCCATCCCGCATTCATCAGTCTCCCGGTCAGCGCTTCGTTAACGATTCCATCCGATCCTCAGGCTCAGTTTAAGTGCATCACCCACTCGTTTGCGAAATCCACCGCGAAATCGGGACTGTCGGGAGAGCTGATCTATCCGAAGAAGGGAGACTGCGTACGGGGGAAGATCGTCCTCGTGGACGGCATGGCCTCGTCCAAGGCATGCCTGGAGATGGAGGCCGGGGGAGCCATCGGGGAAATATTCGTCAGCGACGATTATCTGCATGAGTCGGCCGTCTCCCCACTGTGGGGACCACCTACAAGGGACACCCTCGGCATGCTTCCGGTCACCCCCAGCATCACGGTGACGTGTCAGGGTGGCGATTACTTGAAAAACGCCATTGCGCGCGGCCCGGTCCAGGTACGAATTCACACGGCGGTGGACACCGGCTGGAGACAGCTCCCGCTGCTCATAGCGGACATCGATGGGCGCGAGGAAGGGGAATTCCTGCTCTTCAGCAGCCACATTGACTCGTGGCATTACGGAGCGATGGATAACGGCGCCGCGAATGCGACTGTCATGGAGGTCGCCAGGCTGGCCGCCGAGCACAGGAGTAGCCTGCGGCGCGGGTTGAGGCTGGCCTTCTGGTCGGGCCACTCCCATGGCAGGTTCGCCGGCTCGGCCTGGTACGCGGATCACTACTGGACGGAGCTCCTCGACAGGTGCCTTGGCCACGTGAACGCCGACTCCACGGGGGGCAGGGGGGCCTCCGTCCTTGAGGAGATCCCCATCATGCCGCAATCGTTCGGCCTTGCGGCGGCGGCCCTCAAGAAAGTCACGGGGCGCAATCTCGCCGGCAAGCGGATCGGCCGTTTCGGTGACCAGTCGTTCTACGGCATTGGACTGACAAGTACGTTCGCCACGTTCTCGGAGCAACCAAGGGACCCCGGCAGCGAGGGCGTGGGTTTCCATACCGGGGGGAAACTCAGCGGCGGCCTGGGCTGGTGGTGGCACACGGAGTTCGACACGATTGACAAAATCGATCCGGACAACCTGCTCCGCGACACCAGGATATACATGGCGACGGTATACAGGCTGCTTTCGTGTCGCTACCTTCCTTACGATTTCCGCGCGCTCTGCCGCTACATCTCGGAGCAGCTCGACCTGCTGTCGAGATCCGTCGGCCAGCGGCTCGACCTGGAGCCGGCCAGGGCGAGGCTGTCGGAGGTTGCGCGGACGACTGAAAGGTTCTACGAGGTGCTCGGAAGAGGCGAGATAGAGCCGCCAAAGGCAAACAGGGTCTTGCGTGAACTCTCGCTAGCGCTGGTACCTTGCGCGTTCAAGGAGAACGAACGCACGGACCCGGACTTCTTTGGGGCAATCCCCGCATTCCCGATGTTCGACGGCGCCGAGAGACTGGCCTCTGCCGAAGGTGATGAGTTCAACCTGCTGTACCCCATCTACCTGCGCAGGCGAAACCGATTTATACTGTATTTAACCGAAGCCGTCCAGGCGCTTGAGCGGGCCGGAGTGTAGCGGGAGTGTCGCATTCCTGCGCCCCCGGCCGGTGCTTATCCGGCCGGGGGCTATTTGATGTACAGAGCAGTGCGGAGGGTGTCTTGGTGAACGTGAGAGTCCGTTTCTTCCCACCCTATCAGGATCTGGCGGGAAAAACACAGGAAATCCTGACGTTCGGTGAAGGAACAACCGTCAAGGATCTCCTGATCAACCTGGAGGTCGCCTATCCAGACCTCCGCGGGATGTCGGCCGGGCTCGGCGACGGGCACACCGTCTGGGTTTCGCGGTCAGGCAGGACCCTCGGACCCGCGGACATCCTGCACGACGGCGATGAGATTGTCCTTCTCGCCCCCGTTATGGGCGGCTGAGAGCCTCCCGCCGTCACATAGCGAGCGGACTACTCGCCAGCGCCCGATTCGACCACATCCCTCAGCGCCTCCAGCGCGGCGGCTTGATCCCGCCCCTCTGCCCAAACCTCGATCGTGTGACCCGACTCGGCTCCCAGGGTCAGCACCTCGATTATGCTTTTGGCGTTCGCGACGGAGCCGCTCTTGCTCAGGTTCCTCACGAATACCGCTGATTCAAAGCTGGAGGCGGTCCGGACGAATTCAGCCGCGGGGCGCGCGTGCAGTCCATACCGGTTCCTCAAGGTCAGGAGAACCCGCGCTGTTTCATGGCCCCCGAGCGCCGGACACGCCGGCGGCGGGTTATCGGGTACGACGGGCTGACCACAGCTACCACCGGAATCCGCCACGCGGCCGGACGGCTTCATGAGCTCCATCGCCCTGCGGGCAGCAGAATCGACCTCACCCAGCGACGCGCCCGCGGCGGCCTGAGCGGCCGCCGCGACTGCTCCCTCGACAAGCGGGGCGGGACACAGGACTACGCGCCGTTGCCTGTCGGCGGGTAGCATCTCGACCGCGACCTCCGCCGTCATCACTGCGCTGCCGAGGTCCATGAGAATGACCACGCCGTCGTCGCCGTAGGCTCCGGAAACGGCCTGGAGCACCCGTTCGGCGCTGGTTCCGAGGGTGCTGTCATCCAGGCCGCCGGCGGTTGCGATATTGACCTTGCCCCCCGCCACCTGTTCGGCGAGTTCCTTGACTCCCTGGGCCAGCTTGTGAGAGTGTGAAACGATAACGATCCCGACCATGCCGGCTACCCCACCCGTCTACCCCTTCGCCTTTCCGAAAACGTCCGCCGCGGCGGTAAGGATCATGGATGCGGACGTGGCTCCGGGGTCCCTGTGGCCGGCGGACCGTTCTCCAAGGTAACTGGCGCGCCCGCGCCGCGCGACGATGGGAATCGTGTCTTCCGCTCCTTTTCGAGCCGCAGCTGCGGATTCACTGAGGACCTGCTCAAGCGTCTTTCCACCGGCCAGGGCTGCGCGCGCGGCCTCGAGTGCCGGGAGCAACGCGTCCAGCATCGTCTTGTCACCCGGCCCGGCCTTGCCCCTGTTGATCACACCCTTGACGCCGGCGTCGAGGGAGGCTACCCAGTCTCCGGGCGCGAGCTCCGTTTTCCCCGCAGCGACGACTCCGGCCTGCAGGAAGAACGTCCCGTACAGGGGGCCGGCGGCCCCGCCGACAGTCGAGACGAGAGCCATGCCGGTAGTCTTGAAGATGCTCCCGATGTCTTTGGCGACTACCTCGGGCAGTTTGGACAAGACGGCCTTAAAGCCCCTGTCCATGTTAGCGCCGTGGTCCGCGTCGCCAATCGCAGAGTCGAGCTCCGTCAGGTAATCCCTGCTTTCCTCCAGGATGCTCGCACACGCCTTGAGCCAGTCCAGTACGGAATCCCGGCTGATGTTCATACGGTCCCTCCCGCCCCGCGAACCAGTCCATTGCAGTGTCAACCGCGTTCACACACCCCACCTGAGCCCCGGGGTCTTCACGGGGTCATCCCACAGGCTGAGCAGCTCCTCATCCATCTTCAGCAAGGTAATCGACGTGCCCGCCATCTCGAGCGAGGTGATATACGGCCCTACCAGGTTCCGGACCACATTGAGGCCCTTGCTCGCGCAAATCTGATGGGCCTTTCGGTATACAACGTAGAGTTCGACAAGTGGGGTACCCCCCATCGAATTGACGAACAACAGCACGTTGTCGCCAGCCTTGAACGGGAGGTCCCCGATGACCGGCTCGATGAGCATCTCCACTATTTCGTCTACGGGTTGCAGATTCATCCGCCGGCGGCCCGGTTCCCCGTGAATTCCTATGCCGATCTCCATCTCGTCATTGCCGATCTCGAATGTCGGTTTTCCCACGTGGGGCACCGTGCAGGACGTAAGGGCCATGCCCATACTCCGTCCGTTTTCATTGACCTTCCGGCAAAGCGCGGCCACCTTGCCCAGGTCATAGCCCCGTTCCGCGGCGGCGCCGCATATCTTCTCAGCAAGCACCGTCGTCCCAACACCCCGGCGCCCCTGGGTGTAAAGGCTGTCCTGGACCGCCACGTCGTCGTTGATGATCACGCTTTCGATCTCGATCCCTTCACCGCGGGCGAGGTCGGCCGCCATGTCGAAGTTCATTATGTCCCCGCTGTAGTTCTTGACGATGAACAGCACGCCTTTGCCACCGTCCACAGCCTTGGAAGCCTCGTACATCTGGTCGGGCGTTGGACTCGTAAACACGGCGCCAGGGCAGGCGGCGTCCAGCATCCCCCGGCCGACGAACCCGCCGTGCATCGGTTCGTGACCGCTGCCGCCCCCTGAAATGACGGCCACCTTGCCGCGCACCGGGGCGTCCGCGCGGTACACGTAGTTCGGGTCGAAGTGCACCTTAACGAGGTCCGGATGGGCCAACGCGAGACCTTCCAGCTCTTCCCGGACGACATCCTCGGGCCTGTTGATCAGTTTCTTCACGACCACACCCTCCCTTTCCAAATGTTATGTCTCATGGGCGTATCCCGGTCGAGGAGGTGTTTCTCCAGCGGGCTGGGTCAACCTCTGAACAGGAATCAGACACATCTGGATAGACTTCACGGAGCCGGGTTCACACCGGGGGAGGATTCAGGCCGGCGCAGTACTGCCGCCTGAATTCCCGCGGGGACAGCCCCTGTGACCGCTTGAAAACGCGGCTGAAGTAGTTCGGGTCCTTGAAACCAACCCTCGACGCCACGTCGGACACGTCGAGGTCGGTGCGGGTCAGCAGGTCTCTGGCCCTGGCCAGGCGGACCCGCGTAAGGTATTCGACAAACGACACACCGGTGTATGCCTTGAACACGGTACAGAAGTAACGCGGATGGAAAAACACCCTCTCGGCGACACCGGCTGTCGTCAGAGGTTTCGAATAGTGAGCCTGGACGAATGCGATGGCATCCCGCACAGCGGCGCCCGGGCCGGGGCCGACTGGGTGGGGTGAGCTGCAGTGCGGTCTGGCAGCGCTGGCGGGAGGTGATGCGTCGACGCTTGCGAAGTCGCTTTCCACCAGGCGCTTGAGCGTCGAAACGGCTGTCGCCGCATCCGGTCCACTTGCGGCAATCGCGATTTCCTGGCCGCGCCTGACGTTGAGAAGGGATACGTTGTTCATGCTCTTTGCGCTGAACCAGCGCGTATTGCGGGTGACGTTGTGTACCCGGACGTCGGATTGGTACCGCGAAGCCGCCTGGACGAAGAGGCCTGCGGGCTCGGCATGCAACCCGAGCGGGTGTGTCACCGTCACCATGGCCATCGCGTCCCAGTCGGGTCTATGCGTCCACCCGCTCGCCGCAGCAGGACCAACGCCCATCTGGACCATTTTGGGCATCAGCGCTCCCCGCGCCTCGGCCGCCGCCTCCTCGACAGAAGCTCCAGCAGCAAGCAGGGCCGCGGCTGCAACCGCCCCCTCTACCAGGGGAGCTTCGCACAGCAGGATACGGCGACGCCTTGCCGCGGGGAGATCCTCGAGCGCCATCTGCGTCGTGAGAATTGCACTCCCCAGGTCGACCAGCACCAGTGCGCCGTCCTCGTTGGCGACGGTCTCCAGCGCCCTGCGGACCGAATCGTAGCACGTGCCCGGGGGTGTCCCTGTGACAGCCCCGGCGGCTACCACTCTGACCCTGCCCCGGGTCACCTGCTCGGCGAGCTCGCGTACCCCTTCGGCAACCCGGGTACTGTGGGAGACGATTACCAGGCTGACCATAGTCCGAACCCCCCGAAAGGGTGCGGCGACAAATGAGGCGCGCCAGCGTCCGCCTCCTACAGGCCGAGGTCGGCCGCTATGCCCTGCATCGCCTCGAGGCCCGTAGTCACGAAATCCTCGAGGTCGAGACCGAGCTCCGAGCACGATTCGATGACCTGGCGGTTGGCGCCCCGTGCGAACGACTTCTCACGGTATCTGTTCATGATGAACTTCGTATCGATGGACGAGAGCTTCTTCGACGGGTGGATGAGCGCGCCTGCGACGATGAGCCCGGTCAACGGGTCGCAGGCGTAGAGCGCTTTGGCCATCCTGGTCTCACGTGGGAAACCGTGTTTCTCGTTGTGAGCCCTGACTGCGTCAACCATGTCGTCCCCGAACCCCATTTCCTCAACCATCTCCGCGCTGAGCAGGCTGTGGCGCTCGAGGTTATCCTTGACCCGCCCAAGGTCGATGTCGTGAAGGAGTCCCGCCATGGCCCATTCCTTCTCGTCTTCTCCAAGCCGCTTTGCGAGCGCGCGCATCACCGCTTCGGTCGCCAGGCAGTGCTTGAAAAGATTGATGTTGTCCAATTCCGACTTGAGCTTCGCTACCGCTTCCGCACGTTCCATCAGACAGCCTCCTCAGTAGAATCCTGCGCTGCAAGGTCCAAAGCCGGCCTGTCGCGTTTCGAGACGAAGCACCCCGTGGCCTCGGCCATGACCGCGCCGTCCTCCGACAGGATGCGGCCCGCGGTGTAGAACCGCCTGCCCTTTACCTCGAGGATCTCTCCCTCGACGCGGATCTTCGTCCCGCACATTATGGGCCTCCTGAACTTGACCGTCATCTCGGCGGTGTACGTCACGTACCCCTTTACCCAGAGGAACCTCCCCATTATCTCGTCCAAAACCGTGCTTATTACGCCGCCGTGCATGATGCCGGGAAATCCCTGATACGCCTTGGCCACCGTGAATTCGCTCACGTACTTGTCGCCTTCGAGGCGGAACGTGAGGCGCATGCCGGAGGGGTTGTCCGTCCCGCAGACGAAACACCCCGACGTGTACGAAGCCCACTTGGGATTCGACTCGGGTCCTCGGATTAATGCGTTCATCTCGTCCCCTCCGCCGCGCTGTAATGGAGCCGGTTCGAAAAGGGCCCATGTCGACTTCCGTGACATGGGCCCCTCTTGTAGCCATGCGTTGATGGTGGTTGAAGCACGGCTGTGCCGCGGCTTGCGCCGCGATCCCGGCCCCCGGCCCTACCGGATGAGCGCGTTCTGCAGCACGAAGGAGGCGAACACCACTGAAACCATCGACAGCAGCTTGATGAGGATGTTCAGCGACGGTCCAGCGGTATCCTTGAATGGGTCGCCCACCGTATCGCCCACGACGGCCGCCTTGTGCGCAGCCGAACCCTTACCTCCCAGGTTACCTGCCTCAATATACTTCTTGGCGTTATCCCATGCCCCACCGGCGTTGGCCATCATGATGGCGAGCACGAAACCGGACACCGTGGCGCCCGCTAGGAGCCCGGCTACCGCCTCAACATTGAACAGAAGGCCGATCAACACGGGAACGATGATGGCGATGAGCGCCGGCGCCACCATCTCTTTCTGCGCGGCCCTCGTGCAAATGTCGACGCACCGCGCGTAGTCCGCCTTGGCTTTGCCTTCCATGAGGCCCGGGATCTCCTTGAACTGGCGCCGCACCTCGACGACTATCTGCTGCGCCGCGCGGCCGACGGCGTTCATGGCGAACGCGCTGAACACGAACGGCAGCACGCCGCCGATGAACAACCCCACAAGGAGCCTGGGGTTCAAGACCGACAGGTCCATAGCGAACTTCAAACCCCGGTTCCTGACGATTATCTCTATCTGATCCCTGTACGCTGCAATCAGCGCCAGCGCGGTGAGCGCCGCAGAACCGATCGCGAAGCCCTTGCCGGTCGCGGCGGTCGTATTGCCGAGGGAATCGAGCGCGTCCGTGCGCTCCCTCACGTGGGGAGGCAGGTGAGCCATCTCCGCGATGCCCCCGGCGTTGTCGGCGACGGGGCCATAGGCATCGGTGGCCAGGGTAATGCCCAGCGTGGACAACATGCCGACAGCCGAGATCCCGACCCCGTACAGCCCCTGGTTGAAGTTGCCGAGTCCGCCGGCGAGGTAGAAGCTCGCCAGCACCGCGATGCTGACGACGACTACCGGCGCCACGGTCGACATCATGCCGACAGAAAGCCCGCCGATTATGACTGTCGCGGGACCGGTCACGGCCGTGTTTGCGACACCTCGCGTCGGGCCGTACCCGGCCGAAGTGAATACCTCCGTCGATACGCCGATCAGGTTTCCCGCCACGAGACCGGCGAGAACCGCCCAGTACACGCCGGTGTTTTCGATGCCGAGCAAGCCCCTGACCAGGAAGAACGAGACAACCGCGATGATGACGCTCGAAGTGTAGACGCCGCGCCGCAAGGCAGCGAGCAGAACCGTCTGCTCGGCTTCCTCGCCGGACCTCACGAAAAACGTGCCGATGATCGAGGCGAGTACGCCAACGGCCGCCATTATGAGCGGCACGGTCACGCCGCGTACACCAAACCCCGCCGCCACGGCCAGCGCCGCGGTTGCGACAACCGACCCCACGTACGACTCGTACAGGTCGGCGCCCATGCCCGCGACATCGCCGACGTTGTCGCCGACGTTGTCCGCTATGACGGCCGCGTTGCGGGGGTCATCCTCGGGGATGCCGGCTTCGACCTTGCCAACGAGGTCGGCTCCTACGTCCGCAGCTTTTGTGAATATACCGCCGCCCACCCTGGCAAATAGCGCGTACGAACTCGCGCCCATGCCGAACGTCAGCATCGCGCTCGTAACGTTCTGGATCCTCGCAGCAGCGTCAAGATTCCGGTAGTACCAGTTGAGGAAGTAGAACCAGAAGCTGAGGTCGAGCAGCCCGAGGCCCACGACGGTGAGGCCCATGACCGCGCCCGCGGAGAAAGCCACCCGGAGGCCCCTGTTCAGCCCCTCCATGGCGGCGTTCGCGGTCCTCGCGCTCGACCTGGTGGCGATGCTCATCCCGATGAATCCCGCAAGACCCGAGAAAAAACCCCCTGTAAGGAACGCGAACGGGACGAAAATGACGAGGTACCCCGCCAGGGAAAGCCCGAGAAGAATTAAGAACATGACGGCAAAGAAAACGCCGACGCCCTTGTACTGCCTGCGCAGGTACGCCCCCGCTCCCTCGCGCACAGCGGCGGCGATACTCTTCATTTCGTCGGTCCCCTCGCTGAACTGCAGGACTGAGTACGCCAGGTAGCCCGCGAAAAGGAGCGCCACCACCGAGCCTACAGGGGCGAAAATCGTGAGATTGTCACCCATCCAACACCCTCCCTTGCGCCAAAAGGCCGCTCGGCCCTAAGCCGGATGGCTGGGGCCGGGGCCTCAACGAGACGCATTTGTTACGCGTGAACCATGCTGAGCAAGATCGACGACACTATGAACAGTGCGGCAAGCGCCGTGGCCACCTTCCCAAGGAGTTCGTCGAGGCCCTTCTTCTTGCCGAACAAGGCCTCCGCCCCTCCGCCAATCACGCCAAGGCCCGCCGACTTGCCCTGCTGGAGCAGCACAGCCGCTATAAGTCCGAGGGAAATGATCACGTGCACAACTAGAAGGGCGCTTCGCAGCACTATACCACCCCCTTTGTCCAACGCCACTAATTCTAGCACAGTAGGTGGCCAAACTCAACGCTACGAGGCCGAACAGGGCACTGCACAGAGGCCCCGGCGGCTCCCAACTTCACCCCTTGAAGGCGTCGAGCCCTGCATACCTGGCCGACTTTCCAAGGTCTTCTTCGATCCTGAGCAGCCTGTTGTACTTGGCCACCCTTTCGGTCCTGGATGGGGCGCCTGTCTTCAGCTGGCCTCCACCCAAAGCCACAGCCAGGTCAGATATGGTCGTGTCCTCTGTCTCCCCGGACCGGTGCGAGACCATGAACCGGTAGCCGGCTTTCTTGGCGGTCTCGACCGTCTCGAGTGTTTCAGTGAGACTTCCCACCTGATTCACCTTGATGAGTATGGCGTTGGTTGCCTTTCGCCTTATGCCCTCGGCCAGCCGCTCCTTCGAGGTCACGTAGAGATCGTCCCCCACGAGTTCAACCCTATCACCCAGCTGGGCGGTCATGGCCGTCCACCCTTCCCAGTCGTCTTCGGCGAGTCCGTCCTCCAGCAAGACGATCGGGTATGCATCAAGCCACTTGCGGTAGAGGTCGATCATGCCCTGGGCATCGAGCGCCAATCCGTCCGCTTTGAGTACGTATTTCCCGTCCCGGTAGAATTCGGACGCCGCAGGGTCCATGGCCACGAACGCGTCCTTGCCAGGCTTGTATCCGGCTTTCTCAATGGCCTGCACCAGGAGTTCGAGTGGCTCCTCGTTAGATTTCAGTAACGGCGCGAACCCTCCCTCGTCACCGACAGCGGTGTTGAGGCCCTTCGACTTCAGCACCGACTTGAGATTGTGGAACACCTCGGCGCCCATCCTCAGGCCCTCGGCGAACGACGGGGCTCCCGCCGGCGCTACCATGAACTCCTGGAGGTCCAGGTTATTGTCGGCGTGCTTTCCGCCGTTGAGTACGTTCATCATGGGCACGGGCAGCGTGCGGGCGTTGGGTCCACCTATGTACCTGTACAGGGGGAGGCCCAGGTACTCGGCGGCGGCCTTCGCGCACGCGAGGGACACCCCCAGTATGGCGTTCGCGCCCAGGTTCCCCTTGTTCGGGGTGCCGTCGAGCTCGAGCATCTTCGCATCGATCCCGACCTGGTCCAGAGCGTCCCATCCGAGGATCGCCGGAGCTATGACATCCTCCACGTTTCTGACCGCTTTGAGAACGCCCTTGCCAAGATACCTGCCCCTGTCGCCGTCCCTGAGTTCGACGGCCTCGTATGTCCCGGTTGACGCCCCGGACGGGACTATGGCGACTCCCGTCGCGCCGTCTTCAAGGATTACCTCCACCTCCACGGTGGGATTGCCGCGAGAGTCGAGCACCTCGCGGGCCAGGATGTCGATTATCGAGCTCATGTGGAACCTCCTCACAAGGAAAGTGTGACAAGGAATGTGTACGGGCTGCGACGCCCCGGCGCGTCATCTCACGATCAGGGATTTCCCGTCCATCTCGACCGGTTGCTCGATACCGAGCATGTTCAGCATCGTGGGCGCGATGTCCGCGAGTATGCCATCCCTTAGCCGGGCGCCCCGCCTCGACGGGTCGACCAGTATGAACGGCACGGGGTTCGAGGTATGCGCGGTACACGGTCCGCCGCCGCACTCCAGCATCTTTTCGGCGTTGCCGTGGTCGGCGCAGATCAAGGTGGCCCCGCCGGCCTTCAGCACTTCGTCTACAACCATACCCGCGCAGCGATCGACGGTTTCCACCGCCTTTACGGCCGCCTCCATGATCCCCGTGTGGCCGACCATGTCGAGATTGGCAAAATTGAGGATTATCACGTCGTACTTGCCGGACCGCACCTCTCCGATCACCGTGCCGGTGACCTCCGGCGCGCTCATCTCGGGCTTCAGGTCGTAGGTGGCGACCCTGGGCGACGGGATGAGGATCCTGTCCTCGCCCTCGAACGGTTTCTCCTCCATTCCGTTAAAGAAGAACGTGACGTGAGCGTATTTCTCGGTCTCGGCTATCCGCAGCTGGCGCAGGCCCTTGCGGCTCAACACCTCACCCAGCGTGTTCTTGAGGTATTGCGGCGGGAATGCCACGGGCATGTCCAGGCCTTCCTCGTACTGGGCCATTCCCACGACCGGCACCGGCATGTAGCCCCCGCGGTCGAACGGCTCGAACGCCTCGTCGAGGAGGGCGTGCGAGATCTGCCTCGCGCGGTCCGCGCGGAAATTGAAGAATATCACCGCATCGCCGGGCAGGATGCCCTGGTAGCCCCGGATCACCCCCGGAAGTATGAACTCGTCGGTTTGGCCGCCGGCATACGATTCCTCAATCCAATTCAAGGCTGAGTCGACTTCGTGACCTTCACCGGAAACGATGGCGTCAAACGCCTGTTTCGTGCGGTCCCACCTCTTGTCGCGGTCCATCGCGTAGTACCTGCCCATGACCGTCGCGATGGAACCCACACCGCTCTCGCGGATGCTGGACTCGATGTGTTCGATGAAGCCCTTGCCGGACGTGGGCGACGTGTCGCGCCCGTCCATGAAGCAGTGGACAGCGACGTCCGCGACACCCTCGCTCTTCGAGAGTTTCAGCACGGCAATCAGGTGGTTGATGTGGCTGTGCACGCCCCCGTCGGAAAGAAGCCCCATCAAGTGGAGCCGGCCGCCCGTCCGCTTGACGTGGGATACCGCTTTCAGCAAGGCCTCATTGCGGTATATGTCCCCCGTGGCGACCGAGCGGTTGATCCGCGCCAGGTCCTGGTACACAATCCTGCCGGCCCCGATGTTGAGGTGGCCCACGTTGGAATCGCCCATCTGCCCGGACTCAAGGCCCACGGCCTCGCCGTCAGCCCTCAGCCTGCAGCTCGGGTAATCCCGGAGGAGGCCCGAGAGAACGGGGGTTAGTGCCACGGAGCATGCGTTCCCGGGGCCCGCCTCGCAGAGACCCCAGCCGTCGACTATCGTGAGGCAAAGCGGGCGAGGCCGCTTTGTGCCGTGATCCATCGGGTACAAACCTTCCTCTCGCTTAGTAGCGCGACTTGTAGTCCACGATGCCGGCGAACGACGCGGGGTCGAGGCTCGCCCCGCCTACCAGGGCACCATCCACGCCGTCCTCCGCCATGAATCCGGATATGTTGTCGGGTGAAACGGACCCGCCGTACTGCACGCGGACCTGATCGGCCACCGAGGCGCCGTGAATGCCGGCAACGACGGAACGGATCAGGGCTGCAGCCTCGCGGGCGTCGGCCGGAGTGGCGGGGCGCCCGGTACCGATCGCCCACACCGGCTCGTACGCGATCACCAGGCGTGATGCGTGAATGGGCGCGAGGCCTTCCAGGACCGACCGTACCTGCCGCACGACGACTTCGGAGGTCAGCCCGCTGTCGCGCTCGTCCCCGGTCTCCCCGACGCACAGGATGGGGATGAGGCCCGCTGCGGCCGCAGCCACCACCTTTCGTCCGGCATGATCGTCCGTCTCGCCAAAGAGCCGCCGCCGTTCGGAGTGACCTGCGATGACGTGGGAGCATCCGGCGTCAAGCAGCATGGCCGCCGAGACCTCGCCGGTGAAGGCACCGCTCTTCTCCCAGTAAAGGTCCTGCGCCCCCAGGGCCACGCGGGGCCTGGCCGCACCACCCGTGACCTCGGCTACAGCCTGCAGCACCGCTTGGATCGCCGTGAACGGCGGGCAAATCACGACCTCAACCCCGCTCTCGATACCGCGACGCGCCGCCTCCCTCGCGAGGAACTCGCGTACAAACGCGGCGGCCTCGCCCGCGGTCTTGTTCATCTTCCAGTTTGCAGCCATTATGGGCGTCCTCATGCGCAGGCCCCCATCCAAGAACTCAGCCAATAGGAACTCGGCCAGTCAACTCAACAACGGGCCGGGTCGCCCCGTCCCGGCAACACCTCACGCATCCATCAAGGACGCCACCCCGGGTAGCTCCCGTCCCTCGACGAACTCGAGCGAAGCCCCGCCGCCCGTGGAGATGTGTCCCATCTTCTCAGCCACGCCCGCTTTTTCAACGGCCGCGACCGAATCGCCGCCGCCGACGACGCTCATCGCGCCGGACCCGGCTATCGCATTCGCCACCGCGACCGTGCCCTTGGAGAATTGCTCTATCTCGAACACACCCATCGGACCGTTCCAGAACACGGTGCGCGCGCCCTTGATGGCCTCCGCGAAGGCCGCGGCCGATTTGGGTCCTATGTCGAGCGCCATCCAGCCATCGGGCACTGCGTCCGCCACAACCGTCCTGGTGGCGGCGCCAGCCTCCATCTTTTCGGCCACAATGAAGTCGGTGGGCAACATCACCTCTGTGCCGCTTCGCGACGCCTTCTCGATCACCGACGCGGCCACGCCGAGCTTGTCCTCCTCCACCAGCGACTTGCCCATGGAGTAGCCCCTGGACCGGAGGAAGGTGTTGGCCATGCCGCCGCCCAGGATGAGCGCGTCAGCCTTGCCGGTGAGGTTCTCGAGCACACCGATCTTGTCGGATACCTTGGCGCCGCCGAGCACGGCCACGAACGGCCGCGCGGGCGACTCAAGCACCCTGGAAAGCGCCTCGACTTCCTTCTCCATCAGGAAACCGGCCACCGCCGGCAGGAACTTCGCCACGCCCGCCGTTGAAGCGTGCGCCCTGTGCGCCGCTCCGAACGCGTCGTTCACGTACACCTCGGCGAGCGAGGCCAGTGCCTTCGCAAACGACTCGTCATTCTTCTCCTCGCCGGGGTGGAACCTGACGTTCTCCAGTAGCACCACGTCTCCGTCGTTCATCGAGGTGACGGCCAGCCGCACCTCGTCCCCGACGCAGTCGTCCATCTTCCGTACGGGCCTGCCCAGCAACGCCGACAGCCTCTCCGCGATCCTGTTGAGCCTGTAAGCATCCTCGGGCTTGCCCTTAGGCCTGCCGAAGTGGGAAGCCAGTATGACCCGCGCGCGCCGGTCCGCCAGGTACTCGATGGTCGGTATCGCCGCGCGGATCCTCGTATCGTCGGTTATGTTGCCCTGCGAGTCAACGGGCACGTTGAAGTCGACCCTGACGAATACTCGCCTGCCGCCGACTTCAATGTCCCTTATCGTCTTCTTCTTCACGGGGGTCCCTCCTTGCCGTCGTCCCGGCGCGCCCAGGTTTACAGCCCCTTGGAGGCGACGTACTCGACGAGGTCGACGAGCCTCTGGCAGTAGCCCCACTCGTTGTCGTACCAGGCCACGACCTTGACCATGTCCCCACCGATCACCATAGTGGAGGGGGCGTCCACAATCGACGAGAACGTCGTGCCCTTGTAGTCGCTGGACACGAGCTCCTCGTACGACACGTCGAGGATCCCCTTCATCGGCCCTGCCGCGGCGGCCTTCATCGCCTCGTTGACCTCTTCGACCGTGACCTCGCGCGAGACCTGAGCGACAAGGTCGACGATCGACACCACGGGCACCGGCACCCTGAGCGCGAACCCGTTGAGCTTGCCCTTCAATTCCGGCAACACCAGCGCGACCGCCTTCGCGGCCCCGGTCGTGGTGGGTATGACCGACAGTGCGGCCGCCCTCGCGCGCCGGAGGTCCTTGTGCGGCAGATCGAGTACCTGCTGGTCGTTGGTGTAAGCGTGAACCGTGGTCATGAGTCCCTTCTTGATGCCGAAGTTGTCGTGGACCACCTTTGCAACGGGCGCGAGGCAGTTCGTGGTGCAAGAGGCATTGGAGATTACGTGGTGGGACTTCGGGTCGTATTTGCCCTCGTTGACGCCCATGACGATGGTTATGTCCTCGTTCTTGGCCGGCGCGGAGATTATGACCTTCTTCGTCCCAGCGGGTGTGATGTGCGCCTGGGCTTTGTCCTTGTCAACAAACCTGCCGGTGGACTCGATAACGACGTCCACGCCCATGTCCTTCCACGGAATGGTCGCCGGATCTTTCTGGGCGAAAACCTTGACCTCTTTGCCGTCGACGAAGATCGAGCTCTCGGAAGCGGTCACCTTCGCCGGAAGGGTCCCATAGTTTGAGTCGTATTTCAGGAGGTGGGCCAGGGTCTTCGCATCCGTGATGTCGTTGACGGCCACGACGTCGAGCCCGGGCCGGCTCTTCGCGATCCTGTAGAAGCGCTTGCCAATGCTGCCGAATCCGTTGATTCCAATCCTTACTGCCATCCGGAATTCCTCCCCGCTGGAAATCCATCTCTGCTCTATTATGCCCCGCACCGGGGCAACCCGCAACTGCGGGAATTGTAAAGGATTTGTTGAGCCCGCGGCGGCGTGCGAACGGCGGCATGCGTGAGGAACAGGGTCGCCGGGAGACACCGCAAGCAGGGATCGCTCCCTGCTCACAGTTGGTTGCAGCGCCTGCGGTATTGAAGTATCGATGCGTCCCACAATTCGTGTTTACTTAGCGAAACAGCCACAGCCCCGGCAGCCAGAGCCGACTTGATATCCGCGAGCGACTCGATGAGGCCGCCCGCAATCACCGGGCAATCCACCTTGGACACAACCGTGGAGATAGCTCTCGGAACGACCGCGGGCAGGACCTCTACCGCACCCGGCCGCGCGGACCTGGCCGAGGCTATACCGGTCTTGACCGCCAACGAATCGAGCATGAACAGGCGCTGTATTGTTACCAGGCCCTCCTTCGCCGCCAGTGCGATCTGTTGTGTCTTTGTCGTGATCACGCCGTCGGGGCCCACTTCGCGAGTGAGGTACCGCATGCCGGCGTGGTCGCCCGACAGTCCGGAGACGAGTTCAAGGTGGATGAAGACAGGTTTGCCCGCGGCCTTGCACTTCCCCACAACCTTCTTCAGATCGCAGATCTCCCCGCACAGCAGGAAAATGGCTCCGATGTTCCGCGAAACGGCGTAGTCGATCGATTCCGGCTCTCGAACTGCGGCTATAACCGGGTTGCCCTTCAGCATCTGTATGAGGCCCATTCCAGTCTCCTCCCCGGCGTGCCGAGCGAATTCCATCCCGCGCTCTCCGTTAAGATTCCGGAACACTCCACGTGGCAACAAGGGGGACGCCCGTGGAAGCGAGGCCCTCGACCAGGACATCCCCGCACTTCACTGGGGGCGACACCACAACCGTCCTGATGACTCGCATACACTCGCCGATACTGCGTTTTGGAATAGCTGAAGCCGTGCGTACCGGTAGCACCTTAACCGGGCCCCTCGTCACTCTCACAGTCGACGTTAGAACCCTTAACGGATTTGCCAATTCTTCAAGGACATAGGTGATCCCTTTGGGACACTCGGCTCCACTTACAAGCGGTGCGCTTTCGGGCATGGACTGCACCGTTATGCGGCAACCGTTCGGGCATACAATGCAGCTGAACTCCCTAGTTTCCACTGCCTACAGGCCCTCCCTGTGCGCGACTGTGCGCGACTGAAACCCTGATCGAGCCGCACTCAAACGGCACGCTGTCAATGTGCGAGGCCGCGAGCGGGATCCTGACCATCTCGCCGGGGCGAACCCTCCTGCGTTTGTGCGTGGCCAGTACCCTGTCATTAGTAGCGACCTCGACGACGGCGTGGTCGATCACCTCTGTGACCCTCAGGTCCAGGGTGACGGTGTTCACTCCGGCGCTCGACACCCGCTGGGGGACGACACTCCTGACGCGGTCGCCGCCTTTCACGTCGATCCAGCGGCCAACTCTCGCGCTGCGCCGGCACGCAAACGCGGCGGCCTCGCGCCCGGCCACGATCGCCTCGTCGCTGACGTTATCCACCAGGTCGTTGACGTGGACGACGTTGCCGCAGGCGAACACGCCCGGCAAAGACGTCTCCATGTATTGTGTGACAACGGCCCCCCCCGTCTTCGGGTCAATCGCTATGCCCGCCTCGCGGCTGAGCTCGTTCTCGGGGATCAACCCAACTGAAAGGAGCACGGTGTCGCACTCGATCACTCGCTCAAGTTGACGAGCTGGTCTCAGGTCCGGCCCTACCCCGGCCACTTTCACCCATTCAACTCGCCTGCGGCCCCCGATCTCGGTTATGGCGTGCGAGAGGAGAAGAGGGATCCGGTAGTCCTCGAGGCACTGGACGACGTTACGCATGAGTCCACCGGGGAACGGAGCGATTTCTATAACCCCTTGCACTTCCGCACCCTCAAGGTGCAGGCGCCTCGCCATGATCAGCCCGACGTCGCCGGAGCCGGCTATCACGATCCGCCTCCCGGGGAGATAGCCCTCTACGTTGATGAGTCGCTGGGCGGTTCCGGCAGTCCACACGCCCGACGGCCTTGTGCCCGGGATCGCCAGGGCGCCACGAGTCTTCTCCCTGCACCCCATGGCAAGAACGATCGCCTTGCCCCGGATTTCCTCGACCCCGCGCGTGGCGCTCACCACCTTGACCCGCCCGTCCGCGTTGAGAGACAGGGCAAACGCGCCGGTACGCTGCTCCACGCCAAGCTCACGTACCCGCTCTATCCAGCGCTCCGCGTACTCCGGTCCGGTGAGGTCCTCTCTGAAGATCCGCAGGCCGAAGCCGGTATGTACGCACTGCCGAAGAATCCCCCCAAGTTCGGCGTCCCGCTCCACGATGACCACCGACGAGGCTCCCGCTTCCATCGCGGAACACGCCGCCGCAAGGCCCGCCGGGCCGCCACCCACCACGACGACGTCGTAACAGACAGACGGCATGCCTGTCAGTCCCCCCAATCTGCGACTGCTTCAGGCCTGGTGAGACCGGCAACGAGCGGGGACCCCGGTTCGCTCTTGAGAAGGCTTTCGGCGGCCTGGCCCATCTCCTGTGCCGTGATGGACAGGATCCTGGGGGTGCAGAAACCGCCCTGGCAACGCCCCATGCCGGCACGAGTCCGTCTCTTGATACCGTCCAGGGTCAGGGCGCCCACGGGGCCCCTGATCGCCGCCAGGACTTCGGCCCTAGTCACGGACTCACACCTGCAGACTATGTGTCCGCAGTCCCGGTCTCGCTCGACGGCGGCGCTTCTTTCAGCGTCGCAAAGCCCGGCGAATCGCCACGGGGGTTTTCTCTCGGGGTTGAACGCCGGGTTAGGGACCGTTCGTAACCCCATTTCGCGGAGGATTTCCACAACGAGAGGCGCTATCGCCGGTGCGGCCGACAACCCGGGCGACTGAATCCCGGCCACGTTTACGAGACCCCGCACCGTAGTGCTGGGGGTAACCACGAAGTCGCCTCCCTTTTCCACGGCGCGGAGACCACTATACTGGGTAATTGGGGGCAAAGCGCCGTCCACCGCGGGTACGAGTCGCGCGGCCCCCGCCAGGACCTCCCTGAGTCCGGCGGCGGTGGTGGCCGTGTCCTCCTTGTCCCGGATATCCTCGGCGTTCGGCCCAACGATGATGTTACCGTCGATGGTCGGGGCCACGATTATGCCTTTGCTCACCTTGCTCGGCACCGGAAACACGACGGTGCGTACGAGTGCCCGGGCGGACTTGTCCAGCACGTGGTACTCGCCTCGCCTTGGCCTTATGCCGAGAGAATCGTCACCTGCCAGCCTCGCAACCTCGTCGGCGTGAAGGCCGGCTGCGTTCACGAGGTAGTCGCACCCGAACTCTCCCAACGGCGTTGCTACCGCGCGAACCGCTCCCCGGTCTACCAGCACACCGGTGACCGGGCAACCCCTGTAGAGCGCCACGCCGTTGGTCACTGCGTTCTCGGCCGCCGCGATGGCAAGCCGGAACGGGCAGGTGATCCCCGCCGTCGTCGCATGGAGCGCCGCCACCGCCGCCCTGTTAAGGTTGGGTTCAAGCAGGAATAGCCTATCCCCATTGATTACCTCAAGGCCCCTCACCCCGTTGAGCCGTCCGCGCTCCACCAGTTCCTCCAACGCCGGGATTTCCTCCCGCTCCACGGCGACTACGAGGGAACCGGTTTGGGCAAACTCCACCCCCAGCTCTTCAGCCACAGATGGAAACAGGGCAGTGCCCTTGACATTGAGAGACGCCTTGAGCGTGCCCGGCTCGGCGTCAAACCCCGCGTGTACTATCGCGCTGTTGGCCTTGGTGCTCCCAACACCGACGTCGAGCTCCTTCTCGAGTAGTGCGACTTTGAGGCGGTACCTCGACATCTCCCTGGCGATCATCGTTCCAACGATGCCGCCCCCGACAACCACCACGTCATACTTGTTACCGGCATTGCCCTGTCGCATGAGTCAACCCCCGTCAACGCTGGGACAAGAGAGAAAGAGGCCACTCCCGAGTGTTAGCCCGGTAAGCGGCCTCTCCGAGTCTCCTGGCCACGTTCCTATGCTTTTTGGCTACGGCAGCCAGTTGCTGCTACTAGGAACCCGCCTGCTCCCATCCCGCGGCTCTCTGGACCGCGCGCTTCCAACCCGCGTACATCTTGTCGCGGGTGCCTGCCTCCATGGCCGGGTCGAACCCCGCGTCCACCTTCCACTTCTTCGCCACCTCATCCAGACCGCTCCAGAACCCCACGGCCAGGCCGGCGAGGTAGGCGGCGCCAAGAGCGGTGGTCTCCGTTATGACCGGACGCTCCACCGGCACCCCAAGGATGTCGGACTGGAACTGCATGAGGAGGCCGTTCTTCACGGCACCGCCGTCGACCCGCAGCGCCTTCAGCTCGATGCCCGAGTCGGCGGTCATGGATTCGAGCACATCCCGCGTCTGGTAGGCGATCGACTCAAGCGTCGCCCTCACAAGGTGCTCTCTCGTGGTGCCACGCGTAATGCCGACGACGGTGCCTCGCGCGTACATATCCCAGTAAGGCGCGCCAAGCCCGACGAACGCGGGGACCACGTATACGCCGCCTGAATCCGGGACTTTGGCGGCGAGATCCTCCGACTCGGCGGCGCTGGAAATGACGCGCAGCCCGTCGCGCAACCACTGCACTGCCGCGCCGGTAATGAATATGCTGCCTTCCAGCGCGTATTCGACCTTACCGTTGATGCCCCAGGCGATAGTGGTCAGGAGGCCGTGCTTTGACGGGACGGCCTTCTCTCCGGTGTTCATGAGCATGAAGCAGCCGGTGCCATACGTGTTCTTCGCCGTGCCCGGCTTGAAGCACGTCTGTCCGAACAGGGCCGCCTGCTGGTCACCCGCGTCGCCGGAGATCGGTACCACCGCTCCGAATACGTCCGCCACCGTATGCCCGTAGACCTTGCTCGAAGGCAGTGCCGCGGGCAGCATCGCCGCCGGAATACCCATCTCGTCCAGGATTTCCTTATCCCACTTGAGCTCGTGGATGTTGAACAGCATGGTCCTGGAGGCGTTCGAATAGTCGGTGACGTGGACCTTCCCGCCCGTCAGGTTCCAGATGAGCCAGGTGTCGACGTTGCCGAACAGGACCTCGCCCTTTTCGGCCTTCTCGCGGACGCCGGGGACGTTGTCGAGAATCCACTTAACCTTGGTGCCGGAGAAGTACGCGTCCACGACGAGCCCCGTCTTGGCACGTATCTTATCGGCCCATCCCTTCGCCTTGAGGTCGTCGCAGATTGGGGCGGTCCGGCGGCACTGCCACACGATCGCATTGTACACCGGCTTTCCGGTGGCCTTCTCCCAGACGACGGTGGTTTCGCGCTGGTTCGTGATGCCTATCGCCGCGATCTCGCCGGGCGTGATCCCGTTGTCCGCGAGCGCCTTCCTGGCGACCTCGAGCTGCGTTCCCCAGATGTCGCCCGGCCTGTGTTCCACCCAGCCCGGCTTTGGGTATATCTGTTCGAACTCCTTGTTGGCGAACCCGACGGCGGCGCCGTCACGGTCGAAGATGATCGCCCTCGAACTCGTCGTGCCCTGGTCAAGCGCCATTACGTACCTGCCAGCCATAACGCACCTCCTCAGCATCAGTAGATTGCGGGGACAATTCGCCTGGAACGGGCCGGGGCCGCGGTCTTGCGTACGCGGCCCGCCACAGCGCTCAAGCCAACAGTACGACCACCGTCGTCAGGATTGCGATCGCGAACGCCGGCGGGTCGATGTGGCTGTCAACGTTCTTGTTCAGCAGGTTTCCTCCGAAATCCCCCAGGAGGAATCCCAAAGCGCCGAAGAGCAATCCCATCCAGAGGTTACCGAACCCCGCCGCTGCAACTGCCGCCGGCAGGGCAATGTGGTGGGTTGCCGGCACATCAAACCCGGTCTGCGCGAAAATGAGCGTAGCTGCGCTTATTCCGAAGCCAATCACCGCGCTGCCGGTCGCGGCCGAAGCATACGCCGACAGGAACCCGAGCGAGGCCGACATCAGCAGGTTAGCGGCCAGGCTATTGCCGGCCGGGAAGAGGCTCTTGGGCTGGTCGCTCTTGCCGAACAGGCCGGTCTTGCCGAATACCAGCCGCGCGATGCAGCCTGAGAGCACTACACCGATAGCGATGTTATCGCTGGGGCACTTGATGGTATTCAACGCCGTGGTTATGAGGTGGCCTATGACGCCGAATACCCCGCCGACAAGAAGAACGGAGAACGACTTCGTCTTGATCAGGGCCACCCTGAGGTCGCAGCCCGACGGGACGAGGCCGACCTTAGCGGCGTAAGCTGCCGCGGCAACGCCAGCACCAAACGACACGTTGGGTCCGAAGTATTGACCGAAGGCAATGGTGTCGAGGATTACGGGCTTCCCTCCGGCAATCGTCGTCGCCACGCCGATTAACACCAGGAATCCTGTGAATATGAACGCCGGTAGAGCTCCGATTGTAGCTCCAAAAACGCCGCCTCCGAATACTGCCATCAGGACTCTGGGATCAAGATTCACTCAAATCACCACCCTCGCTGTTCTTGAACGGGGACACAGTGCGCGGAACTGACTCGGTGTCGGCTCACCACCCCCTCCGGGGAAAATAAAATGTCCCATCCATCCCGCTTATCGCAGGATGAATGGGACTCTCCGATTGCTCTCCGTCCCTAGTTATACGGTTGTCGCTATATTCTCTTATACGACTACGACGACCGTGTCAATTTTCCTTCCGCCGGTGGAAAAATCTTGCGAGCCAACCGCGTCAATCCCTGACGTCCAGGTAGCACCAGGTAGCAATAAGCGCGACGCCTGTGGAGGCCAAGTCCGGAGCGATTACGTCACCTACCGAGATCGGGGGCAGGACGGCCAGCCGGTCGATCGCGGCCATACAATCCGGTATTCTGGCCTTCGGAACGGCGGCGGCCGTCCTCCGACCCCGCCATGCCAACGGATTTGCCGTAACGGTTCCTGTCAACCACAGTACGGCCGGACCCCATCGCGGAAGGTATTACCCACCCGCCAGAACGAACAGCCCGGCATCGCGCCGGGCCCCAGAGACTGCTTCCATAATGACGCAGGTTCCTGGTTCAGCCTGCCATGACTCGCTCGAGGAGGCCCCGCACCGCCCTGTACGGCTCCAGCCCTTCATACAGCACGCGGTACAGCGTGTCGAGTACCGGCGCCTCGTGGGGCGAAAGCCGGCCGTCCGACTCAAGCTGCGCCAGCAGCGTATGAGCATTGCGGGCGGCGGGATAACCCTCCACCGTGAGGCCCTCGGACTTCATCTGCTCGACGGCGACCACAACGTCAACTCCCCACCCGATCTGCTCGCCGAGCACCCTGTTGCGCCCGGCCTCCCCCGTGAGTTCCAGGTCCCCCGCCCCGGCGAGGCCGAACGCGGTCCGCGCATCGCCACCCATGGCCTCAACGATTCTGGCCATCTCCAGAACAGCGTATGTCATGAGTCCACCCTTCGCGTTCTTGTGCGGCGTCCCGCGGCCATGATCGAACCCCTCACACAGCCCCAGGCCTATGGCGTATACGTTCTTCAACGCCGCGCACAATTCGACCCCGGCGAGGTCATCGCTCACTTGCACGAGGTACCACCGGTTCCTGATGAGTCCCGCGCAGAACTCGGCGGATTCTGGCCTCTTCGAGGCATATACCACCGGCGTAAGCGACCTCCTTGCGACCTCGGCCGCTTTGGAGGGCCCTCCTACCGCGACGATGGGTACAGCCTCCCTGAAGCCGGTTGGGAGCAGGCTCTCGAGGATCTCGGGGAGTATGACGATCTTCCCATCGCCGCGCGGTTCCAGGCCCTTTGAGACGGTGATGACCGTCATGCCAGGGCGGATGAACGGAACCACGCGCGCGAATACCTTGCCCAGCGCGTACGAGGATATGGCCATGAGTATCACGTCGCTACCCGACACGGCCTCCGCCAGCTCGCAGACCTTGAACGTCCGCACGCCGCCGGGGATGGGCGCCTTGAGTACAGGGTGCACGCCGCCCGCCCTGATAGAGTCGATTATCTCGCCGTCGAGCTCGGTCCCCCACAGATTGACGCGGCGGCCGTTATCGCTCAGCGGCACGGTGAGAGCGCTCCCCATCACGCCCGCTCCGATGATCGTTACCTGGTGGGTCGTGTCGACAGGCAATCGAGTCACTCCTTGTATCCTTTGAGTATGAGACTCTTCTCTTGCTCTGTATTAGCAGAATCTGGTTTGCGATTTGGGGTGCCCTCTGGGACAATCCCGGTAGAACCGGTGTGGGGCAGTTCTGAGTCACTCTGCCACCAGAAGGCTTTCGAGAGACTGCTCCCCGGGCCCGGAGCGCGCATCTTACGCGCGGGTTGCGCCTCCCGGCGGGGACGCCCCCTTTAGCAAGGGGCCCCTGCACTGTCCCACCAGGATGAGCGCTCATGGGCAAGGTTGCCGTTACTCCGGGCGCCCGAGGGCACCCCAAAACCTGTTCTCAACACAACCCCCGAAAGGAGGTGAACCCCCTGTCCAGAACGCTCTTCGTCGGGATCGACCTCGGCTCCGAAGATAACGTCGTCTGCGTCATGGATCCCGCCGGCGACGACCTCGCCCGTTTCACCGTCTCCAACGACCTCCCGGGAACCGAACGCCTCGTCGAGAAAACCCTCGACCTCGTTCGGGCCACCGGCTCGGACACCGCCAGCATCGGCATGGAGGCCACGAACCTCTACTGGTGGCATCTACACCAGGCTCTCTACGATGACCCGGGCCTCAAGGCCATCGAAGCAACCGTCACCGTCATAAACCCCAAGGTCATCGACGGCTTCAAGCGACTCTATCCCGACATGGCCAAAACCGATAAAATCGACGCCAGGGTAATCGCAGACTGTCTCCGTTTCGGGCGCGTAAAGCCCAGTCCACCACCGGACCTCCGCTTCGCGCCTTTGCAGCGCCTTACCCGCTATCGCTACCACCTCGTCCACACCTTGACCAACGAGAAGAACCGCGCCCTCAGCCTCATCTTCCTCAAGTTCTCTACCTATGCCAAGGGCTGCCCCTTCTCCAACGTCTTCGGTAAGGCCTCCCAGGCTGTCCTCGAAAACCTCACGCCTGACGAGATCGTCCAGCGCCCCTTGCCGGAACTCGTATATCTCATCGCCCAAAACGGCAACAACCGCCTCAAGGATGTCGACCATATGGCCCAGATCCTCAAGAACATCAGCCAGAGAGCCTATCGCCTCCATCCCAAGATGCGCGACGCGGTGGATACCGCCCTGGCCATGTCCCTGGAGACCGTTCGCTTCCTCGAAGCCCAGGAGTGTAAACTCAACATCGTCATCGCCCGGGACCTTCAGGCTATACCACAGACCCTCGACACCGTCCCAGGTATAGGCCCCGTCTACACCGCGGGCACGATCGCCGAAGTCGGCGACGTCCACCGCTTTCCAGATGACGATGCCCTTGCCAAGTTCGCCGGCCTTACATGGCGCAACCACCAGTCCAGTAAGTTCGCCGCCCAGGACCTGCCCCTGACCCGCTCGGGCAACTTCTACCTCCGTTACTACCTGGTCCAAGCCGCTAACTCCGTCAGAGTGCAGGAACCGGAGTTCGCTGCCTTCTACCAGCGCAAGTACAACGAGGCCAGCCATCACCACCACAAGCGGGCCCTCGTCCTACAGCGCGAAAACTGGTCCGCCTGGTCTTTGCCTTGCTAAGCAAAGGCCAAGTTTACCGCGAAAGGAGGCTCCGCTCCTCTTAGGGGTTGTCAAGGTACAAATCGTCTTCTTCTACCTGGAACCAGCTTCTGCCAGTTCCGGGACGCTATCTTATTGCCCATCGTCCCACCACTGCTTATGCAATCCCTAATGATCACCCATTTTCTGCCATTGACATTTCACCGCGGGTCTTGCGATACTTGCGGTCCAATTCGTCAATGGCGGCAACCTTCGGAGCGGATGATCCGCCGGCGAATTCCGACTCGAGCCACGCGGCCAGTACCGACTTCGCGAGATCAGGTCCAATGACCCTCGCGCCCATCGTTATGATCTGGGCGTTGTTGCTCTTTCGGGCGCGCTCGGCCGAGTATGTGTCGTGGCAACAGGCTGCGCGGATGCCGGGGACCTTGTTCGCAGAGATCGCCATCCCGATGCCGGTGCCGCATACGAGCAGCCCGCGGTCGAAAGCCCCACCGCGTATAGCCTCGGCGACCCTCGCCGCGACCTCGGGGTATAACACGGGCGCCCTGTCCGCGGGCCCCAGGTCCTCACACTCAACCCCCGACTGCTTTAGATATTCCTTGAGCATCTCCTTCAGGTCGAAGCCGACCTCGTCACTACCGACCGCGATTCTCACGTGAACACCCCCGGTAAGTGGTCGCCAGCAGCCCCCTATTTCACGTGCTTCAAGATCTCGTCGATGGCCTTGTCCATCCCCATCCGGGTGAGGAACGGAATCCCTCTCACAACCGGGATACTCGTCTGGAGTCTCTCCGGACCGATGACGACTATCACGTCCGGTTTCGCCGCCTCAAGGTTTACTTCCCAAAGGTTCTCGGCCTTGCATTCCACCTCTACACCGCGATCGGCGCAGAGCTTCCGGATGAGTTCCGCGACCGTGTTCATGCGGTTCTTGGACGTGCCCGACGCCACTAGTATCTTCGCGGGCATGTCTCTCACCCCCAGGTAGTACTCATCTCCGCTTCAACACATCACAGGAGTCCGGCCACCGTCGACCACGATTATCTGGCCGTTGATGTAACCCGAACCCGGCGAGGCCAGGAACACGACGATTTCGGCGAGCCTACCCCCGGTTACCTACTTGAATGTGCGGCCGCCGTCGAGGATGAACACCTGGCCCGAGATATACCCCGCGAGCTCGGACGCAAGGAAGGCTACCATGTAACCGACGTCCTCGGGCTGCCCCATGCGGCCCACCGGTATGTCTTTGACCAGCGCCTGCCCGTGTTTCTCTTCGGGGTAGCGTCCCAGCAGGAAGGAATGTTCATCACGCGTTCGCCTCGCTCCGGTCAGGCACTCGCGGGCTATATCCGGTGGCAAAAGGCTGAACGGTATTTTCTCTCTCCCTCCGGTTGGCGATAGATTCGACTACCGACGGTCAGTCAGCGCCGTTACCTACCAAACCACTGCCTTATCTGCGCCTCTGTGGGGATTTTACCCTCCATCTTCTTCACCCCGTCGATCATAACGGCGGGGGTCATCACTATGCCCCGATCGATTATTTCGTCCAGTTCGGTCACGTGAATAATCTCGGCGTCAACCCCGATTTTCTTGATCGTCTCGGCTATCAGCTCCTCCGTCTTCTTGCACTTCGGGCACCCTACCCCAAAGATCTCCACCTTCACGCCACCACACCTCCCCGCGCATTCTCCGGCGAACCGTCACCCTGCGATCGCTCCGAACAGCATACCGCTGATCGTAGCCATGACTACCACCAGGGAGACGTACGCGAACGTCTTCTTGAATCCGAGCACGCTGTTTATCACTATCATGGTCGGAAGGCTCAGTGCGGGGCCCGCCAGAAGCAGCGCCAGCGCCGGTCCTTTTCCCATGCCGGAACCGATGAGGCCCTGGATTACCGGTATCTCGGTCAGCGTCGCGAAATACATGAACGCGCCTATTATCGAGGCGACGAAGTTCGCCAGCAGCGAGTTTCCGCCGACCACCGCCGCTACGTACCTGGAGGGCATCAGCCCGTTGTCTATGCCAGGCCTACCCATCAGCAGCCCGGCCACCAGGACGCCGCCGAACAGCAAGGGGAGTATCTTCTTCGCAAAGTCCCACGTGGAGTCCTTCCAGGCCACGAGCTCGTCGCGTCTGAACCACGCCTTGAGGATGTACCCGAGGAACGCCAGGATACCAACAACGAGATACCACTTCACCAGGTATACGTCGTAGAAGAAGCCGATCCTCTCGGCCGGCTTTCCCCACGCAGCAAACACCAGCATCGCCACGAGCGTTGCGAAGTACGCCGTTGTCTGACCCAGGGTCCTGTCCCCGGGCTCAGCAGCCGCGCTGCTCTCGAAGCCCTTCTGGCGCTCCGTCTCTTCGTTCCTGAATATGGCGGCCATTAGCAGTCCTATGACCACCGAGAACAACACCGCCCCGATGGCCCTGGCCAACCCTATCTGCCAGCCGAGAACTCTGGCTGTCAGTATTATGGCCAGCACGTTAATGGCAGGTCCTGAATAGAGAAAGGCCGTCGCCGGACCGAGTCCCGCTCCGCGCTTGTAGATCCCCATGAAGAGGGGCAACACGGTGCACGAGCACACCGCAAGGATCGCTCCCGAAACCGCTGCTACCGCGTATGCGAGCCACTGCTTCGCACCCTTCCCCAGGTACCTCATCACCGAACGCTGCGATATGAAGTTCTGCATGGCGCCGGCTATGAAGAACGCCGGGACCAGGCAGAACAACACGTGTTCCCTGGCATACTCCTGCAACATATGGAACCCCTCGAGTATGGCAGCCTGAACCCGGGGGCTTCCGAGAGGTGCGAAGTACGCAGCAAGGAAAACGCCGACGATTACAGAGAACCTGTAAACTTCAGACATGTCCAATCACTCCTCACTCTTGCGAATCACTCTTGCGAAGCGCCGGTTGGTTCCGCCCCTGCGCATGCCTCGACGCATCTGAACTCCGTCCCGGACCCCGCTTCAATTCGCTCTATACACTTCATGAACCGATAGGCGCACTTCATTTTGAGCTCGTATGTCACCTTGAGTCCTTCTTTGGAGCACTTGACTATCCCAACGGACTTGAGCACTCCCAGATGCTTGGAAACGGTAGACTGGTCAAAACCCAACCTGTCTACAAGCTCGCAGACGCACTTGCCCCCTTCAGTGGCGAGTATTTCAACTACCTTCAGCCTCGTCGGGTGCCCGAGCGCCTTAAACACCGCTACCTGGGCGTCGCTGAGGGATACCTTCACCATATCTCCCAACCCTTTCATAATCGACTGCCTCTTGAACCGACCATCGCCCTGACTGCCGTCAATGAGTATATTACTATATGGCCATAAAGGAATCAAAAATTCTTGCTCACGGTCATTCCTCCTGGGAACCTGGATGGCTGGCAAACTGCAATATAACCGTCAAGGCCCGTGGCCCCGTGCACGGCCCTGACTTCCCTACTACTTGACACCAGCCTGAGGACGATACATACTTATGACAGATAGGTGCATTATGCATGTATCAGCTGCACGCTTGTAGGAAGGTATCCGCACGGGAGGCACACCCTTGAGCCACCATCGCGAAGACAACGCCGACAACGTGACTCACGAAACTGACTGCGGTTGTGGCCGGCACAGCGGGGGCCGGCTGCTGGAGGCGTACCTGTTGCTCCTGGTGGCGGAGAAGCCGCTGCACGGCTACGAACTGGCCTTGCAGCTCCATTCCGATTTCTTCCTTCCGACGTGCGCCCCGGATGAAGCCACTGTGTACCGGAACCTCAGGCGCTTGGAGGAGCAAGGGTTCCTGGCTTCCTCGTGGGATACCGAGGGAGGGGGCCCGCCGCGACGCCGGTACGAGATCACCCCGAGGGGACTCGAAACGCTGCGTTCACGGGCGCGCGATATCGAGGAACGGCGTCGCAGGCTGACCTTATTTCTTGAGAGGTTCAAGTCAATACCGTACCCCCCGACTGGCGGGGGGAGCGAAAAAGAAGGGTAAACCTATGATATTCACCGCTGTAATCTGGCTGCTGACAGGGGTTTTCCTGGCGTGGTCCTGGGCGAAGGATCGGGGCAAGACCCGGCAGGCCCTCATGAAATCCTGGAAGGCATTCGCCGGAATACTTCCCGATTTCGCCGGCGTTCTGCTGCTCATCGGTCTGGCCCTCGCCCTCCTGTCTCCCGCGACGATAAAGTCGCTGGTAGGTGGGCAGACGGGCTTCTGGGGGATGTTCCTCACGTCCATTGTGGGTGCAATAACCCTGATACCGGGCTTCATTGCTTTCCCGCTCGCGAAATCCCTCATGAACCTGGGCGCCGGCGTCAGGCAGATTGCGGTGTTCATATCCACGCTTATGATGGTAGGCGTTGTCACGGCTCCGATGGAGATGAAGTACTTCGGTAAGAGGGCTACACTCATTAGAAATATCCTGGCGTACGCGTTCTCGTTTATCACGGCGTTCGTAGTCGGGGTGGTGGCGGGATGAGCAGGCTGGCGCGTTACAGGTTCCCGATCTTTATGCTGCTGCTGAGCGCCTGCGTCTCGCTGGCCATGCCCCACAAGGCGGGCGCAATACTATCGAACACCCTCGGCAACTTCGCGGAGATGCTGTCGATTATCCCGCCCATATTCCTTCTTCTCGGCCTGATGGACGTGTGGGTTCCGAGGGAGACTTTCGTCAAGTACATGGGCGACCGGTCGGGGATAGTTGGGATAGCGCTGGCGGTCTTTATAGGCGCCTTTGCCGCGGGGCCTCTCTACGGTGCGTTTCCCGTGGCGTCAATGATGCTCAGAAAGGGAGCCTCGTTTTACAACGTTATGGTCCTCCTCGGAGCCTGGTCGACGCTCAAGATACCGATGTTCCTTTTCGAAACCGCGTCGCTGGGGGCGAGGTTCTCCGTAACACGCTGGACAACCAACATCCCGGTCATCCTCGTGATATCACGGCTGATAACCGCGATGCTCGGCCAGGAGGAAGTCGATTCGATCACGAGAAAACAGTACGAAATGGAAAAGGAAGGCCCGGGACGCCCCGGACGAGGTCGCTAGTATCTCTTCCGCCTGGCGGAACTCGAGATGCCAAGTTCCTCGCGGTACTTGGTGACCGTCCTCCGCGATATCGATATCCCGCGCTTGGCGAACATCATGGCGATCTTCTGGTCGCTGAGAGGATTCGAGGTACTCTCCCCGCGGATCATCTCCTCGATCATCTTCTTGATCGCCTTCGACGAGATGCTCCCGCCGCCAGTGCTGGCCACGCCGCTGTTAAAGAAAGACCTCATCGAGAAGACGCCGTGCGGCGTCTGCGCGTACTTGTTGGCCACCGCGCGGCTGACCGTGGACTCGTGCACGCCGATCATGTCGGCAACCTGCCGCAATGTCATTGGCTTCAGGTGCCTCGTGCCGTAGTCGAAGAACTCCCTCTGGATCTTCACGATGCTCTCCATGACGCGGTACAGGGTGAGTCGCCGCTGTTCGATGCTCTTCAGCAGCCATAGCGCCGAGTTGAAGCGGTTCTCGAGGAACTTGCGTGTCTCGCCGTCCTTCGCCTCGTTCATCAGGAGCCTCCTGTAGAACGGGCTTATCGTCAGGCGGGGGAGCATCGAATCGTTCACGATGACCACGTACTCTCCGCAGACTCGCTCCACGACCGCGTCGGGGATCACGTAATTGGTCTCATCCGCCCCCGCGAAACGCCTGCCGGGCTTGGGGTCAAGCGTCCGGATGAGGTCCGCCGCTTTCTGCACGTCCTGAACGCAGCACCCTATCTCGTTGGCAATCCTGGTGTACCGGCCGGCGGCCAGGTCTTCGAGGTAGTCTGAGATGATAATCCTCGCCGGCGCGTTATTGCACTCCAGGTACTCCATCTGGAGCAACAGGCATTCCTTCAGGTCCCGCGCGCCTACCCCGACGGGGTCGAAGCTTTGTATCAGATTCAGCACGCCCGTGACCTCGTCCATGTTGTACCCGAGGTGTATTACGACATCGTCAAGCGTGCACCTGAGGTAGCCGTTCTCGTCTATGTTGCCTATCAGGAATTCGCCTATCTCCCGCTCGCGGCCGGTAAACACGCTCAGGCACAGCTGGTCGAGGAGGTATTCGTTCAGCGTCGGCCCCCTGGGCACGAAGTAGTCGAACGGCGACCGGTCTTCATCGCGCCACCTGGGGATGTACCCGGTGTCGCTGGAGTCGTTGAAGTACTCCAGCCAGTCGAGGGTTTCGGGGGTGTCCTGGTTCTGGGCGCTCTCCTCAGCGGGCTCCTCTTTCGATTCGAGTAGCGGGTTCTGCATTACCTCGTCCGCTATGTAGTCGGTCAGGTCCATGGCGCCCATCTGAAGAATGGTTATGGCCTGGCGGAGCTCGGGAGTCATTATGAGTTTTTGCGTCTGCTGCAGGTTGAGCGCGTAGCTCATTCTCATGGGGTCCACTCCCAGTCTCTCTGGCACATACATATTCGATGACCAGGCTACGAAGCCGGAGTCTTAAAATAAGTAGTTCGACATGAACGGGAGAAAACCTGCGTGGGTGGATGGGGGTCAGTCCGTGCTCAGCTTGCGGGCTCGCGCATTCACGGCCAGCACGTTGAGGGCGGTCATGTGCTCGACGGTCTTCCTGACGGCGCGCTGCACGTCCTCCATAACCCTGTAGACCTGGTGGCCGTAGGATACCGACAGGTCGACGGTGAGCACGACGCCCTCGTCGCTGCTCTCGATCTGCACCTTGATGACGCGCGCCACCCCGGGCGCCTCGCGAGCCGCCCTGGTGGCTATGGCCATGACGACCGAGTCGGCTATCATGAACTTGCCGAGGGAACTGAAGGTGGGACGGACCACTGATTTCTCGATGACGAATGGGTGGTCGCCCGGCTCCGCCCTCCTGCGAAGGAAGAATCTGAGAGGATCGACGAGATAGCCGGAGAATGTCTTCTTGACCTCGAACGTCGGGGCGGGGATCACGTGCTTCCCTTGTTCCCGCCTGATGCGAATCGCCCTCCGCACGTCCTCCTGGCTCGACACCTCGTTAATGTCGATAATCCGGCAGGGCAGCGGAAGGTTCAGGGCTTCGACGATCTTGTCGACCATCTCACGGGACGTCCCGAGTATGAGGAGTCTTTTCGGGTTGAGTTCCCTGATCCTGGTTGATACCTCGATGGCGTCGGCGGGGTCTGAGAATATGGCCCTCCGGACGGCGCCGAGCATGGTGGCCTCCCGCTTTGCTGACCGGCCCGCGAGTATCTTGGAATCCTTGATGAGCAGGCCGTCGTCAATGATGAGATCCACGCCGAGGTCGTGAGCCACGAGGGACGCCCTGTAGCTCTTCCCCGTCCCGCTCGAACCGATCAGGGCCAGGACTTCCATCAATTCACCCCCGCGGAACAGTATTATTCTTCCGGAGCGGGGGTTATCCTGCCCGGGCGGGACGCCGGGCCGTTCCTGGATCGGGTAGGAGGCGGAGTTGCCCCCGCCGTCCTCCCACACCACCGGACATGCGGTTCCGCATCCGGCGGTTCATGAAACACATTGGATATAGTGTAGATGATCGAGCAGTGACACGAGTCCCATCTGGGTGTAGTAGGATTTCGGAAAAGCTTGGTTCATGTGGTGGGCGCCTGAGTTCCACCAGGGGCCTCGGCCATTGGCAGCTGACTTCCGCGCCCGCTCCTCCGTTAATCCCCGCTTCATAAGGTTCTTCGCCCGCGTCCATGGACGCTTCCATTGACGCCAGAGAATGCATCGCAGCCTCCGCCGTATCCAGCCATCGAGTTCTTCAAATGCACCCTTCGACTCCACGTGCCGGAAGTAATTCGTCCAGCCCCGCAGTATCGGGCCAAGTTCCTCGATAAGCTGTCCAAGGCTCCGTCCTCTGGCTTCCCGAAGAATTCCCCTGAGGTTCGCTTTCATCCGTTCCACCGACGCCTCCGCCACTTTCAGGCGCGGCTTCCGGTGAAACGTCATCGAGTACCCCAGAAACTTCCGGTTCCACGGGCGGTCTACCGCACTCTTATCCGCGTTGACCTTCAGCCTCAGCCGCCTCTCAAGAAACCTCGTCAACGAGGCCATCACACGCTCTCCAGCTTTCTCCGACCGCACGTACACGTTTCCATCGTCGGCATAGCGGCAGAACGCGTGCCCTCGCCTCTCCAGTTCCTTGTCCAGGTCGTCAAGCAGGATGTTCGATAGAAGTGGCGAAAGTGGCCCGCCCTGCGGTGTACCCTCACGGCGCGCCGACACCAGACCCCCTTCCATCATCCCCGCCTGAAGATACCGGCGGATAAGCCGTAATACCCGCTTGTCCTTGACCTTCCGCGCCACCCTCGCCATCAGGATGTCGTGGTTCACACGGTCGAAAAACTGAGCCAGATCAAGATCGACCACCCAGCGTCTACCCTCCGCTACGTATGACCGCGCTCTGAGTACCGCCTGGTGTGCGCTCCGGCCTGGCCGGAACCCGTAACTCGATTCGGAAAACCCAGGGTCAAATACGGGCGTCAGTACCTGCTGCAGCGCCTGTTGAATCAGCCGGTCCACTACCGTGGGAATGCCCAACTTCCGCTTCCCTCTCCCACCGGGCTTCGGTATCTCCACTCCCCGTACGGGTGACGGTACGTACCGCCCTGTCAACAGTTCTTCCCTGATTCGCGGCCAGCGCTCGCGAAGGTATGGCATCAGCTGGTCCACGGTCATCCCGTCTACCCCAGCCGCCCCCTTGTTACCCTTCACTCGCTTCAACGCCGCTATCATGTTCTCGCGTTCGACCACCGCTTCCATCATCCGCTCCGCTTCCGGTTGGGAGGTCCCTCCCCTTGCCGTGGCGCTTGACGCACCCGTCCCCTGCTCTCGCGGATTCCGTCCGCTACCCTCGGGGCGGGATTCGGGCATCTCAGCCATACTGTCTGCGTCTCCTGTCGCCATCGGAATTCAAGTCTCCCATCCCATGCTTCATGTTCAGGCCTTCGGTTCGGTCGATGAACCTACTACGCCCTCTGCTGACTCCTGCCAGCCTATCTGACCGCCTTTCAACGGCCATAGCTCATGGCCAGCTAGCAGGCCTCCCCGGGTATTGCGCGTCCACTTTCACGCTTATGCCCGCCGCATCTACGTCCACGCTTTCCGTACAGGTATCGGGCTTTGAAGATAGTTGCCTCCTCCCCCAGCGTGACCGCCTCGTATGCGGTTCCTGTTCGTCAGGCCAGCGCTTGCCTGCGGCTTCCTCCAGATTCCACCTCACAGTGGACACCCTTGCCGTCCGGCTAACAGTTCCCCCTGTCGGGCCTGTATGGGACTCTCACCCACTAGTGAACGCGCCCTGCCGGGCGCACAACGATAAAGAGGCGGCTTAGCCGCCCCTTGCGAGTAGTTCGCGTCCTGTTGGCCCCGAATCTAGCTCCTGCCTTTGTCGCCGCCGGTCCGCTCGTCAGTCATCCCGCCGGTCGCGGGAGTGCCGGGTGTCCGCTTCTCGTCAACATTACCGCCGAATGTCGCCCCGCCCGGCGACGGGGAGACCCGCTTGCGCTCATCGATGTCCCGGTTGAGATCTTCACCTGTCTCGTACCGGTACCTGTTGACGTCGAACGCGGAACGACCTTTACGGAACTTCTCGGGCATGCCATTCACCTCCGCTTCTTACCCGCGGAGCTTAGTCTTGGGTGATAATCCTTGCATTATTAGTGGGGGTTCATGGCAGCCGCGCCAGGAGTCTCTCCGCCTCCTCTATCTGCTTCCTGACCCTCGCGGGCGACGTTCCGCCCGGCGAGTTTCGCCTGTTCACGCACGCCTCCGGGGTAAGGGACTCGAATACATCGGACTCGAACCCGTCAAAGAAGCCGCGGAACTCCTCGAGCGTCAGCCCGCTCAAGTACACCCCGCGGTCGATGCAGTGCCGCACGATGCGACCCGTTATCTCATGCGCCCTGCGGAACGGCACTCCCTTCCTCACCAGGTAGTCGGCGACTTCGGTCGCGTTTGAGAAATCGGCCGAAACGAACGCCCTCATGCGCTCCTCTTTCACAGTCATCGTTTCTATCATACCCCTGCATACCGCAAGGCACGACGTCACAGTGTCGGCCGCGTCGAACAGGCGCTCTTTATCCTCCTGCATGTCCGAGTGGTACGCAAGCGGTAGGCCCTTCATCGTGGTTAACAGCGCGATCAGGTCCCCATAGACCCTTCCTGTCTTCCCACGTACGAGCTCGGCGACGTCGGGGTTCTTTTTCTGGGGCATGATGCTGGAACCCGTGGAGAATGAGTCGTCCATCTCGACGTATCCGAATTCAGTGGACGACCACAACACGAGTTCCTCACAAAGCCTGCTCAAGTGCATCATCACCGCCGAGCAGCAGAAGACGAACTCGACAATGAAATCCCTGTCGGCCACCGCGTCCATGCTGTTCCTGAACGTGGCTTGGAGCCCCAGTTCACGTGCGCTCATCTCGGGATCGATGTCGAAGGTAGTGCCTGCCAGCGCCCCCGCTCCAAGTGGGCTTATCGAGGCACGTCCGGCGCAGCCCGCCAGCCTCTGCCTGTCGCGCCCGAGCATCCAGAAGTACGCCATCAGGTGGTGCGAGAACAACACAGGCTGCGCGCGTTGGAGGTGGGTGTACCCGGGCATGATGGCGCCGAGATGCGCCCTGGCTTTCGCGACCAGCGCCTTCTGCAGCGCGACCACGGCGCCCGATACCGCCTCCACCTGGCCCAGCACATAGAGCCGCGAGTCGAGCGCCACCTGGTCGTTCCTGCTGCGCGCGGTGTGGAGTCTCCCTCCGGCCTCGCCGATCTTCTCGATGAGGCGTCGCTCGATGTTGAGGTGGATGTCCTCGTCCTCGACGCGGAACTCGAACCGCCCTTCGTCTATCTCCCTGAGGATCTCCTCGAGGCCACGGACGATTCGGTCCGCATCCTCTACCGGTATGATGCCTCGGGATGCGAGCATCCTCGCGTGAGCGATGCTCCCCGCGATGTCTTCCCTGTAAAGTCGCCTATCAAAAGAAATGGAGGAGTTAAACCCCTCCACCATTTGATCGGTCGGTTTCGTAAAACGGCCGCCCCAGGCCTTCAACTGACTCCCCCCATCAGGCGCCGCTCTCGTTGCCGTCCCGCCGTCAGCAGTCGGCAGCCCCGCAGTACACCTTCTTGCCGCTCTTCGCCGGAGCATCGCCGGAGTCCTTCGACGCAGCCACCGCTCTGTTCACCGTGTAGTACACCTTGGTCGGCAGGCCCCAGATGTCGATGAAGCCCTTAGAGGCCTCGTGGTCGAAAGCATCCTGCTTGTCGTAGGTCGCCAGCTTGTAGTTATACAGAGTATACGGGGACTTGCGGCCGACCACCATGCAGGAGCCCTTGTGCAGCTTCACCTTCACCACGCCGGTTATCGTCTTCTGCGTCTCGTCGATGAATGCGTCCAGCGCCGCCTTCAAGGGCGAATACCACAGGCCGAAATATGTCATCTCGGAGTACTGCTTGTCGATGAGCGGCTTGAACTGGAACACCTCGCGCGGCAGGTTGAACGACTCAAGGTCCCTGTGCGCGGTTATCAAAATGATCGAGCCGGGGCACTCGTAGATCTCGCGGGATTTGATCCCGACGAGCCTGTTCTCGACCATGTCGATGCGGCCGACTCCGTGCTTGCCACCGAGCTCGTTCATCTTCATCACCAGGTCAACCGGCGCATACGGTTTGCCGTTGATGGACACGGGAATGCCCTTCTCGAACCCTATCTCTATGTACTCAGGCTCATCCGGGGCCTTGGCGGGGTCGACCGTCCACTGGAACGCGTCGGCGGGCGCCTCTTCCCACGGGTCCTCGATCTTGCCGCACTCTATGCTGCGGCCCCACAGGTTCTGGTCGATGCTGTACGGGCTCTTCTTGTCGACCGGCACGGGTATGCCGTGCTTGTGGGCGTACTCGATCTCTTCTTCCCTCGACATCGGCCATTCCCTGACCGGCGCGATCACCTTGATCCCCGGGTTCAGCGCCGACACCGATACGTCGAACCTGACCTGGTCGTTGCCCTTGCCCGTGCATCCGTGCGCGACCGCGTCGGCGCCCTCCTTCTCGGCTATCTCGACCAGGACCTTTGCAATGAGCGGCCGGGACAGGGAGGCTGTCAACGGGTATTTGCCCTCGTACAGGCCGTTCGCCTTGAGCGCGGCGAATGCATAATCCTTTACGAAGTCTTCCTTGGCGTCGACCACGTAGACCTTGGAGGCCCCGATCGTCAGCGCTTTCTTCCTGATGAACTCCAGGTCCCTGCCCTCACCTACATCGCACGTGAGAGCGATGACCTCGGCGCCGTATTTCTCCTGGAGCCATTTTATTGATACAGATGTATCGAGCCCTCCAGAGTACGCCAGCACTACCTTGCTCACCGGAACCCCTCCCCATTTGGATGGCATAAGTATACACCCCCACTGACTATCTATGCAATGGGGTGTATGCTAGTACTCGCTGCGCTTTTTCCGTTTGGGCGGAACCGGATTACCCTACTTCCCTATCCTCCGTGAAGTCGAACACGACCTCATCACCATATTCGATGTCAAGGCGTTCCCGAACCCTGGATGGTATCGTGATTTGACCCTTACTGGTGACCTTAGACCGTAGCAGTGGCAACTGGACACAACCAGGAGCTTCGAGCCGAATTTTGTTGAGGAAACTACTGCCGGAACAGGCTACCTGTAGGAATAGCGCCGAATGCTGGAGAAATTGCTGTAATAATGGAACCTCATGCAGGTTTTACCGTCTCTACCTGTGGGGGTCGCAAGGAGGTCCGTGTGCGAATTGCGTAGGAGGCTCGTTTTTTCGTGTTTCACACTGTGCCTGGCGCTGCTGCTCACCGCGGTGTGGGGAGCCGGCGCGGCGCTGGCCGCCACCGTCACGGTCAACCAGCCCAAGGTTAACGTGCGTTCGGGGCCGGGTACCACCTACTCGAAGGTTGGTGAGGCGAAAGCGGACGAACGCCTCGAGGTGCTCGAAACCAGGGACGAATGGATCAAGGTGAGGCTACCGTCCGGAAAGGACGGTTGGGTATGGTCGCCGCTTGTCGACAGTGAAATGGCGGACGACACCACGTTCTTCGTGGTCACCGTCGACAGGGCGAACGTCCGGAAGGGGCCGGCGACATCCGAGGCGCTCCTGGGTTCGGTTTCCAGGGGGGCAACCCTCCGCGCGACGGCCCAGCGTGGAAAATGGGTCAAGGTCGCGTGGGAGTCCGGCTACGCCTGGATATATGCCCCGCTTGGCCAGCTCAAGACGCTCGATCCGGCCGACCTCCTGGTGGGCAAGGTGGAGCGCACTGTCTACGTGAACCGCGCCAATACACCCGTCAGGTCCTGGCCCGGCAGCACGGCAAACGTAATAGCAAGGCTGGGAGCCGGCGCCACGGCGAAGTACGCCGGCAGTGAATCGGGCTGGGTGCAGGTTCAGTGGAGTGGCAAGAGCGGCTGGGTCGAGGGCAAGGACGTGAGGGTGAACAATGCCGCCCCGTTTCTCAAGTCCGTGAATTACGACATAACCGACGACGAGTGGAGTATCAGGCCAAGCATGTTCGGTAAAGTGAAGGGGACGTTCGTGAACCTGAGGAACGGCCCGGGCACGAACCACAAACAAATTGGGAGGCTCAAGGGAGGCCAGGTGTTCAAGATTCTGGGGTCGCAGTCCGGCTGGTACCAGATCACCACCGACACGGGGCAAACCGGCTGGATCAGTTCGTCCCTGGCCCAGGTGACGTACACGCCGGTGATCCGCAGGGTCTCACTCCGCGCTTCCTCGGCGTACAGGAAAGACCTCGTCATCGAGGGTTCGTTCGGTTCTCCTCTCGTGAGACAGGTGGAGGGTGGCAAGACCCTCGCGGTATGGGCGCAGAACAAGGGCGGAAGCCCGTCAAAGCTGGATCTGAACGCGTTCGAGCTCGGGACGATATCTCTCAACGAGAACGGCGTGCGGGTCGATTTCACCGAGAAGCCCAGCCTGAAGGTGGTCGAGTCGAAGCCGGGCCGCGTGGTGGTCAGCCTCGAGACCACCGTCACGGGGGTGACTGTCGAGAAGAAGGCGGGCCGCGACGTGGTATCGGTGTCCACGCTTGGATACGTCGACCCATCTCTCCGCCCGCGCGATGGTGGGGCAGGAATCGATCTGGTAATCCCCGGGGCCGCGTTGACCGGCCAGCCCGGCGCGGGGTCGCGAGGGCAGTTCATCAAGGCCGTGCGGGCAGGAAGAAACGATAACGGTGTATCGATATCGCTCGACGTGGCATCGTGGAAGAGACACATCGCGAGGCGGTCGCCCAACCTGTTCACCGTGGAGTTCCTCGAGCCCGGACTCGCCGGCAAGACGCTGGTCCTCGACCCGGGCCACGGCGGGCGCGACCCCGGGGCGATAGGTCAGAGGGGCCTCTACGAAAAGGTCCCCAACCTGAAAATCGCTCTGGCCCTCAAGGCTATGCTCGAGCGGGAAGGCGCAAAAGTGGTGATGACCCGCTCCGACGACTCCGGCGCGGAGCCGCCGCAGGGCGAACAGGGCGAGAATGGGCACGCGGGCGATCTCTCTGCCAGGGTGGCGAGGGTGGCCGACTCCGGCGCGGACCTGTTCCTGTCTATTCACAACAATGCGAACGTCGACCGCTCGAAGTCGGGTTCGACCCTGTATTACGCCGCGAGCACGCTCAACGCCGAGGCCTCACGGACGGTGGCGGATGCGCTGCAGTCCGAGCTCGTAAGGGTGCTGGGCCGCGCAGACAACGGCGTGAGGCGCGCCGAGTTCTACGTGGCGAGGACGTGCCCCGTGCCCTCGGTCGTGGCAGAGGTCGTGTTCATAAGCAACGCGGAGGAGGAGTCGCTGCTCCAGAGCGACGAGTTCTGCAGGCGCGCGGCCAGCGCCCTGCTTGCCGGGCTCAAGAAGTACTACTCGTGATCGCCTGGAGGACAACCACCCTCAGGGGTTACGGGGTTTGAATGTGGCGATGACGGTGAGAGCGCCGGTGACGTGCTGGCCCGGCTTCACCTTGAACTCGATGTTCTCGTCGTAGATGAGCATGTCGACCTGGGAACCCCTGTCTATGAAGGATATCTTGTCGCCGGCCGCCACGGTGTCGCCCGGCTTGACGAAGCACTTGATCTTGTTGACGAACTTGTCCGCTATCTCGACAAGGACGATCCTCGGGGAGCCGCCGGCGGCGCCCAGGAACACGGTGTTTCGCTCGTTGACCAGCCTGAACTTGTGGGAAAACAGGTCGACCGCGCGTCGGAGGTACGTCAGCTTTACGTACTCCCACAGGTCGACCATCGGGAGATTCACCGCGGCGGGGGTGCTTATGACGCCCTCGACGGTGGCGCTCACCGGGGCGTAGTTGAAGTGGACGTCGAGCGGTGACATGTACACCCCGACAAGCCATCCGTCGCCGCTGTAATCGTGCCCGCCCTTGCATATCTCAGCGACTTCAACTTGTTCGCCGAGCTTCTCACAGACCACCTTGCCCTGCTTGAATGGCCTCATGTACACGACGGTCCCGTCCGCGGGCGACAGTATCGACCCCGGCGGGGCCGCCGGCCGCCTGATGGGATCGCGGTAGAACCACACCTTCCGCAGGAAAAGGTAAACGGCCAGCCACAGGACGATGATTCCGAGTACCCAGGCCAAGCCTACCACTCCTTCAGCACTTTCTGCAGCTTGTAGGGGAGTCGCACGATGTAATATGAAGCCAGGCCGACCGCGGCCCGGGCGGGCTGCTTCTTCATGGCGGGCACGTCCCTGGCCTCGAACACGTTGTTCCTGTATGCGTTATCGAGTGCCGAGTAGGTCGGGAGCAGTCCGCGTTCCTCGTACACTGCCTTCACCTTGTCGGACGGGGTGGTCTTGAACAGCTCCTCCGGCACGTCGATTATACCCCTGAGTTCCTCGTAGAGCGGCCTGAGTTCGCCGGAGTACCCCTCGACGACGAATTTCGGCCGTAAACAATTGTACGTTTCGCGGTCGAGCGCGTATTCGTGGCCGTCCTTGACTATCGCCAGGATGCAGTCCACGAGCATCCTGAGCCGTCCCAGGTCCCAGACCGGGTCGAACACCCGTATCTCTATAGTCCCGAGTCTCCGCGCAAAGATTATGTCCTGGAACCTGTACCACGGGTCCGACCGCAGCGCCCCGATGGCGTATGAGTGCGCCATCCGGTACGATTGGCCGAAATACTGGCCTGCAACGAACGGCGCGTTGGCCGCTATCAGCGCGAGGAGCGGCAGGTAGTGAACGAGCGCCGCGTACGCTCGCTTGCTGTCGGGGAGGTTCCCGATATGGATGTGCATGCCGCACGTGAGGGTGGGGGCGCTCAGGTCTATGAGGTGCCCGACGGGCACGAGAAGAGCATCGCTGCAGGTCGCCGAGAACTCGGCGCGCCTTGCCGCAAGGTCATCGACGAGTGTTGCGACGTCCGAGTGGCACCCCGTGGAGAGCTCCACGCCCCCCATGATCCCTTGCTTGACATCGTTGCCCCTGGCGAAATTCGAGTCGCTGTGCGAGTAATAATATCTCGGGTTCTTCCAGAGGAGCTTCGCCAGGTAGTAAAGGGATTCGAGCGACGTCCTCTCGGGGTGGGTTACGAATATCTCTTCTTCTATCCCCAGCAGGGGCTCCTGGTGCCCCGGGTTACGCGGAATGCGCCGTTTCAGTGGAGCCATCCCCCTTGTGGGCTTATTCTTCCGCGAGGATCTCGCGGAGGATGAACGTGAATGCTATCCCGCCCGCCAGCAGGTTGAGGTAGAACGTGAACAGGCGCCAGACCACGAGGAACGCGCCGATGACGTGGACGGGGGCAACCGGGGCGAGGAGGACGAACGAGCCGAGCTCGGCCGCGCCGCTACCCCCGGGGGTCGGGGTGAACCCCGCCACCACGTATACCAGTACCTGCAACGCAAATATGGTTACCCGAGAGTACCTGACGCCGAGCCCGGCCAGGATGACCGGCCCCATGGCGAACATCATGGTGAAATAGAGCAGCGCGTACACGTAGGCAGCCGCGACGTAGACGATGTTCTCGCGGGCCAGAAGCCGGAGGCTCTTGCGGAACTCCTTCAGGTTCCTGATGAGCTTCCGGCCCACCGATACCAGCCTCAACCTGA
Organism: Bacillota bacterium; assembly: GCA_013178305.1. NCBI lineage: Bacteria > Bacillati > Bacillota > Bacillota bacterium. The sequence continues at coordinate 92,662 of JABLXB010000008.1, read as the reverse complement.
AATTCCTGCCCCTCGAGGTCGCCACCTTCGTCCGCGAGAGCCAGGATTTCATCCAGCCCTCCACGACGTCGGCCCGCAGCGCCAGGACCGAGAAACCTATCAGCCCCACCGCGTAGGCCGGCACGATGAAGTCGTAGAGCCTTCCCCACGCGATAACGGCGCCGTGCTGGTTGAGCCGCACCATCGACCATACAGCCATTGTGAGCAGGGCGCACTGCGAAACGATCCCGCCCCCCACCACGACGGCGGTGGCTTCTCCCCAGTTCATCCCCGTTTTCTTCAGCCCGTATACGACCACCGGGGCTCCGCCGAACAGAAACGGTGTGATCAGAGTCATGAAGTTGCCCGCCAGTATTGCGCGGAACGCAAGCGAAAACGCGCTCGGTTTCCCGATCCCTTTCGTGAGGATCTGGAGCCTGAGTGTGTCGGCCAGCCACGCCGCGACCAGGAGCGCGGCGCATACGACGAGCCTCTGCCGGCTGAACGATCGTAAAGACTGCAACGCCCTGGCGCGGTCCGGAACGAAAACGAATACCAGCAGCAGGACCGCGATGCTGAAAAGTATGGATATGACGAGGCTCCTTCGAGTGCCCCCGCCCTTCAGCCGCTTGATGTCGTCCCGGTCACCGGCTGGCAAAATCATTCCCCCCGCGCGGCACGAGCAAGCCGGTTATATCCAAAACGCTCTCAAGCACGAAGTCCGGCCCCGCCGCGGCCAGCTCCTCCCGGGAGCCCATACCCCACGTAACCGCGGTGGTCCACGTCCCGGCGCGCCTGCCCGCCAGGACGTCCATGGGTGTGTCCCCGATCATGACGGACCGGCGGGGCGCCACGCCGAGCGCTTCGACCGCCTTGAGTACCGGTTCGGGTTCAGGTTTGTGTGACCGCACCTCGTCGGCGCTGATCGACACCTCAAAATAGTCCCCCAGGGCGAATTTCTCGAGCATGTAATCGGTGATTGTGCGCGACTTGGTCGTGACTATGGCCATCCTGTAGCCGGCGGCCTTGAGTTCCGCGAGCGCCTCTGGTATCCCGGGAAACGGCGCCCTGGCTCCCTGCACGTCCTTGGCTATTTCCATGAACCGCCGGCGGAATCCCTCGGGATCCTGCGGGTGCATCCTGGGGATGAATTCCTGCCACGGCTTCCCTATCAGTCTACGAAGGTCGCAAGGCATGAGGTCCCCCCAGCCGAATTCATCCAGCGCCATTCTCATGGATTCCTCGATCGCCGTCACGGTGTCGGTAAGCGTCCCATCGATGTCGAATAATACGGCTTCCACTGCGCCGAAAAGGGCTGCCTGCATCTGATGCATCCATTCCTTTCGTCCCCGGGGTGAGCATGCAGTTCATTCTCCGCCTTTGCCCCCATATCCTCTCCGTGGGCTCCCAGCGGGCTCCAGCCCGGTGGCCGCAAGGATAGTGCGGCGCTGGCAGAGAATTGCCGGAACAACCGCTACTCAAGCACCGTCCTATAGTGGGGCGACGAGAACGCAGGGTGTGGAGGCGAAGTACGTGGCGTTGAGGCGCGATGCCGAATTCGAGGAAATCGAGCAGGTTGAAACCGGGCGGGTCGAGCGCATCCTCGCGGTGGGTATGGTGGTCTTCCTGCTCATCGGCGGTGTCTGGACTCTCAACAGGATGTCGTCGCTCGTGCCGCACCCCGACATGCCGGCCATCGAGGCAAAACACGGGACGGCGAAGCACAACGACACGCTGAACCGCCTCCGGCTGGAGTTGCAGGAGGCCGACAGGCTATACGCCGAGGAGGCCGACCGGCTCGCCAAGTCCCAGGCCGCGTACGAGTTCCGCCGGGAAGAATATCGTGTGCTCCTCGAGTCGGGCAAGGCTAATGACGCGGCGAAGAGTGCGTGGGAACTGGCGAGAGAAGATTACGAAGCCGCGCTCACTCGCCGTGACGTGGCGGTCACCGTACGAGATCGCGCGCGCGGGGCGCTTGCGGACGAAGAGCGGGCCGAGAACGAAAAGAGACGCCTTGTATTCAATGAATACGAATCGGCCGTCAGACTCCGCGAGCTGAAGCTGTTCCTCCTCAGGTGCGCCTATACTCTCCCCGTCTTCATCCTGGCTCTTACACTGTGGCAGCGGATGCGAAGGACGGGCAGCCGGCACCTCATCCTGGCCACGGCGTTCCTCGCCTTCGCCACCATACAGGCCGTCGTCGTGGCCGCACAGTACTCATATCACTTGCTGAGAGGGTACATGCAGCTCGCCGTTTCGCTGGCGGGCACGGTGCTGACCGCGTTCGGGCTGGTTGCGTTGAGGCGCTACGTGCTCAACCCCGAAAGGCTCGCGCGGTCTCGCTTGAAAAGGGGTCAGTGCCCGCATTGCGGTTTCCCCAGGACGGCGGGCAAATACTGCGTTTCATGTGGGGGAATTATCGAGGGAGCGTGCCCGAACTGCGGGAATCCGAGGCCGGTGAATGCGCCTCACTGTCCATCCTGCGGCTCCGCATGAAGATAGAATCGGGACAAATGAAATGGTGCGCCTAGCAGGAATCGAACCTGCGCTCCCGGCTCCGGAGGCCGGTGCTCTATCCGCTGAGCTATAGGCGCACTGTACGTTTTATTATATCAGAACTTGCCGAGCACCAGCAACAACCCCAGTACGATGAACGCCACGCCCGACCCCGTCGTTATGTACCTCTGCGGCAGCAAGTGAACGACGGCCTCGCCGAATAAGACCCCCAGGAACGACGTGAGCACGAGGGCGAGCGACGCCCCGATGAAGACCGACGACGGCGAGCCCGACTGGGCGGCGAGCATCATGGTCGCTAGCTGTGTCTTGTCGCCCAGTTCCGCGAAAAACACGAGCGTAAACGTACTGGCGAGAAGTTTCCAGTCCACCGGACCACCCCATAACAGAATGCCGATCGACGGCAGCGCATCCCTATTATGGACCCCGCCCCCGACGCTTGTCAAAGCGCTCGCGCCCGGCCCGCCGCCGCCCTTACCGTGCCCGCATTGGCAGCCTCAGTGAGGTCTCGCCTCGGGCCGCGGTCCCGCCTCCCGGCCGGCCCCGACGGCCGGTCCCGTGAATCCCAGCCTCGTCCTGACGACACCCCTGTCGAACTCCTCCAGCACCTGTCTCAGCGTCGGGAGCCCGATCTCCTGCAGTTCGTACTTGACCCGCAACGCGGGTTTTTGAATTCCCGCCACCCTCGCGAGGTCGATGGGCGTGGCGATTAGCACCAGGTCGGCGTCCGCCGCGTTGATGGTGGCCTCGAGTTCCTTGATCTGGCGCTCTCCGTAACCCATCGCAGGCAAGAGCGTACCCAGGTGAGGATATGTCTCGTATGCCTTCCGGATACTTCCGACGGCAAACGGCCTGGGGTCGACCAGCGACGCGGCGCCGAATTTCCTGGCGGCCACGACACCGGCGCCGTAGCTCATCTCTCCGTGCGTGAGTGTCGGACCGTCCTCTATCACCAGCACCCGCTTCCCACGAATGGAGCGCGGGTCGTCCACGAATATCGGCGACGCGGCCTCGATCACCGTTGCGTCGGGGTTCAGTCGCCGCACGCTCTCCCTGACCGACTCGATGCCCTCTGGAGTGGCGGTCTCGATCTTCGCTATGATGACCACGTCCGCCATTCGTAAATTTGTCTCGCCCGGGTGGTACCGGGTCTCGTGGCCGGGGCGGTGCGGGTCGACGAGCACTATGCTCAGGTCGGGCCTGTAGAACGGGAAATCGTTGTTGCCGCCGTCCCACAGCACCACGTCGGCCTCGTCCTCGGCAGCTCGAAGTATCCGCTCGTAATCGACACCGGCGTAGACAACAGTCCCGTTCTCGATGTGCGGCTCGTATTCTTCCCTTTCCTCCACGGTGCACTCGAACCTGTCCATGTCCTCGAACGTGGCGAACCGCTGGCACGCCTGTTTCATGAGGTCTCCGTACGGCATTGGGTGGCGTACGACCACGACGCGGTACCCCATCCCCGTCAGGATCTCCCTGACCTTGCGGGTGGTCTGACTCTTCCCCACGCCGGTACGCACCGCGGTGACTGACACGACCGGCCTTGTGGACTTGAGCATGGTCGCCTCGGGGCCCAGCATCCTGAAGTCCGGACCCCTGGACAATACCAGCGAGGCCTTGTGCATGACGTACTCGTGCGGGATGTCGCTGTACGAGAACACGACCTCATCCACCCCGCCCGCATCGAGCAGAGCCGGCAATTCGACCTCGGGGCGAATGGGTATCCCGTCGGGATAACCCGGGCCCGCAAATTCGGCGGGGTAGATCCTCCCTTCAATGTCGGGGATCTGCGTGGCCGTGAACGCGACCACGTGGTAGCCGGCGTTTCCCCTGAAGTACGTGTTGAAGTTGTGGAAGTCCCGTCCCGCCGCGCCCATTATGACTACACCCTTTGGCAAGTTCAAAACCCCCTTGTATCACGTGACGTCGATAGTCTTATTCCCTGGTACGCGGGGTTTTCGCCCACGTCCGCGGGTGCTTGTTGAGCATCTTCAGTACAAGTGCGCTGGAGTAAGGTACCGGAAAGAAGAATGCCGCCAGGGGCAGGAAGCACAGCTGCGCGACAACCAGCGCGCGGCGGAGGAGCCCCCTCGGCCTGGCCACCGAGTCAAGGTAAGGCATGTAACGATAGTAGGCGTACACCGTGAAGCCGAAGTAGATCAGGGAGAAGCCGTTCAGCATCAGCCTGGTCCAGTCCGGCAGGATGTACGGGTCCACCATTCCGTTCCACCAGAGCGTCATCACGATTGGCGGAACAACGGTCGCCCCCTGGTAAAGCACCCATTCTACCTGACCCTTGACAAGAAGCTGCTTCAGGAGCGGGCGCTTCTTGAACTCGGGGTACCGTTCGTCCCTCCGTATCTTCTCCATGACCTGGAGGTGGCCCGTGCCCCACCTGAGCCTCTGCCTGAAGAACGCCGGCAGGCTCGGGGGGGTCTGCTCGCTCGAATAATACGGCAGGTACTCCGGCCAGGCGCCGCACTCGAGGTACACCCTGGTCCCGATCTCGAGGTCCTCGGTGAGCGCAGTGTGGTCGTACCCGCCGACCCGCGCGATGAGCTCGCCGTCCAGGAACAGATTCGTGCCCCCCACGAACGGCAGCCTCCTGAACAGCGCGGGGAGGTACCAGTCGTGGGCTATGGCCTGATAGAGGCAGGCTATCTTGCAGAACGGCCCCATCTGGTAGAAGTTGCGGACCTGGAACACCGGTCCCTGGAGGATTTTGACCATGTCCCCCGATTGGAGCCTCCTGTACGCCACGTACAGCAGCACGTCGAGGTCGGGCCGGCTCTCGGCGTCATAGAACCCGCACATCTCGCTCCGGGGGTCGAGAAATGCGAGGCCGTAGTTCAATGCCCGCCCCTTGGTCGAGGGAACGAGGCGCCCGGTTCTCGAGCCGTTGTAGCGCCCGTCGAAGTCGTATGGAACGGTGACGTGCTTGAGCGCGGGCGCTTCGCTACCCGACTGCCGGTACTCCACGATCTTGGCCTGCACGATGTCCTGCGTCGTGGGGAGACAGACGTTGTACATCTCGTAAAGGAGGCGCCTGACCTTGCGCGCCCTGCAAAGTGAGGTTATCTGCTGGACGATGACGCCCGAGATGCTCTCGGTCAGAGTCCGGAGTATCTCTCTCGTGACATTGTGGCTCGCCCGCGCCGCGCAGCGTATCATCCTGTCAACCACGCGGCCGTTCCGGTCCCCCCGTAACCTGCAGAACGTGGCCACGACCGGCATCGCGAGGCTCAAGCACAGGGGGTATACGCGCAAAACCTCCTCGTCCCCGACGGACGGCAAGGCGCGGTGCACGATGGACTCCATCCTCTCAGCCGACGGGCTACCGAGGCCCGCGACGATCTCGGTGGCCAGCTCGCGTACGATGGCCTGCTGCGTGGCGGGCGCGAGTTGCGCCAGGGGCCGCGACGACAGGACCTCGTCCTTGAGCCAGTCCGATCGGTAGAACTCCCTGAAGCACATCCGCGTGATGAGACCGATCAACAATGTCCTGGATTGGGGTTTTATCCTGGACGGGGTCCGGCCGGCTACCACGTCCACCGCGCCGTTTATGACCGGCGCGGCCTCCTCGTCCCTGGCCATAGCCTCCTTCTCGTCCGTGATCACGATCAGCTCGTAGCGCTCCTTCGGATAGTTCAACCGGCTCATGTGGTCTATCGTCTTCTCTATGACATCGGCCTCGTTCCGCGCGGGAATCATAATGGAGAAAAACGGCAGGGTCCGCCGCATCTTCTCGGCAATGGAGATCAGGGAACCGACGTTCAGCGAAGGCTTCTTTTTCCAGTAGTTCGCGTCGGCGTAACATTTCCAGAAGAAGAACCTGGTGAAGAGGATGAAGAAGACCACGTAAAGCGTCACTGCACCTATGTAGACGGCTTGCGGCGTGGTCATCGTTCACACTCCTCGGCGGGCTAAACCATCTTTTATTGTTCGTCGGTGCAGGGGCTTTCATACGATTGTGAGATTTGACCGGCAGCCATCCCCGGCGTCAACCGGCTGTAGCGCGCGGGGTCTTGATCCATCCTCGCCGTCGTGCTATCCTTATATCGAACTTCCTCGATACAAGTGGGTGTGGGTAGTGATGGAACAGGAAACGACGTTCAATCCCGTACAGGTATTCAGGGCGCTCGGCGACGAGACTCGATACGAGCTCTTTACCTGGCTCACCAGGGGAGAGATAGCGACCTGCTGCGACAGGATCTGCCTCCGCGAGAACGGGGTGTGCGTCACCGACGTCGTGAAGAAGTTCGGGTTGGCGCAATCCACAGTGTCATACCATCTCAAGGTACTCGAGGAGGCAGGGCTAATCCGCTCGGAGAAGCGCGGCCTGTGGACCTGCTTCTTCCCGAACCGCGAGGTCCTGGACGCGGCGCGTGAGGCGCTGCGCGGGAATTGCGGGCCGCCGGGAGGGTGAAACGTGCGGCACGGCGGCAGCGGCGCCGCACCTTTTTGATAGCCATTTATATCGATAATATTCGATGCAGGGGGGCGGCAAGGTGATGCAGAAGGTGATGGAGGTTTTCTTGACCACCCTGGTCCACAACGTCTGGTACCTCGCGGCGGGTGTCCTGGTCGCGGCGATTATCGAGGCCGTGCTCGACCGGCGGAAGGTTGTTTCCGCGCTGGCGAGGTCTGGCTGGGCCGGAGTCATCATGGGCACCGCCGTTGGGGCTTTCACGCCGCTGTGCTCGTGCGGTACCACTGCGGTCATGCTTGGCCTGGTGGCGGCGGGTGTGCCCTGGCCGCCGGTCGTGGCGTTCCTCGTATCTTCGCCACTGATGAGCCCTTCCACGTACGCGCTCACAGCCGGGGTGCTCGGCGTCGAGATGGCGAACGCCAAGTTGATCTCCGCAGTCGCGCTTGGTCTCGTATCAGGTGGGGTGGCGATACTGATGCAGCAGAAGGGCATCGTCAGTATTGCGGCTGAAACGACCGGGGCGAGGGCGGCCACCGCGGGATGCTGCTCCACGAAGGCGGAAGCGGCCGGAACCCCATCTGGAGATTGCGATCAGGATCCATCCACGCCGCCGGCCTGCGGATGCGCCGCTCGCACACCTGTCCCGGCGGGCGCGGTGATGGCGAAGTTCCTCGTGGCGCTGCGCAACCAGGCGGCGTTTATCCTCAGGTACTTCGTGCTCTACTCATTGGCCGGCGCACTCGCCCAGGCGCTCGTCCCGCCTCAATGGGTGAATGCTGTCTTCGGCGCGGGACGGCCTCTGTCCGTCGTCACCGCGGCCGTCCTCGGAATACCCCTCTACATGTCGGGCGCCGCGTCGATCCCGCTGACAGGCTCGCTGGTTGGGATGGGCATGAGCAGGGGAGCGGCGCTGTCCTTCCTGATCTCGGGGCCCGGCACACACTTCGGCGCGCTGGCGGCGGTGGCTGTGGTAACGCCCCGCCCCATCTGGTGGCTCTACCTCTCGACGATACTGGGCGGGGCCGTGCTGGCCGGTCTGATGTATTCACTGGTATGAGGCCCGCGTGGCCATCGCGAGCCTTGAAGATCGGGGGCGGCGGGGCACCCAACCCGCCGCCATGAACGTAAGGTTATCCCGTTGAACAACGGCCCGACCCGCGGCTCGACCGGCAGCCGGCCAAGCCTATTCCGCCGCTTCCCCGCGCGTGCCGCGGGTGATGGGCGCGAGCGCATCCTTGAGGGTGGGAGTACCTATCTCCTGGATCTCGTACCTGACGCGTGTGGTCGGTATGTCAATGCTCATTATCCTCCGGAGGTCGATGGGCGTGGCCATGAGCAGGGTGCCGGCGCCAGACGCGTTGATCGTGGCCTCGAGTTCCCTCACCTGTTCGGTCCCGTATCCCATCGCCGGGAGGAGCGGCCCCATGTGGGGATACTTCTCAAGCGTCTCCAGTATGCTGCCGACGGCGAAACACCTCGGGTCCAGGAGCTCGGCGGCCCCGAACTTCCTCGCGGCTACGACGCCCGCGCCGTAACTCATGCCGCCGTGCGTCAACGTGGGTCCGTCCTCTACCACGAGTACCCTCTTGCCACTGATGGCGGACGGGTCGCTGACGAATATGGGCGACGCCGCCTCGATCACCATCGCGCCCGGGTTGCACGACCGTATGCTCTCGCGCACGCGGGAAACGCCCTCGGCCCCCGCGGTGTCGACCTTATTGATGACGATGACCCCACCCATCCTGAGGTTCGTCTCCCCGGGGTGATACCTCGTCTCGTGGCCCGGGCGATGCGGGTCGACCAGTACGATGAATACGTCGGGCCTGAAGAACGGGAAGTCGTTGTTCCCGCCGTCCCACACCACCACGTCCGCCTCGGCCTCCGCGCGCCTGAGGATAACCTCGTAGTCCACGCCGGCGTAGACGACGTTACCCCTGTCGATGTGCGGTTCGTACTCCTCGCGCTCTTCGATGGTGCAATTGTGCCTGTCGAGGTCCTCGTAAGTCGCGAACCGCTGGCATACCTGTTCCCTTAAGTCGCCGTACGGCATCGGATGCCTGACGACAACGGCTTTTATCCCCATGTCCTTGAGTATTTCGCAGACCCTGCGGGTCGTCTGGCTCTTGCCCACGCCCGTCCTGACCGCGCCGATTGCGACGACCGGCTTGCGCGACCGCAACATCGTGTGGTCCGGCCCCAGGAGCCGGTAGTCAGCACCGTTTGCAAGGCACACCGACGCGGTGTGCATGACGTGTTCGTGGGAGACGTCGCTGTAGGAGAAAACCACCTCGTCGGCATCGAGGTCGTGGATGAGTCGCGGCAAGTCCTCCTCGGGGTGGATCGGGATCCCTCCGGGGTAGCCGTCACCGGCGAGCTCGGGGGGATAGGTCCTCCCCTCAATGTCGGGAATCTGGGTGGCCGTGAAGGCCACAACCCTGTACGCGGAATTCCCACGGAAGAACACGTTGAAGTTGTGGAAATCGCGGCCCGCGGCGCCCATTATTATGACCCTGGTCTCCTCCATGTTCCACCTGTCCCGTACTCAGTTTGAGCGTGGGTGGCCCGGCGGGCCCCCGCGCCTTTCTAAAGAAGGAGCGTCCTACATTACCAGCGCAAGGATCGCTTTCTGCACGTGCAACCTGTTCTCCGCCTCGTCGAACACGATCGAATGCGGCCCGTCCATGACCTCGTCCGTCACTTCCTCGCCACGGTGCGCGGGCAAGCAGTGCTCGAACATCACGTCGGGTTTCGCAAGATTGAGGATCTCCGAGTTGACCTGGTACGGCTTCATTGCCGTCGCCTTCCTGTCGTGCTCGGCCTCCTGGCCCATGCTCGCCCAGACGTCGGTGTATATGACGTCGGCGCCGCGCACGGCCTCCCTCGGGTCGTTCATCACCTCGATCTTCGCCCCCGTTTCGCGGGCGTCTTCGCTTGCCTTCGCAACGATTCCGGCGGCGGGCTCGAATCCCTTCGGCGAGCAGATGACCACGTGCATCCCTGTCTTGGCGCCGGCGTACATCAGCGAGTTTGCGACGTTGTTGCCGTCGCCGAGGAACACCATCTTCACGCCTTTGGCCGTCCCCTTCTTTTCGATGATAGTGAATACGTCGGCCATGGCCTGGCAGGGGTGCAACAGGTCTGTCAGGCCGTTTATCACCGGTATCGAAGCGTACTCCGCGAGGTCGACCACGTCATCGTGTGAGAACGTGCGGATCATGATCCCGTCGAGGTATCTGGATAGAACCCGCGCGGTGTCGGCTATCGTCTCGCCACGGCGGAGTTGCAACTCCTGCGAGCTCAGGAACAGCGGGTGCCCGCCGAGCTGGTACATCGCCACTTCGAACGAGACCCGGGTGCGAGTCGACGGCTTGGTGAATATCATCCCGAGGGTCTTGCCCTCGAGCGGGTGATACGGCTGGCCCGTCTTGCTCAACATCTTGAGGAACCTGGTCGTCTCGAAAACCTGTTCCACTTCTTCAACAGTGAAATCGTGGACCGAAATGAAGTCCCTTCCCTTCAGCGTTACCGCCACATTCGACTCCCCCTTTTACGAATTGTCAACCGGCCTCAGGAGAACACGTCGCCCCTGATGTCGGCGGGCCTGCCGCAACCGGGGCACGCGTGGTCCTTGATGCCGGAAAAGCGAAGGGTCATGCCCGTGCGCTCCAGCAACATCATTCCACAAGCCGGGCAGTACGTGTTCTGCCCATCCTCACCTGTCACGTTCCCGGTGTAGACGTAGTGAAGGTTTTTGATGGCGATGTCGCGCAACCGCCTCAGCGTCTCGACCGGGGTGGGTAGTAGCGTCATCCGGTAGTTAGGGAAATACCTCGACAGGTGGAGGGGTATCTCCTTGCCGACCGACGCCAGCCACGCTGACAGGCGGGTCATCTCCTCGTCCGAATCATTCAACCCGGGCACGATAAGCGTGGTGACCTCGACGTGACAACCGGCGCGATACGCCTCTTCCACCGTCTTCAGCACCGGTTCCAGCGCGCCCGAACATACCCGCTGGTAGTACTCGTTCGTGTACGACTTGACGTCCACGTTCACCGCGTCGATCGCGGGCAGGAGCTCTCGAAGCGGCTCAGGGTTGACGAACCCGTTGGTAACCAGGACAGTCTTCAGCCCGTACCCCCTATTGGCGCGGGCGCATTCCGCGACGTATTCGTACCACACCAGCGGCTCGGAATACGTATAGGCTATCCCGATCACTCGTGGTTCGACGGCCCGCTCCTCGACGGCCATCCTGACCAGGTCGACAGGCGGCAGATCCTGCGTCGGCGCGTCAGTGTGCGCGATCTGCCAGTTCTGACAGAACCTGCAGCCCAGGTTACATCCTACCGTACCGACGGACAATATGTACGAGCCCGGGTAGAAGTGATACAGGGGCTTCTTCTCGATCGGATCCACAGCGCAGGAGCTGCACCTGGCGTAGCCCGTCGCCATCAGCGTCCCGCCCACGTTGCGCCTGACGCGGCAGAAGCCTGCGCGGCCCTCCTTGATGATGCAGTAATGCGGGCACAGGAGGCACCGCACGTCGGGGCCGCCGCCGATGGCCTCGTAAAACGCCGCCTCCCTGGACGCTATCGCCACCGCTACACTCCCCTCCACACCATTGTATGCATTCTTGCATAAAAGGGGATCTCCTTCTAGTTCCTGGACATCCTCCCGAAAAAAATGCCCCCGCCGGCCGCGGTATCTCAGGAGCGCGGCGGCCGGGGGTGGGCCGCCAGCCTCAGTCCTTCCGGCCGTGTCGCTCGACAGTAAAACGGTAGAGTTTGACTCCCTTTTCCCCGTAAACGATCCCGGCCTTCTGGCAGGCTATCGACACCTGCTGCTCAACCGCCTCGACCCCTTCCAGATCGGGCAGGAGCAGCCCCCTCCTGTAACCCTTCTCAACTATTACCCCGTACTTGCGAGGATCGAGGGCGGACTCGCCGGCAACCTCCTCCGGCAGGCTGAGGACGTCCACCGAGTATTGCAGTGTGTCCAGCTCGGCCGGCGTCACAGGTTCGAACCGGGGGTCCTCGGCGCCGGCGCTCACCGCGTTCCGGATTATCTCCCGTGCGACGTCCGACTCGCGGGGCATGATCGTGCCGATACAGCCTCTGAGCATACCGAATTGTCTCAGGGATACGAACACCCCCGCTTTCCTGTTCATGTCGGCGGGCAGGCCGATAGGCCTCTCGATCAACCGCCCCTCACGGACGTACGCCTCGAGGCTCGTGCGCGCGAGGCGCACGTAGGGGTCTCCCTCGACGTCCTCCGGCCGTGCATCCGGACGTCCTCTCGCAGGCAAGCCGTCTCCGGCGTGGCCCATCTCGAACACCGCCGTCGCGTATCCCACCCCGAACGGGCCCTCATACGAGATGACCTCGGGCCTGTATTCGAGGCCGTCGAGCGCGCCCAGCATTATGACAACCGGCCGCAGGCCGCACTCACCGGCATCGCCGGCCAGGTCCTCGTCAAGATCCAGGATCGCGCGCGTGTCGCCTTCCTCGAGCGCCTTCACGACGAGTTCATCGAACTTCTTCCCGGACGGCGAGTAACCAGCGGGAGCACCCGGTACCAGCCGGTGAGACAGGTCCCCGCTGGCAACCAGGGCCGCGCGCCTGCCGAGGTTCCTCGCCGCCGCGCCTACACACCGGCCGAATTCGAACAGGTCGCCCCGATCGAGCATCGCCATGGTGATCGAGACGATGGGGCACCGGAGCCCCGCACCATTAATGAAGTACAGCGGGACGACCGAGCCGTGGTCCAGCGAGCCTGAACTGTCCAGGTCGACGGCAGGAATCCCCCGCTTCGAACACTCGTTCACAATCTCCCGCGCCAGGGCCACGTCGTTATCGAGTTCGACTTTGACCCCGGGAGCCTCGAAACGCGAAAGATCCCCCCTGAAGGATGGAGCCATCGATACCACGAGGGCGTCGCGGAGCACCGGGCCGTGCGGCGTGACCAGGATGAGGGCGTCCGGTTTCGCCGCGACTATCCGCCGCGAGAGCTCCTCCATTCCGCGGACTGTCGCCCGGGCGTCCTCAAGTCCGGTTCCGCCCACCTCGGGGACGATTATCGGGGGATGCGGGGAGAGGGCTGCGATGACGATACCTGGGCCCATCGGGCATCACACTCCAAAGTATGGTTGGGGGGTTCCGGGTTGTCCCATTCGCCCCGCCGGATGGAAATCCTCCGGTCAGGTATTCTGCCCAGGACCATTGGAAGGCAAAAGCGCCGGAAAAGCGGGCTGCGCCTCCGTTATGCAAGGCGCAGTCCGAGGGGGTACGTCAATCGCAGGCTTCAGATCGGGGGGAGCGCGTACACGCCGGGGCACATTCTCTCGAATTGCTCCACGGCGGCGATCGCCTGCATGGGGTCGCACCCCATTCCGATGAGGACGCCCGCGACCGCCGTCTCCCTGAGGGTGTGGTCGAGGGAAACGCCGGCGGCGAATTCGCGGATACCGTGCTCAACGATCGGGCCGACCGCGGTCCAGAGATTCGCGATACCGGCGACCCCCGTCCCAGGGTATCCGGGCATCATCCACGGCGCAACCATCCCAGGGTAGCCCATACCCGGATAACCCATTCCCGGATAGCCCGCCACAGGGTAGCCCGGTCGCATACGGCGGCAACCACAACCGTCCATAGGCTCACCTCCAAGCCAAGTCTAATCCCATACTATGTCGACATAACTGCGGCCGTTACAGTAAACGCCGGCGGCTTCTCAGGCGGACAGGCCTTCCGCGAAGAACCTCACTATGCCGAGGTAGATGGCCCAGGCCACTTTGGCCTGGTAGCCGGGGGTAGACAGCAGTCGTTCCTCGTGGGGGTTGGAGAGGAACCCCACCTCGACAGTGCACGCTGGGATGTTCGTCTCCCGGAGCACGAATTGACGCGAGTTGCCCAACGCCTGGCGCCAGGTGCCGGTCATACGCTCGAGTTCGGCCTGAATCGTTTCGGCGAGCCTCCTTGAGTCGGGGTGCCCCTTTGAGTAGTAGAATGTCTGCGCGCCGTCGAGGTCCGGCGCTGGGTACTTGTTGCAATGGATGCACACGAAGACATCGGCGCCGGAGGCCCTGGCCTTCTCCACACGCATGACGAGGTCGTCCTTTTTCCCCCAGTTCAGGGGGTCCTCGGCCTGGGCGGGGTCCTCGTCGCCCTCCCTGGTGAGCACGACCCTCGCTCCGGATGCCTCCAGATAATCGCGGAGCACCCTGGATATCGCAAGGTTGACGTGTTTCTCGAGCACACCGGCCGGCCCGACGGCCCCCGGGTCTATCCCGCCGTGCCCCGCATCTATGCATATCGTGCGGCGGGCGACGACCCGACTCGCCGGGAGTGACCCGGGCCAGAGCGAAAGAGCGAGTACCGCGACGAGGAGCGCGATGACGAGAAGACCCGCGATGCGCCCCGCGGGCAACCGGATGACGATGAACACGGATGAAGCCGACCCTTCCAGGTTCGTTGTGCCGCCGCGGGCGGGAGGCGTCCCGGGGGCGGCTTTGCTACAACCTATGGGGCCGGCGGCAACCGTATGAACGCCGGGTCCCCGACCCGGGGACATTCTCGTAGCGGGGGACCAGCTGGTCCCGCAGGTCCAGGGGTTCACTGAGCCTCGACTCCGCGAAGCGGACGTATTCTTCCCTGATGTCGTACCCGTACCACTCCCGCCCCAGGTGCCTGGCCACCTTGGTCGTCGTGCCGGTGCCGAGGAACGGGTCGAGCACGGCGTCCCCCGGAAAACTGAACAGGCTGATCAGCCGGTAGGGGATCTCCTCGGGGAACGGGCACGGATGGTTGAAGTGCTTGTTGGGGGGAACGGGGGCTATGTGCCAGACTGAATTGGCGATATCGAGCTTGAACACCTCGTCCACCGGGATCCTCGCGCGCTCGAGATCGGCCGGTGACTTCCCCTCATACAGCTTCGGACCCGGCTTCCTGAAGATGAGGATGTGCTCGTTCATCATGTTCGGGTAATAGTAGCCGGGGTAGGGGTGCTGGATGGTGACGCCGGCGCGCTTCACCCCGCCCGTCACCTTGTTCCAGATTATGTCCTCGTGGAACCGGTACCCGATCTTCTCAATTATGCCGACCAGGTGGAACGGCAGGGGGTAGTGCAGTCCATTGTGAAGCACCGTCCCGACGACGATCGCGCAGAACCCTCCCGGGTGGAGGGTTCTCCAGCATTCAGCGAAGCACGCCTCGAGCCACGCCAGGTACTGGGCATAAGTGACGTCCTCGCGCCGTGTGCGGTACCATGCGCCGGGGTCGTGCGTATGCGCGTCGTAATCTATGGCGTTCCAGTAAGGCGGGCTCGTGACCACCAGCGATATGCCACCGTCCGCGATCTGCGTCATCGATGTGCAAGTCCCGACGAACAGCCTTCCCAAATCGATCCCCCCGCCGTGGTGTGGCCCCGCAGACAACACAAATGCCGGGCACGAAGCCCGGCAATTGAATTCCCCGTTTACGCGTGGACTACCTCTTGGAGAACTGAGGCGCCTTGCGGGCCTTCTTCAGGCCGTACTTTCGCCTTTCCTTCATCCGCGGGTCCCTCGTGAGAAGCCCCGCCTTCTTGAGAGGCGCCCTCATCTCGGCGTCCGCCCTCGAAAGCGCCCGCGCGATGCCATGCCTGACGGCCCCGGCCTGCCCCGAAACGCCACCGCCCTGCACCGTGGCCTCGACGTCGTACTTCCCCGTAGCGTCGATGATCCGTAGCGGCTGGGTGACGAGCGTCTGCAAGGTTTGCAGCGGGAAATACTCCTCGAGCGCTTCCTTGTTTACGACTATCTTGCCTGTTCCAGGGGTCACCCACACCCTGGCTACGGCTTCCTTCCTGCGCCCTGTGGCGTACATACGAATTTCTGGGGCCATTGCCGGTCTCCTTTCAACATTTGAAACAGCGGTATGCTCAGTGAACCCGCCGGGGATTACGCTATGTCGAGCGGCTCGGGCTGCTGGGCCTTGTGCGGATGCTCGGCTCCGGTGTATACCTTGAGCTTCCTCGCAAGCTGCCTGCCCAGTGAGTTGTGGGGCAGCATGCCCTTGACCGCGAGCTCGATCAACTTCTCGGGCTTCTTGGCCCTGAGTTCACCCAGAGAGGTCACCTTGAGTCCTCCCGGGTAACCGCTGTGCCTGTACCAGAAATCCCTCTCCGCTTTCTTGCCGGTCAGTACGATCTTCGACGCGTTGACGACTACGACGAAGTCCCCTGTATCGACGTACGGGGTAAACTCGGGCTTAGTCTTGCCCCGGAGTATCTTCGCTATCTGGCTTGCCAGGCGCCCGAGTACCTTGCCGGATGCGTCCACAACGTACCACTTTCGGGCAACCTCACCCGGTTTCGCCAGGTAGGTGGTTTTCATGCTGGATCCCCCTCGAATGCTGCGGCTGGTCAGGCCCAAAAAGTCACATTGATCATTCTATACAACGACCCCTGGTGTGTCAAGGAAAACCCGGGGGCTTCCGAGCCCCCGGGTTTCCGCCCGCAGTCAGGGGTAATCCAGCGAGCGGCTCTAGAAAGCCAGAGCCCTCATGGGGTTGTTGACGAGGAAGTCCTGGATGGCCGCGTCGCTGATGCCCGCCATCTTCAGGCGCGGGACGAACTTCTCGATGATGTAGCAGAATCCGGGGCCTCCGTTGTTGGTCTTCCAGTACGACGCGCGGCCGAGGTCGAGACCAAGCATTATCTGCTTCTGGTAGCCGGCGTCCACCATCCGCTTGATCAGGTTGATTATGACCTCGTCCGGGTAGTACTTCGTCCGGCCGGGACCGTCGTATACCAGGAAGCAGCCTGTGTCGGCCACCATCCTGTGGTAGTCGAAATCGGGGTTGCGGTCAATGTGGCATATAGTGACCCTGGCGGGGTCCACACCGTATTTCTTGAACGTCTCAATCTGCTCCATCCCCATCGTGCCGTACTCGGTGTGGGTGAGTATAGGCGCACCGGTCTCGTTGTGGGCGATCGCCACCGCGTGCAGCGCCTTCGCCTCAGCGGGCGTTATACAGTGGTAACTCGTGGCAGCCTTGAGCATTCCCGCCCTGGACGGGATGCGCTCGACGATCGGTCCCACGTAGTTGTACCGGTCCATACCCTCGGTGATCTCTTTGATCAGGAGGCCCGCGACCTGCTCCGCCGAGTAGTGCAGCAGCCAGTGCATGACGTCGTAGAAACGATTCTTCAAAAACCCGGTGATCATGACGATGTTTACCTTCGACCTGCGCGCGACCTCGAGCACCTTGAGCGCGTCGCGCCCGCAGCCGAGCGGCATCGCCTCGACCAGCGACCTTCCGCCGCAGGCGTAATAGTCCTCCATCTCCTTCACGGCTTTCTCAACGTCGTTGAGCAGGAAGTCCTTGTCCTCGCGCACTTCCTGGCCGCCGGTCCTGATCAGGTGGTCGTGCATGTCGGTAATCCCGAGCTGCTCGGGGTCGATGGGCCCGAGTACCGTCTGTACCTTTTTAGCCAAAATCCGTTCCCTCCCTATATCTAGACCGCGGGGGCACCCTTGCGGCGGCGCCGCGCCGCGGCCGCCGCTTTCCCCTTCGGGCACGCGCCCTGGCAAAGGGCGCACCTGTACTGCTTGTATATCGCAAGGCAACGATCCCTGTCGTGCCTGGGCGTTCCATCCGGGCCGGGTTCCTCTATCGCCTTCCCTGGGCAGAGGTCGATACACACGTGGCAGGAGCCGCACACCGACGACGGCTTCTCCACCCCCGGTCCGGCGCACTCCAGTGGAGCGTCGGTTATGACCGAAACAAACCGCACCCTCGGCCCGAACTCCGGGGTTACCACGAGGCCGTGCTTCCCCCTGACCCCGAGCCCAGCCACGACCGCGGCCGGTTTGTGCGAAAACACCGCGCTGTACTCGTCCTTGTCGGTCATTCTCGCCTGGATGGGGTAAGCGTCCCACCCCTGGTCCTCCAGAAAACGAGCGGTCCTGCACGCGATCAGGTCGAGGGTCGCGTAGTTGTAGTGCCGGAGATACCCGATCAGGGTCTCGTCATACTGGTCCTTCAGGCCGCGAAGCCGGTCCATGATGGCGTCGACCATCTTGAGGCCGATCACCACGACGCACCGCGCTCCGGGCAAAAAGAACTCAGGCCTGCGCTCCGGGACCGGTTCCACTTCCGCCACGCGGTTTGCGTCCGCCACCCCAACGAGCCCGGCGCCGAGCGACCCGGCGAATTCCTTAACCTGCATCGTCAGCGAAGAACGCTCCAAGCCCCGCACCCTCCCCGTGTTGCGATCAAGCGCCGGTGGGTCCGCTGCGCGCCGGCCCACCGCTCGTCCTGATCAATTCCGCGATTTCTGAGACCGTCTTGGCCTGCCTGATGAGTTGAAGGTTCGAGGGCTCCGAGCACATCGCGGCTACCTCTCGTAACAGCCCAATGTGGCTCGTGTTGTCGACCGCCACGAAACTCAGGATGATGTCGGCCGGGGGGCGCTCCGCGCTGAACAACACGGGCTTTTTCAGAGTCATCAGGCTCAGCCCGGGCTTCAGCGCGCCGTCTTCAGGGCGCGCGTGCGGGAGCGCCAGGCCGGGCGCCACCAGGATATACGCGCCCATGTCCTCGACGGTCTTGACCATCGCCTCGATGTATCGCTCCTCGGCGTACCCGTTGGCGACCAGCAACCTGCCGCCCTTGCGAACCGCGTCCCTCCAATCGGTCGCCTCCACACCCAGGGATATCGTCTTCCCATTCAGGACTTCGCTCAGCACGGTTCCCACTCTCTCCTCTCCCGGTGGCATCCGCGGTGGACGTCAACGGACGCTCCGGACAAGGTCCATGAACCTCATGACCGCGTCGCGGTCGAATTTCCCCGATTTCTTGAGGCTTGTGGCGACGACCACGCCGTCACACACCTTCAGTATTGACCCCACGTTGGAGGTGTTCGCGCCGTTGTTCAACAGGACGGGCACGCCGCCGGCCGCCTGCCTGGCCTTCTCGAGGTCGCCGAGGTCCGGCGCGTCCCCCACTTCGGGGCCGCACAGCGCTATCGAGTCCGCCCCGGAAACGGTGACGGCCTCTCTTGCCATGACCTCCACAGGTCTCGGGTCGAGGGTGTAGCTCCATATCGGCTTGAGCATGAACATGGTGCGGATGCCGGATGCGTCCACGGAGTTCCTGTAACGCTGGATCTCGCCCGAACTCACCTGCACGAGGCCCATCTCGCCGGCGTAGGCGCCCCCGAATACCCCGCGCACGACGCACGCGCCGGTTGCGCGGGCGATTGCGATTGCCGCGGCGGTGTCCCAGAACACGGTGACGCCGAATTGGATGGGGGCCGCCCTGACCGCGTCGGAGATGACGCGGGTGGCCGCGGCCACGGTTTCATGGCCCACGCCTGCCAGGAAAGGCCTGTCGCCCTGATTGCCCAGGAGCGCGCCGTCGACCCCCCCTTCTCTGAGGGGTTCGAGTTGCTCCACCACCTGCTCCACCATCTGGTCCATGCTCGTGCCGGGCTTGAAACCCGGCGAGCCCGGGAGGGGCGGGAGATAAACGGACGCGAGTATCACCTTATCGGTCCCGAACTTCTCCTTGAGCCAGCTCACAGCATCCACCAGCCTATCCTAAAGGGGGAGGAGGTTTCTCCTCCCCCTTGTGAATGGGGGCGCAGCCGGAGGCCGCACCGGCCAGTCGAACTACGCGACTCCGGCTCAGATACCGCCGAATATCGCCTTCAAACCCCAGAACACGGCCGACCACATCGTGCTCCAGTCGAAATTCCCGATCCAGCCACCCACCATGCCGGTGACGGGTATGACCAGCCTTGCGCCCCAGATGTGCACGAACCCGAGGAGCATGCAGCACACCACGGTCGCCCGCCAGCCGCCCGAAGCGTTCGCGTACACGCCGACGGGGCCGCCGTCAAAGAACAGCGGCACGAAGCCGGGGATGATCATGATGGGCG
The DNA here is from genome assembly GCA_013178305.1 of Bacillota bacterium. NCBI lineage: Bacteria > Bacillati > Bacillota > Bacillota bacterium. Next base: position 72,825 of record JABLXB010000008.1, on the reverse strand, counting down.
AACCCGAGAGAATGAGGGTCGCTATGCCGATGACCTGGCCAATGACGGTGCAAATGAACCCGAGGGTGACCGCCTTCGGGGCGAAGGGGAACACCGCGGGGCAGTCGATCGCCGCTACTGCGCCAGGCAGCAGCTTCTCCGAAACACCCTTGAACGATGAGACGAGCTCGGAGACGAACATTCGGACGCCCGACAGGATTATGGCGATGGCGACCGCGAAGCGGAGTCCCATGAACAGCATGTAGATGAACCAGTGCTGTGCGCCGGCCTGCGCCTGTACGGCCGCCGGCCCGGCGGCGAGCATGAAGGCCGACACGAACAGGGTCATTATGACGGAGGTCGCGACGACGTTGTCCTGGATTATCGCGAGCCATCCCGGAAGGGTTACCTTCTCCACGCTCTCCTCGGGCTTACCGAACAGCGAGCCGAACCTGAAGGCCAGGACATCGGCGAGCATCTGCTGGTGGCCGAGTGTGAACTCCTCGCGAGGCGCCTCCCTGCCGCCGATGACGACGGACGTCGGCTTTATCAGGAGGTGCGGGAATACCGTCCAGTACAGTGACAGGAGGAACGCGGCGATAAGCACGGAGGGCCATATGTCCAACCCGGTGGTGTACTTCACGCACCAGGTCGCGATCGCGGACTGGATGAACATCACGTGGCCGGTGAGGAACACGGCCCTGGCCTTGGTAAACCGGACGTACAGGATGTTCAGGGCGAACGCGATGATGATCGTGTATCCCACGTAACCCGCGTAGTCCTTCAGCGCTGCCGTCGCGGCCGGAAGACCGGCGTACGGGTCTATAATGACACCCTTCATGTTGAAGGATTTCTGCAGGATGTCGAGTACAGGCCGGAAGTTTGTCGTCAGGTACGCTGAGCCGGCCTGAAGGATCATGATGCCGACGGCGGTCTTGATCGCGCCGCTGATGACTCGGGCTGCAGGACGCCGGAGCAGAACGTAGCCGAGCGTGACGACGAGCGTGAGCATGACTTCGAACTTGGTGAGGAACTGGTTAAGGATTACGTCCAGGACGGGTTTTACCCATTCCACGGATCTCCCCTCCTTAATTACCTTATCTCTGGGTGGGACCTGCCTACATCCAGCCGGCTTTCTTGAGGAACTCCCTCAGTTTCGCCCCGACTTCCCCTTTGTCGAGAAAGTTCTCGACCGTGAGGACCGGGATGCCTTCCCTGAGCTCGATGATCTTCGAGAGCTCGGGTGTGGTGATGACCATGTCCACGCCGCTCATGAAGCCCGACGCCTCTCCGGCGTTGCACGTCTCGACGTTGGCATTGATTCCGAGGTCGCCGAATATCTCTTCCAGGTTGATCTTCAAGAGCATGCTGCTACCGAGGCCGTGCCCGCACACCGCGATGACGTTTAGGCTCTTCAGTTTGTCCACCCCCCTTCTTTACCAGATTACGCACATTTGTGCTTGCCAGTTGCCATATGTTACTGATAGAATTATACCGCAGGCTCGTGATGAGCGTCAATTACGCCCGCGGGCTACGGTGAGGAAGATGCTGAAGCAAGACGCGCTCAACCCTGACGGTGAGGCCGGACTCGAGCGCCTGGTGGAAGCGGCCTATCTGTATTACTCCGAGGGGCGTACCCAACAGGAGATCGCCACCCGCTTGAGGATATCGCGCCCGTGGGTTTCGCGTCTCCTGCGGAGGGCCAGGGATCTGGGGATCGTCCGGATCGAGCTCTCGCCGGCGTTCGTGCGATCCGTGGAATTGTCGGAGAGGTTGAAAGCGGCGCTCGGAATCAAGGAGGCTGTCGTCGCGAGGCACCATGGCTCAGGCGGCGAGGACGACACGGCCCTCGTGGCGGGGGTCGCGGCCGACTACATCATCTCGACGGTCGAGCCGTCCGCAAGGATCGGCGTGGCGTGGGGCAAGACGTTGTACCAGACCGTGCGCAGCATCCGCTCGCCGAGGCACCTGGGGGTATCCGTAATACCGGTGATGGGAGGCCTCGGCCCCCACCACCCCGAGATACAGGGGAACTACGTGGCCATAACGCTGGCGGAAAGGTTCGGTGGCGACGCGTACTGCGTGCACGCGCCCGCTTACGCATCGAGCCGTGAGGAGCGAGACATGTTCCTGAACATGCCGGCGATCTCGCAGATATGGGGGGGGCTGGACTCCCTCGATCTCGTGCTGGTGGGCATCGGCGCGCTCTCGGGGTCCACCGTCTTCGAGATGGGTTACATCGAGAATAACGACCTCGAGACCCTCAGATCGGCGGGCTCCGTGGGAAACGTGGGCCCGTGGTTCCTCGACGAACGCGGCGGGATACTCCCGGGAGTGGTGAACGAGCGGCTGGTGGCGCTGCCGGTTGAACGGGTCCGGAGGATAGCGAAGAGGATAATCGCCGTGGCAGCCGGCGGCCACAAGGTTAACGCGATCATGAGCGCGATCTCCGGGGGATGGCTCGACGGCCTGATAACGGGCGAGGTCACCGCGCGGCGCCTGCTCGAGTCCGCCTCCGCCCTTCCAGCGGCCCGTACCTGACATCCTCGAGGCACAGCCCCTGAGGCGGGAGCGTCGGTCCAGCGAGCCGCCGCTCGCCGGAGAACAGCGCGCGCCGGACGTCTTCCGCGCTGCGCTTCCCCAGCCCCGCTTCCAGAAGCGTCCCTGCCATCACGCGAACCATGTTGTAGAGAAAGCCGTCCGCTTCGACCGTGAACACGACTATCCGGTGCGATACGTGGGTGCCGCCGGACCCGGGGGCCACGCCGCCGTCTTCACCGGGGCCGCCGTTCGCGCCACCGCCGCGCGCCGGTTCGAGCGCGGGGTGCTCGTCCACCGTGGACCGGAGCACCGTGCGGCGCGTCGTGACGGCCGAACTCCCCGTCGACCTGAACGCGACGAAATCGTGCGTCCCTACGAACTCCGCCGCGACGGCCTTCATGGCCTCCACGTCGATCGACTGCGGTACCCACAGGGAGTACCTACGGTAAAACGGCGACGGGAACGGCCCGTTCCAGAACGTGTAGGTGTAGACCTTGGAGGTGGCGCTGTAGCGGGCGTGGAAACCGGCGGGGACCTCGGCGGCGGCCACTACGACTATGTCGTCCGGAAGCACGCTGTTCAGGGCGTGTGGGAACCTATCAACGGGGATGCTCGACGCCGTCCTGAAGTTGATTACCTGCCCGAGCGCGTGTACGCCGGCGTCCGTCCTGCCGGCCCCCGTCACGGGAACGCGCTCCCCCACGATTACCTCCAGCGCATCCTGTATGGCGCGCTGGATGGTGGGGGCTTCGCCCTGGACCTGGAAACCCTGGTAGGAGGATCCGTCGTACTGTATAGTTATCCGGATGTTCCTCATGGCGGGGAAGCCTCCACGCGGGCGCCTCAGAACCTCGGCAGCGGGTACGCCCTGTTGAGGACGACCACACCCGCAGCGAATCCAAGGAACACGGCCGTCGCCATGTAGTCCTTCCAGGTCGCCCTGAGCTCGACCATCCTGGTCCTGTTCTGCCCGCCCCTGTAGCACCGCGCCTCCATGGCCATAGCCAGGTCGTCGGCCCGCCTGAACGCGCCGACGAACAGCGGCACGAGGAGAGGCACGAGGCTTTTCGCCCGCTGCAGGAGGTTTCCCGTCTCGAAGTCCGCACCTCGCGCCATCTGCGCCTTCATTATCTTGTCGGCCTCCTCGAGCAGGGTTGGTATGAAGCGCAGCGCGATAGTCATCATCATCGCGAGTTCGTGAGCCGGGACACCCACCCGCTGGAGCGGCTTCAGGATGCTCTCGAGGCCGTCCGTCAGGGATATGGGCGAGGTAGTGAGCGTCAAGAGTGACGTGAAGGCGATCAGGATGACCAGCCGTGCAGCCACGAGTCCGCCCTGTATCGCTCCCTCGCGGGAGGCCTTAAACGGCCCGATGGCGAAGAGCGGGTCACCTTTGGTGAAGAACAGGTGCAGCACCAGCGTGAAACAGAGTATGAAGAGAATCGGCCGGAGCCCCCTCAGGAGCAACTTGAACGGGACCCTGGAGAAATACATCGCCATCAGCGCGAACAGGGCCAGAAGCGCGTACGCGTATGCGCTCGACGCGAGGAATAGCACGACGATGAACGCCGTGGTGACGGCGATCTTGAACCTGGGGTCGAGGCCGTGGACGACGGACTCGGCCGGATAGTACTGTCCTATAACCACGCCCCTGAACATTTAACCGCGTCTCTCCCTGATGATCCTGAGGATCTCCGCCTTCGCCTCTTCGACCGTCAGAACGTCGGGCCGGACGTCCAGCCCCCGCCGCTTCAGCTTGCGGACCAGGTCGCTCATCTCGGGTGGCGCGAGCCCGATGCCGTGAAGCGTGTCGGCCCGGCTGAACACCTCGCGCGGAGTCCCGTCGAGTACGACCCTGCCCCTGTTCATTACGACGATGCGCCCGGCGAGCCTCGCCACGTCTTCCATGTTATGCGAGACCAGCACGACGGTCGTGCCGCGCTCCTCGTGGAGCCGCTTGATGTGGCCGAGTATCTCGTCGCGGCCGCCGGGGTCCAGCCCCGCGGTCGGCTCGTCGAGGATGATCGTGCCCTGGCGCATCGCCAGGACCCCCGCTATAGCGACCCTCCGCATCTGCCCACCGCTCAATTCGAACGGCGAACGCTGCAGGATCGATTCGTCGAGCCCCACCAGCCCCAGGGCTTCGCGGACGCGCTCCGTGACTTCGGTGTCCGGAAGACCCATGCTCTTCGGGCCGAACGCCACGTCTTCAAACACCGTTTCCTCGAAAAGCTGGTGCTCCGGGTACTGAAATATGAGTCCTACCCTGCGCCGGATGTCCTTGAGGTTCACGCCCCTCGACCAGAGGTCCTTTCCGTCCACGAGCACGGTCCCGCGGGTGGGTCTGAGGAGCCCGTTGAAATGCTGGACCAGCGTCGACTTGCCCGAACCGGTCGGCCCGATAACGGCGACGAATTCCCCGTCATCTATTCGCAGGTGAACGTCTTCCAGCGCCACGACCTCAACCGGGGTCCCGGGTGAGTAGACGTGGCAAAGGCCCCTCAATTCGATGGGCATATCCAATCCACCATCTCGTCTATCGTGAGAATTCCAGAGGGCACGTCCACCCCGTCCGCGCGAAGCGCGGCTGCGAGCTCAGCGACCTGCGGGACGTCGAGTCCCCACTCCCGCAGCCTGTCCGGGTCTGCGAACACCTCTCTCGGGGTGCCCTCGAGCACTATCCTGCCGCCATGCATGACAACGACACGGTCGGCCCCGACCGCCTCGCTCATGAAGTGGGTGATGAGTACGATGGTGATTCCTTTCTCGCGGTTGAGCCGCCTGGCCGTGCGCAGCACCTCGACCCTGCCCTGGGGGTCGAGCATTGCGGTGGGTTCGTCCAGGACGATGATGTCTGGTTCCATCGCGAGGATACCGGCGATGGCGACGCGCTGCTTCTGCCCGCCTGACAATGTGTGCGGAGCGTGCTTCTCGTAGCCGGTCATGTCGACCGTGCGAAGCGCCTCTTCGACACGCCGCCTTATTTCCGCCGGCTCCACGCCCAGGTTTTCGGGCCCGAATGCGATGTCTTCCTCCACGAGAGTGGCGACGATCTGGTTGTCGGGGTTCTGGAACACCATCCCCGCCGCCTGCCTTACCCGCCACAGGTTTTGCGGGTCGCGGGTGTCCATCCCGTTGACGTATACCTCGCCCTCCGTGGGCAGGATGAGGGCGTTCATGTGCTTCGCCAGCGTCGATTTTCCCGAACCGTTCGGGCCAATGATAACCAGAAACTCCCCCCGGCGAACCGTGAGGTCGATGCTCTCGAGGGCCTCGACCTCACCCGCGGTTCCGCTATACCGGTGGTGGAGCTCAACAGTGCGGATCACCTGCTGCACCCCCGTGTGGTGCCGTTAGACGAGCTCGACCATCACCATGGGGGCGGCGTCTCCGCGCCTCGGCCCGATCTTCACGACGCGGGTGTATCCACCCGTCCTGTGGGTGTACCTGGCCGATACCGTGTCGAACAGCTTTTTCACGACGTCCTCGTCGAGCAAGTAAGCGAGCGTCTGGCGCCTCGCGTGAAGGGTGCCCTCTTTGGACAGGGTTATCATTTTATCGGCCAGGCGCTTGACCTCGCGCGCCTTGGCATCGGTGGTCACGATCCTCTCCTTGTCGAGGAGCGCAGTCACGAGGCTCCTGAGCAGGGCGCGCCGTTCCGCGGTAGTCCTGCCGAGCTTTCCGTAAGACATTCGTGTCACCCCTTACTCCTCCGGCGGCCTCAGAGACAGCCCCAGGGCCGCGAGCTTCTGCTTCACTTCCTCGAGCGATTTCTTGCCGAGGTTCCTTACCTTGATCATCTCTTCGTCCGTCTTCTCGATGAGCTGGCCGACGGTGTTGATGCCCGCCCTCTTGAGGCAGTTGAACGACCTGACCGAGAGGTCCAGTTCCTCGATGGGCATATCCAGGTAGTGGTTGCGCTCGTCCTGTTCCCTTTCGACCACCATCTCGACGCCGGCGCTTTCCTGAGTCAGCCCGGCGAACAGGTCGAGATGCTCGATGAGTACCCGCGCCGCCATGCTGACGGCATCCTCCGGTCTTATCGTCGCGTTGGTCCACACTTCGAGCGTGAGCCTGTCGAAGTTGGTGACGTGGCCCACGCGGGTGTCCTCCACCGTGTAATTCACCCGTTTCACCGGGGTGAAGATGGAATCCACGGGTATAACCCCGATGGGCTGGTCGGGGCGCTTATTCCTGTCGGCGGGCACGTACCCGCGGCCGCGCTCCACCGTCATCTCCATGGTGAGCCGCGCGTTCCGGTCGACCGTCGCGATGTGATGCTCCGGGTTGAGCACCTCCACGTCGGCGTCACTGGTGATGTCCCCGGCTACAACCTGCCTCTCACCTTCGACGTCTATCCTGATGGTCTTCGTGCCGTCCCAGTGCAGCCGCAGCGCGAGCTCCTTTATGTTGAGGATGATGTCGGTCGTATCCTCAACCACGCCCGGGATCGTCGAGAACTCGTGCAGTACCCCTTCGATCCTGACGGTCGTAACTGCGGCGCCCGGCAAGGACGACAGCAACACACGCCTGAGAGAGTTCCCGAGGGTGGTGCCGTATCCCCGCTCGAGGGGTTCGACAACGAACCTCCCGTAGCTGTCGGTCAGTTCAACGCATTCGATCCTGGGCCTCTCAATTTCGATCATCCAGTACCCTCCCCAGAAGCGCCATGTGTGCGAGGGTTCCGTGCCGGCTTACTTCGAGTAAAGCTCGACGATGAGGTGCTCCTGGACGGGAACATCGATCTCGTCGCGCCTCGGCAGCCGCGCCACTTTGGCCCGCATATTATCGGCATCGAGCTCGAGCCACTCGGGTACGGCCCGGCTCTTCGCGGCCTCTACGAGCCCCTTCATCTTGGGGAGCTCGCGCGAGCCCGGCGCCACCGCGATGGTATCGTTCTCTTTGACCAGGTACGACGGGATGTTGACCTTGCGCCCGTTGACCTGGAAGTGCCCGTGCCTCACGAGCTGCCGGGCCTCAGGCCTCGAGCCGGCAAGGCTCAGCCTGTATACCACGTTATCCAGCCTGCGCTCCAGCAGCTGCAGGAGCGTTTCGCCGGTTACACCCTTCCTCTTTGCGGCTTGCCTGAAGTAGCGCCTGAACTGCGCCTCAAGCACCCCGTAAATGCGGCGCGCCTTCTGCTTTTCGCGTAGCTGCACGCCGTACTCCGACATCTTCCGCTTTGACTGCCCGTGCTCGCCGGGGGCGTAATTCCTGCGCTCCACCGGGCACTTGGGAGTAAAGCACCGCTCGCTCTTCAAGTACAGCTTCTGCGCCTCCCTGCGGCACAGCCTGCAGACAGAAGCCGAATACCTTGCCAAATCACAGCACCTCCTAGACCCTGCGCCGCTTTGGCGGCCTGCACCCGTTGTGGGGGATGGGGGTTACGTCCTTGATCAGGCTGACCTCGAGCCCCGCCGCCTGCAGCGACCGGATCGCGGCTTCTCTGCCTGAACCCGGCCCCTTGACGTAGACCTCGACTTCCTTCATGCCCTGCTCCATCGCCTGCCTCGCGCAGGACTCCGCGGCCATCTGCGCGGCGAAGGGCGTACTCTTGCGAGAGCCCTTGAACCCCATCTTCCCCGCCGTCGCCCACGCCACGGCGTTACCCTGGGGGTCTGTGATGCTCACTATCGTATTATTGAAAGATGACTTGATGTGGGCGATACCTCGCTCCACGACCCTCTTTTCCCTTTTCTTGGGGCGAGCCTTCCTCACCAACGCCTATCCCTCCCGTTACTACTTCTTCCTCCTCACACCCACGGTCCTCCGGGGACCTTTCCTGGTCCTCGCGTTGGTCTGGGTCCTCTGCCCCCTGACCGGAAGCCCACGGCGGTGCCGCAGTCCCCTGTAGCAACCGATGTCGATCAATCGCTTTATGTTCATCTGGACCTCGGTCCTGAGGTCGCCCTCGACTTTGTAGTTCTTGTCGATGTACTCCCTCAGCCGGCTTATCTCTTCCTCCGTGAGGTCCCTGACGCGGGTATCCGGATTTACTCCGGTGACCTTCAATATCTCCCTGGACCTGGCCGGTCCAACGCCGAAAATGTACGGCAGGGCGGCCTCGACCCTCTTATCCCTCGGCAGGTCTACTCCGGCGATTCTCGCCATTCCTTACGCCTCCCCCTAGTTCCCCTGGCGCTGTTTGTGCTTGGGGTTCTTACATATAACCATCACGTTTCCTTTTCTCTTGACGACCTTGCACTTCTCGCAAATCCGCCTCACAGACGGCCTCACTTTCACGGCTGAAACCTCCTCCGAGCGGCACGAGCCCGCGATCTACTTGTACCTTCTGACTATCCGTCCACGCGACAGGTCGTACGGAGACAGTTCCACCAGGACGCGGTCACCCGAAAGGATCCGGATAAAGTTCATACGGATTTTGCCAGACGCGTGTGCCAACACCTTGTGCCCGTTGTCGAGCTCCACGCGGAACATGGCGTTCGGAAGCGGCTCCACGACCGTGCCCTCAACCTCGATAACGTCTTCTTTGGCCATGCTCTAACGCTCCTCTCCCGCCGTCTCTCTCCGCCAGGTCTCTATGGTCCTCCTCAGTTCCGCGTTCGTCACGCGGTCCCCCCGGCCGATCCTCGATTGGATCGACTCCGATACGAATTCGTGGGGGATGAGGTGCCTGACGTTCTTCCTCTTCGCGTTTTCTACCTTCCTGACATCCCCATCGGCCAGGACCACACGGGTTTCCTCGATCTTCAGCACAACAAAACTCCTGCCGGCGTCTCTTCCAGCCTTCGAGGTTACCACCTGGCCGATCCTGAAACCCGGCATAAGTGATATGTTCCCTCCAGGAATTCCATATCATTCCTCCACGGTCAGGACCACCGGCCCCGAATCCGTGATCGCCACGGTGTGCTCGAAATGCGCCGACAGCGAGCCGTCCTGCGTCACCACCGTCCACCTGTTCTGCAGCAGCCTGACCCCGTGGCCGCCCACGTTGACCATCGGCTCCAGCGCCAGGGTCATCCCGGTCCGGAGGAGCGGGCCCAACCCGGGTGGTCCGAAGTTCGGGACCTGCGGGTCCTCGTGCATACTGCGCCCCACGCCATGGCCTACATACTCGCGCACCACGGAAAACCCGTTGGCCTCCGCGTGGGACTGAACCGCATGACCGATGTCGCTGAGCCTGCCGCCGGGAACGCACGCCGCGATCGCCTTCTCGAGGCACTCCCTCGTGACGTCGATCAGCCGGCGAGTAACGTCGTCGACCTCCCCGACCGTGAAAGTCACCGACGAGTCTCCCACGAAACCATCCAGCACGGCCCCCACGTCAACCGAGACGATGTCGCCGTCTTTCAACCGGCGCGGGCCGGGAATCCCATGTACGACCTCCTCGTTGACCGAAACGCACGCCGAGGCGGGGAAACCCTTGAACCCCTTGAACGCCGGAACCGCGCCGCTTTTCACTATGAACTCCTTGACGACCATGTCAATGTCCGCGGTCCGTACGCCTGGAGCGATCAGGCTCCTAACCTGTCTTAGAGCCCCGGCCACAACAGCCCCCGCGGCTTTCATCTTGCGGATCTCCGCCGGAGACTTGATGATTATCATCGCGCCGCCCCCATGACGCCGGACAGGACGGCCTCGACCTCCGAGGTGACCGCGGCAAACGGCTGGTTCCCGTTCACTCGCCTCAGCAATCCCTTCGCGCGATAGAACTCGACCAGCGGCGCCGTCTGCTCCTCGTAAACCTCGAGCCTCCGCCTGACGGTCTCCTCCCTGTCGTCGTCCCGCTGGATGAGCGGGCCGCCGCAGGCCCCACACCTGGAACCGGCCCTGCTCGGGTTGTGCGCCACGTGGTAGGTGGCGCCGCACGACTTGCACACGCGCCTGCCCACCGACCTGTCGATCAGCACCTCAGCCGGGACGTGGAAATCGATCGCCGCGTCCAGCGCGAGTCCTGCGCCCGCCATCATTTCGTCAAGCGCCTCGGCCTGTCTCAGGTTCCTCGGAAAACCGTCGAGAATGAAACCATTCGCGCAGTCCTGTGACGTGATCTTCTCCCTGATGATCCCCACCGTAACGTCGTCGGGAACGAGCTGCCCTGCGTCCATGTATTCCTTGGCCTTGCGGCCGAGCGGGGTGCCGTCCCTCACGGCCTTGCGAAACATGTCCCCGGGTGATATGTGGGGCAGGCCCGTTTTCTCGCTCAATATGTCGGCCTGCGTGCCCTTCCCAGCGCCCGGAGGACCCAGGAAAACCAACCGCAACACGGTCCCTCCTACTTGATAAATCCCTGGTAGTGCCGCAGCAGCATCTGTGCCTCGATCTGCCTCATGGTCTCCAGCGCGACGCTGACCACGATGAGCAGGCCCGTGCCGCCAAACTGGAGCCCCGGTATATTCGTCACCGTAAGTACGAAGTTCGGCAGTATCGCGATGATCGCCAGGAACACGGAACCGGCCAGGGTGATCCTGTTCGAGATCTTGAACAGGTGCTCCGCAGTCGGCTTGCCGGGCCTTATCCCGGGTATGAACCCGCCGTACTTCTTCATATTGTTGGATATCTCTATCGGATTGAATGTGATCGCCGTGTAGAAGTACGTGAAGAACAGGATGAGAACCGTATACGCAATCAGGTACCCGGGTCTCCGGTAGTCGAAAAGCTGCTCGACAGCCCGCGCCCACGGCGCGTTGATGAAGCTCGCTATAGTGGCAGGGAACGCCAGCACCGACGATGCGAAGATCACGGGGATGACGCCGGCCTGGTTGATCTTCATCGGTATGTGGGTGCTTGCCCCGCCGTAAACCTTGCGCCCGACGACCCTCTTCGAGTACTGGACCGGTATCCTGCGCTCACCCTCGTTAATCCAGACGATCGCGGCGATCACGGCGGCCGCGATGACGAGCAACACCGCGATGTTGATTATGCCGATGCGGCCCGCCAGCAGGTACTGCACCATACTGTAAAGCCCCGACGGGAGCCTCGAGATAATGCCGGCGAAGATTATCAGCGATATCCCGTTGCCGATCCCCTTCTCCGTTATCTGCTCGCCGAGCCACATGAGGAACGCCGTCCCCGCCGTCAGCGAGATGACCACGATGGCGATCGCCATCACGCCACCCTGCACGAGCGCGCCCATCCTGCTTATCGCTATGGCCATGCTGAAGCCCTGGATCAGGGCGAGCACGACCGTGCCGTACCGCGTGAACTCGTTGAGCTTCTTGCGTCCATCCTCTTCCTTCGCCAGCTTCTCCCAGCTCGGGATGATGATGGTCAGGAGCTGCATGATGATCGAGGAGTTGATGTACGGCGTTATGCTCATAGCGAATATTGAGAACGTCTTCAGCGCGCCCCCGGAGAACATGTCCAGGAAAGCGAATATGGTGCCTTCCTTGAACAGCTGGGAGATCACTTCGGTTTTGATGCCCGGCACCGGCACGTGCGCCCCCGCCCTGAACACGAGGAACATCCAGAACGTGAACACTATCCTGCGCCGGAGGTCACCTATCCTCAGGGCACCCCGCAGCGTCTCAAGCACCCGCTATCACCTCGGCCTTCCCGCCGGCAGCCTCGATCTTCTGCACGGCGGCCCCCGAGAACCTGTCAGCCTTCACGGTCAGCGACTTTTCCAGGTCGCCGTCACCCAGGACCTTGATCCCGTCGAAAGCGCCCTTTACCAATCCCGCCTCCCTGAGGAGCTCGGGGGTGACGACCGTTCCGTCCTCGAACCTGTTCAGGTCCGAAACGTTGAGCGTTGCGTAGACGGTCTTGAATATGTTGGTGAAGCCTCGCTTGGGTATCCTTCGCTGGAGCGGCATCTGGCCGCCTTCAAATCCGCGGCCCTTCGCCCCGCCCGCGCGGGCCTTCTGACCCTTGTGCCCGCGGCCCGACGTCTTGCCGAGCCCCGATCCTATACCCCTGCCGACCCTGAAAGACTTCTTCACAGAGCCGGGAGCAGGCTTGAGTTCGTGGATCCTCACCTTACTAGTCCACCTCCCCCTCGACCTGATCGACGGCGACCAGATGCGAGATCTTGTGGATCATGCCGCGAATCGAGGGCGTATCGCTCTGGATCACCGACTGCTCCCGCCTGTGAAGGCCGAGCGCCGCTGCCGTGGCCCTCATCGTCTCCGGTTTGCCGGCCAGGCTCCGTTTCAGCGTAATCCTGATCTTTTCTGCCACTCTGGCTCCCCCCGGCTACCCGACTAGTTCTTCGACCGGCTTGCCCCGCAGCTTGGCCACGTCGTTCGCCACTTTCAGCTGCTTGAGCCCCTCGAGTGTTGCGTACGTAACGTTACACGCGTTGGAGGACCCGATCGACTTCGTGAGAACGTCCCTTATCCCCGCGAGTTCCATGATCGCGCGTACGGGGCCGCCGGCGATGACGCCGGTACCCTGGGAGGCAGGCTTCATAAACACCTGGCCCGCCCCGAAATGACCCGTTACTTCGTGCGGAATGGTGGTGCCGACCCGCGGCACCGCGATCAAGGCCTTCTTCGCGTCCTCGATGCCCTTGCGGATGGCGTCGGGGATCTCCGCAGCCTTGCCCAGCCCCACCCCAACGCGGCCGTTGCCGTCTCCGACCACGACCAGCGCTGAAAAGCTGAACCTCCGGCCGCCCTTCACTACCTTGGCCACCCTGTTTATCGACACGACCTTCTCCTTGAACTCCTGCTGGGAAGCGTCAGTCCTATCCCTCTCAGGCCTTGGCATCTATTCCCCTCCCTTACTCAGAACTCGAGCCCCGCCTCTCGGGCGGCCTCGGCGAGCGCTTTAACGCGGCCGTGGTACAGGTACCCTCCACGGTCGAACACGACCGACTTGATGCCCTTGTCCAGGGCCCTTCTGGCCACCAGCTCGCCGACCATCTTCGCGGCGGCCAGGTTACCGCCGTGCTTGACCCTGGCCTTCATCTCCGGGTCCGCGCTTGACGCCTGAACCAGCGTTCGGCCGTCGAAGTCCGTGATGATCTGGGCGTATATATGCTTGAGGCTCCTGAATACGGACAGCCTCGGACGCTCAGGTGCGCCGGACATGCGCTTGCGCACCCTGAGGTGCCGCCGAATTCTTCCTGCGCGCTTGCTGTTTGAATCGAGCACTTGAAGCACCCCCGAGCTACTTCTTGCCGGCCTTGCCCGCCTTGCGGCGGACCTTCTCGCCCGCGTATCTGATGCCCTTGCCCTGGTAAGGCTCGGGCGGCCTGACGTCCCTGATGGAAGCGGCCATCTGCCCGACCGCTTCCTTGTCCCGCCCCCTGACCACGATCAGCGTTGGGTTGGGGACATCGAACTCTATTCCCTCAGGCGGGTCGATCTCGACGGGGTGCGAGAAACCCACGGTGATGACGATCTTCTTACCCGACTTCGACGCCCTGTAACCGACGCCGACCAGCTCGAGCGACTTATCGTACCCCTTGGTGACGCCCGTGATCATGTTGGATATGAGGGCGCGGGTCAGCCCGTGAAGCGACTTGTGGATCTTCTCGTCCGAGGGCCTCTCGACCAGGATCGACCCGTCGTTCACGGTCACCTTCATCGATTCGTGCAACTGCCTCGACAGCTCGCCCTTCGGGCCCTTTACCTTGACCACGTTCCCATCGACGCTTATCTGAACGCCCGCCGGTATGGCTACCGGGAGACGACCCAGTCTCGACATACTACGTCCACCTCCTCGCCGTGCCGCTGCTATGAGGGATTACCAGATGTAGCAGAGGACCTCTCCCCCGACGCCTTCCTTCCGCGCCCTCTTGTCGGTCATGATGCCCCTAGAGGTGGACAGGATGGCAAGTCCGAGACCTCCCAGGACCTTGGGCACCGCGTCGTGCTGCGCGTAAACCCGCAACCCGGGTTTAGAAATCCTCTTCAGCCCGGTGATTACCCTGGTCTTGCTGGGCCCGTACTTGAGGTATATCTTGATTACGCCCTGCTTTCCGTCATCTATCCAGTCGTAATCCCTGATAAAGCCCTCTTCTTTCAGTATCTGGGCAATCTCTCTCTTGACTTTAGAACCAGGCACCTCGAGCTGATCATGGTTGACCATGACGGCGTTCCGTACCCTGGTGAGCATATCCGCAATAGGATCAGTCATCTTGAAACCCCCTTCCCCTCCGGCGGGGCCGCCAAGCTTACCAGCTCGCCTTGGTGATGCCCGGGATCTCGCCCCGGTGCGCCATGCGCCTGAAGCACAGCCTGCAGATGCCGAAGTGCCTCATGTACGCGTGAGGGCGACCGCACAGCTTACACCTGTTGTGCTTTCTGACGATGAACTTGGGCTCCCGCTTGGTGGCCTCAACCTTCGCCTTAGTGGCCAACGCTTTCCCTCCTCAATCCTTCAACGGCAGCCCCATCAGCTTCAAGAGCTGGTGGGCCTCCTCATCCGTCTTCGCGCTCGTGACTATGACGACGTCCATTCCCCTGATCTTCTCCACCTTGTCGTAGTCGATCTCGGGGAATATGAGCTGCTCCTTGAGACCGAGCGAGTAGTTACCACGGCCATCGAACCCCTTGGACGAAACCCCGCGAAAATCCCTCACCCTCGGGAGCGCGACGTGGAACAACTTCGCAAGGAAATCGTACATCCGCTCGCCGCGAAGGGTGACCTTGCAGCCTATTGACATCCCGGCCCTGAGCTTGAATGCCGCGATGGACTTCTTCGCGCGCGTGATCACCGGCTTCTGCCCCGTGATGGCGGCCAGGTCGGCCGCGGCGGCGTCGAGCGCCTTCGGGTTCTGGATGGCGTCGCCCACGCCCATGTTAAGGACGACCTTCTTGACTTTCGGCACCTCGAGGCGGTTCTTGTACTCGAATGTCTTCATCATTTGCGGGACGATTTCATTAACGTACTTGTCCTTCAGGTACGCCACTTCCGTACCTCCTTTCGAGCCTCCGGCCTGCCTGCGTTACCGCCTATACTACCTCGCCGCACTGCTTGCAGACCCTGGCGGTCTTGCCGGCCTCAAGCACCTTGTTGCCCACCCTGGACGGCTTTCCGCACCGAGGGCAAACCCACATGACCTTGGAGCTGGGAAACGGCGCTTCCTTCTCGATGATTCCGCCCTGCATGACCTTCTGGGTAGGTTTCTGATGCTTCTTGACTATGTTAACGCCCTCAACCACGACGGCGCCTTTATCCGGGATCACCTTCAGAACCTTCCCCTTCTTACCCTTGTACTTCCCCGCGGTGACGTACACCGTATCGCCGCTCTTTACGTGAATCCGTTCCCGTTCCATCGGGATACCTCCCTAGAGCACCTCGGGCGCGAGGGATATGATCTTCATGAATTCCCTCTCACGCAATTCCCTCGCCACGGGTCCGAATATGCGGGTACCTCTTGGCTCCTTGTCGTCCTTCAGTATGACGGCGGCGTTCTCGTCGAACTTGATGTACGACCCGTCCGGGCGCCTGAGGCCCTTCCTGGACCTCACGATGACAGCCTTCACGACGTCGCCCTTCTTGACTACTCCGCCGGGGGTCGACTCCTTCACCGACGCCACGATCACATCGCCGATGTTGGCATACCTGCGATAATGCCCGCCGAGCACCCTGATACACATGATCTTCTTGGCCCCGGTGTTGTCGGCAACCGTCAGCCTGGTGTAACTCTGTATCACGCCCGTAACCTCCCCTCGATCGCCGGCCTTCCGGTTACTTGGCTCGCTCGAGCACCTCTACCACGCGCCACCGCTTCTCCCTGGAGAGCGGTCGCGTTTCCATCACTCTCACCTTGTCGCCGACCTTGCAGTCGTTCGTTTCATCGTGTGCCTTCAGCTTCTTGGTAACCTTAAGGCGGCGCCCGTACAATGGGTGGGACGTGAACCTTTCAATGGCGACCACGACTGTCTTGTCCATCTTGTCGGACACGACCGTCCCCACCCTTACCTTCCTCGCTCCCCGCCTCTCTTCCATGTCAGCGTCCCCCTGTTCTATGCCCTGGCCCGGCCGGCCTGGAGTTCCCGCTCCCTGAGGATCGTCTTGATCTTTGCGATGTCGCGACGGACTTCCCTGATCCTCATCGGGTTTTCGAGCTGGTTTGTGGCCAGCTGAAACCGCAGGTTAAACAATTCCTCCTTGAGGCCTTCGAGCTTCTTGGCCAGCTCGGCGCCCTCCATATCGCGAAGATCCTTAGCCTTCATTCGCTTCACCACCCACTTCCTCGCGCTTCACGAAGCGCGTCTTCAAGGGCAGCTTGAACGCGGCAAGCCTCATGGCCTCCCTCGCGACATCTTCGCTAACCCCGGCAAGTTCGAACAGCACGCGGCCCGGCTTCACCACGGCGACCCAAAATTCGGGGTTGCCCTTGCCGGAGCCCATCCGGGTTTCGGCAGGCTTCTGGGTAACGGGCTTGTCGGGGAATATTTTGATCCAGACCTTCCCGCCCCTCTTGATATACCTGGTCAGGGCCACACGCGCTGCCTCAATCTGGCGATCGGAAACCCACGCCGGCTCGAGAGCCTGCAGGCCGTACTCGCCGTAAAGCACTTCCGAACCCCTGTAGGCCTTTCCGGTCATGCGCCCGCGGTGCTGCTTCCGGTACTTGACCCTCTTGGGCATCAACATGGGTTACTCTCCTCCCTCAACCGCCGCCTTGGGCTTCTCCTTGTCTCTGCGGGGCGCCGCCGGAAGGACTTCGCCCTTGTATATCCACACCTTGATGCCGATCTTGCCGTAAGTCGTCGTCGCTTCCGCGAAGCCGTAGTCTATGTCGGCTCTCAGGGTGTGGAGCGGGACCGTGCCCTCGACATCCCTCTCCCTACGCGCCATTTCGGCGCCGCCGAGACGTCCCGAGATCCTCACCTTGCAGCCCCTGGCCCCGAGCCTCATCGCCCTGGATATCGCCTGCTTCATGGCCCTTCTGAACGATATCCTCTTCTCGAGCTGCTGCGCGACGTTCTCGGCCACGAGCTGAGCATCCGTTTCGGGCGACTTGACCTCGACGATGTTGAGGGCGACCTGTTTGCCTGTCAGGGCTTCAACCTGCTTCCTGATGTCCTCCACGCCGGCCCCGCCGCGGCCGATGACCATACCGGGTTTGGCCGTGTAGATGGTGACCTTCAGCCTGTTGGCCGCCCTTTCTATCTCAATCCGAGACACGCCCGTGATGTAAAGCTTCTTCTTCAAGAACTCGCGGATCTTCACGTCTTCCATGAGGATGGACGGAAACTCCTTCTTATCCGCGAACCACTTTGCGTCCCAATCCTTGATGATGCCTATCCTGAGTCCCTTTGGATGGACCTTCTGGCCCATTACTTCCCCTCCTTTCTCTCCTTGACAACCACGGTGATGTGGCTGGTACGTTTGAGAATCGGGAAAGCCTGCCCCCTCTGCCGGGGTTGATACCGCTTCCAGGTCGGGCCCTGGTCGACTATCGCCTCAGCGACGTAGAGGTTCTTCCCGTTCATTTCGAAGTTGTTCTCAGCGTTGGCAACCGCCGACTTGAGCACCTTACTTATGATCACCGAAGCCCTCTTGGGCGTGAAGCGCAGTATTGCGAAAGCCTCATCCACTTTCTTGCCCTTGATCAGGTTCGCGACTATCCTGACCTTCGTCGGCGATATGCGGATGTGCCTGGCCACCGCTCTTGCTCCGGCCGAACCCGTCTCCACCGAAAGACCCCTCCCTAAGGTCACTTCAACGCGGTCGACCGCTCCGTGTGAGCACCGTGACCGCGGAAGGTGCGCGTGGGAGCGAACTCTCCCAGCTTGTGACCGATCATTTCCTCAGTGATGTACACGGGGACGTGCTTCCGCCCGTCGTATACCGCTATGGTGTGCCCGACCATGTCGGGGATAATGGTCGAATCCCTGGACCACGTGCGGATGACCCTCTTGTCGCCCTTCGCGTTCATGGCCTTGACTCGAGCGTGCAGCTTCTCGTCCACAAACGGCCCCTTCTTGACGGACCTGGACATTCACAGGCCTCCCTTCTTACTTCCGCCGCTTGACGATGTAGATGTCGGACGGCTTGCGCTTCTTCCGCGTCTTATAACCCAGCGTCGGCTTGCCCCACGGCGTAACGGGGTGCTTGCGCCCGATCGGCGACTTGCCCTCGCCGCCGCCGTGCGGGTGGTCTACGGGGTTCATGACGACCCCGCGCACCGCCGGCCGCTTGCCCATCCAGCGGCTCCGCCCTGCCTTGCCTATCGAGATGTTCTCATGCTCCACGTTGCCGACCTGGCCTATGGTCGCCCTGCAATCGAGGCTGACCAGCCTTTGCTCGCCTGACGGCATCCTGAGCAAGGCGTGCGGTCCTTCCTTCGCCATTATCTGCGCGCTGACGCCCGCCGCGCGGGCGATCTGGGCGCCCTTTCCCGGTTGCAGCTCGATATGATGCACCATCGTGCCGGTCGGGATGTTCCTCAGGGGCAGGTTGTTGCCGGCCTTTATGTCGGCGTCCGGCCCCGAGAGAAGTGTATCGCCCACCGCCACGCCCACCGGCGCGAGGATGTAGCGCTTCTCGCCGTCGGCGTAGTGAAGCAGCGCGATCCTCGCCGAGCGGTTCGGGTCGTACTCGATCGTCGCCACTTTGGCAGGAATCCCGTCCTTGTCGCGGCGGAAGTCGACGATGCGGTACGCCCGCCTCGAGCCGCCCCCCTGGTGACGGACGGTGATCTTGCCGCGCGCGTTGCGGCCTGCATGCTTCTTGAGATTGGCGATAAGCGACCGCTCGGGCCTGGTCCTGGTTATCTCTTCAAATGTGCTGACCGTCATCCCCCTGATGCCGGGGGACGTCGGCTTGAACGATTTCACACCCATCTGCGACTACCTCCCAGCGAGCAAGTCGCTTACATGCCCTCGAAGAACTGTATCTTCTGGCCTTCCTCGAGGGTCACCATGGCTTTCTTCCAGTTGGGCCGCCGCCCGCTGTGGACGCCCATCCTTCTGACCTTGCCCAGCATCCGCATTGTGTTGACGGCCTTCACCTTGACCTTGAATATCTCTTCCACCGCGTCCCTGATCTGGGTCTTGTTGGCCCTCTCGGCCACGACGAACGTGTAAATCGAGTGGCCCATCGCGGTGTTGCTCTTCTCAGTCACTATCGGCCGGATGATTATGTCTCTCGCCGTCATGGCGTGCCGAGCACCTCCTCGACGCGTTTGGCGGCGTCCTTTGTGAGAACGACCTTCTCGTGAGCGAGGACGTCGTACACGTTAAGGTTTTGCGCCGTCGATGTGGTGACTCCGGCTATGTTCCTCGAAGACCTCGAGACGCTTTCGTCGGGAGCCGCGGTAACCACCAGAGCGGTACGCCCCCCTACGTTCAGGTTCGAAAGCACCTTGACCATCTCTCTGGTCCTGGGCTCGCTCAGGCGAAGCTCGTCCAACACGATGATCTCCCCCGAACGGAGCTTCGACGACAGCGCCGACTTCAAAGCGAGTCTCCTCTGCTTCCTCGGCATCTCGAACCCAAAATCCCTCGGGTGCGGGCCGAACACGACACCGCCCTTGCGCCAGAGCGGGGAACGAATAGTCCCCTGTCTCGCGCGACCGGTCCCCTTCTGCCTCCACGGTTTCCGGCCGCCACCGTCGACCTCCGCGCGGGTCTTCGTATCCGCAGTCCCCACGCGGGAGTTGTCGAGGTGCATCCTGACAGCCATGTGCATCAGGTGCTCGTTTTCCTCGACCCCGAACACCGAATCGTTCAGATCCATCTCGCCGACTTTTGCGCCGGTTACATTCACAACGTCGACCTTAGGCACTCCTGGTCCCTCCCCTCTACGAGGCCTTCACGGCATTCTTGATCGTGACCAGGGAGCCGTTAGCCCCGGGGATCGCGCCCCGTATCAACATGAGGTTCCTGTCAGGATCGATCTTCACGACCCTGAGATTCTGGATCGTCACGCGCTCCTGGCCGTACCTGCCCGGCATGAGCCTGCCCTTGAATACGCGGGCGGCTTTACGGGACTGGAGCGAACCGGGTCCGCGGTGGTACTTGGAGCCGTGGGCCATCGGCCCGCGGTGGAACCCCCACCTCTTGACGCCGCCGGCGAAGCCACGGCCCTTGGTGAGGCCTATCACGTCCACGAGTTCGCCGGCCGAGAATATGTCGGCCTTGATCTCGCTGCCGACCTCGTACCCGTCCACCTTGTCGAGCCTGAGCTCGCGCAGGCGCCTCGCCAGGGGTACCCTCGCCTTCGCAAAGTGCCCCTTGACCGGCTTGCGCAGCGACTTCTCGCGTGCGGGCCCGAACCCGACCTGGAGCGCCTGGTACCCGTCGCTCTCGACCGTCTTCTTCTGTACGATCACGCACGGCCCGGCTTCGACGACCGTCACGGGGATGAGCACCCCTTTGTCGTCGAACACCTGGGTCATGCCGAGTTTACGGCCAATGATTCCCTTCCGCATCGAGTCCACCTCCCTCAGTAACCTGGTATCCGCCCGACCTAGAGCTTGATCTCGATATCAACCCCTGCCGGCAGATCCAGCCGCATGAGGGCGTCCACCGTCTTGGACGTCGGTTCGACTATATCTATCAGGCGCTTGTGAATCCGCATCTCGAACTGCTCGCGAATGTCCTTCTCGCCGTTGGGCGCGACCAGGATCGTGTACACGCTCTTCTCCGTCGGGAGCGGCACCGGGCCCGAAACCGAGGCGCCGGTACGTTTCGCGGTGTCCACTATCCTCTCCGCCGAGCGGTCGAGGATCTTATGGTCAAACGCCCTGAGGCGGATCCTGATCTTTTGGGCAGGCATCAATTCCCCTCCTCGCTACGTGGCTGGTCACTCGTTGATCTTGGTGACAACCCCCGCTCCAACCGTCCTGCCGCCCTCGCGGATCGCGAACCTCAAGCCTTCCTCCATCGCTATCGGCGCGATCAACTCGAGCTCCATCCGGATGTTGTCTCCAGGCATCACCATCTCCACTCCGTCGGGCAACTTAACCACGCCCGTCACGTCCGTCGTCCTGAAGTAGAACTGCGGCCTGTATCCGTTGAAAAACGGCGTGTGCCGCCCCCCTTCTTCCTTCGTCAGCACATACACCTCGGCGTCGAACTTCGTGTGTGGCTTTATCGACGCCGGCTTCGCCAGCACCATCCCACGGAATACCTCG
The DNA here is from genome assembly GCA_013178305.1 of Bacillota bacterium. Lineage (NCBI taxonomy): Bacteria > Bacillati > Bacillota > Bacillota bacterium. Next base: position 51,302 of record JABLXB010000008.1, on the reverse strand, counting down.
TCCTTATCTATACCCCGGAGCAAACACCCAACGTTGTCCCCAGCCTGTCCCTGGTCCAGCAGCTTCCGGAACATCTCTACACCCGTCACTACAGTCTTCTTCGGCCTCTCTATGAACCCAACTATCTCGATCTCGTCCCCTACCTTCACCTGGCCGCGCTCTATCCTGCCCGTCACAACTGTCCCACGACCAGTTATCGTGAATACGTCCTCTATCGCCATCAGGAACGGCTTCTCAGTATCCCTCACAGGAGTCGGAATGTACCTGTCTACCGCATCCATCAACTCCCATATCTTCCCGCACCACGGACAATCCCTCTTACCACATCCGCATTCCAGAGCCTTGAGCGCTGAACCCGCTATCACAGGAGTCTCGTCCCCGGGGAACTGGTACTTCGTCAGAAGCTCCCTCACTTCAATCTCTACAAGCTCCAATAGCTCGGGGTCGTCCACCATGTCAGCCTTGTTCAAAAATACCACCATCGTGGGTACGCCTACCTGGTGCGCAAGCAGTATGTGCTCCCTCGTCTGCGGCATCGGACCGTCAGCCGCGCTCACCACCAGGATCGCTCCGTCCATCTGCGCCGCACCAGTAATCATGTTCTTGATGTAGTCCGCGTGACCCGGGCAGTCCACGTGCGCGTAGTGCCTCGCCGCAGTCTCGTACTCAACGTGCGCAGTCGCGATCGTGATCCCCCGCGCCTTCTCCTCCGGCGCCTTGTCTATCTGGTCGAACGGCGTGTACTCAGCAAATCCTGCACCCGCCAAAACCTTCGTGATGCACGCCGTCAGCGTCGTCTTCCCGTGGTCGATATGTCCAATCGTTCCTACGTTGACGTGCGGCTTCGTCCTCTCAAACCTCTTCTTGCCCATCTCGAAAATCCTCCTTACCCGTGGTAGATTGGGATCAAGATTGTATCAAACGGTTTACAGACTGCCGGAACCCCTACCGGATTACACGATACCCAACAGATTCTGCAGGATCTGCTCCTTGACGTTGGGCGGCACGTCCCTGTACTGGGAGAACTGCATGGTGTACGTGCCACGCCCCTGAGTCCTCGAACGCAGGTCGGTTGCGTAGCCGAACATCTCCGCAAGCGGCACCAGCGCGCGGATCGCCTGCAGACCGGAACGTCGCTCTATGCCCTGGACCTCGCCCCGCCGGGCGCTGAGGTCCCCGAGGACGTCGCCCACGTATGCCTCCGGAACCACGACCTCGGCCTCCATTATCGGCTCGAGGAGCACGGGATTGGCATCCTGGCAGGCGTTCTTGAACGCCATCGAGCCGGCGATCTTGAACGACACCTCGGACGAGTCAACCTCGTGGTACGACCCGCCGGTAAGCGTTACCCTCGCGTCGACGACCGGATACCCCGCGATCACTCCGCTCTCCATCGCCTCACGAACGCCGGCCTCCACGGCGGGGATGAACTCTCTTGGTACGGCCCCGCCCTGCACGGCATCGACGAACTCGAAGCCGCTGCCGCGCTTGAGCGGCTCGACCTCGACCTCCACGTGCCCGTATTGGCCCCGCCCGCCGGTCTGCTTCACGTAGCGGCCCTCGGCGGACACGGATCTGGTGACGGTCTCCTTGTAGGCGACCTGCGGCTTTCCGACCTCGGCCTCAGCCCCGAACTCGCGAAGCAGCCTGTCGACGATGATCTCGAGGTGAAGCTCGCCCATCCCCGATATCAGCGTCTGGCCAGTTTCGGGGTCGGTGTGAGTCCGGAACGTCGGATCCTCGTCCGCGAGCCTTGCCAGCGCGAGCGCCAGCTTATCCTGGTCCGCCTTGGTGCGGGGCTCAATCGCCACCGATATCACCGGGACCGGGAAATGCATGGCCTCGAGCACGATCGGGTGAGCATCCACCGCGAGCGTGTCGCCGGTGGTCGTTTCCTTCATCCCGAGGGTCGCGGCAATATCACCCGCGCGGATGTCGGGCACATCCTCGCGCCGGTTCGCGTGCATCATCACGAGTCGCGCGACCCGCTCGCGCCTACCGCGCGTGGCGTTGTACACGTACGACCCCGCCGACAGCACGCCGGAGTATACCCTGACGTATGTGAGCTTGCCCACGTACGGGTCCACCGCGATCTTGAACGCCAGCGCGGAGAACGGGTCGTCGTCGGACGGCCTGCGCTCTTCCTCGGCGCCGGTTTCGGGGTTCGTGCCCTTGACGGGTGGGATGTCGAGCGGAGACGGGAGATAGTCCACGACCGCGTCGAGTAGCGGCTGCACTCCCTTGTTCCTGAAGGAAGCTCCGCACAGGACGGGGACAATCTTCGCGGCGAGCGTCCCATTGCGTATGGCGCGGCGTATGTCGCCGGGCGAGATCTCGCCGCCCTCGAGGTAGATCTCCATCAAGCGGTCGTCGAACTCCGCAACCGCCTCGAGCACGGACGTGCGGGTCGCCTCCGCCAACTCGCGGAGTTCCGCGGGGATTTCTTCCTCGACGACCTGGGTACCCAGGTCGTCCGCCCAGGTGGTCGCCTTCATCGTCACGACGTCGACGACACCCCTGAACGAATCCTCGGCTCCGATCGGGATCTGCACCGCGACGGGCTTCATCCCGAGGCGTTCCTCAATCATGTCCACGACGCGGAAAAAGTCGGCCCCGACAGAGTCCATCTTGTTGACGTAGGCCATCCTGGGGACGTGGTATCTGTCCGCCTGGCGCCATACCGTCTCGGACTGAGGCTCGACGCCGTTCCTGGCGCAGAATATCGCGATCGCGCCGTCGAGCACCCTGAGGGAGCGTTCGACCTCCACCGTAAAGTCAACGTGGCCTGGTGTGTCTATAATATTAATCCGGTGGTCTTTCCAGAAACAGGTAGTAGCGGCGGAGGTGATCGTTATCCCTCGCTCCTGCTCCTGGACCATCCAGTCCATGGTCGCCGAGCCCTGGTCCACCTCTCCCATCCTGTGAACCCGGCCGGTGTAGAAGAGGATCCGCTCCGTGGTGGTGGTCTTGCCCGCATCGATGTGGGCCATTATTCCGATGTTCCTGGTCCGTTCAAGCGGGTACGCCCGCGGCATGGTATCCCCTCCTTTCACCGTAATCTTCGACATGGACTAGAAATCGGTCCCTTACCACCTGTAATGCGCGAACGCCTTGTTGGCATCAGCCATCTTGTGAGTGTCTTCCTTCTTCTTTATGGTCGATCCCGTATTGTTGGCTGCATCCATCAACTCGTTGGCAAGCCTCTCCTGCATGGTCCGCTCGGACCTGTCGCGCGAGTACTGAATGAGCCAGCGGAACGCCAGCGAAAGTCGCCTGTCGGGCCTTACCTCCATCGGGACCTGGTAAGTGGCGCCGCCTACCCGCCTCGGCCGCACCTCGACAGCCGGCATCGCGTTCTTCACTGCCTGCTCGAAAACCTCAATCGGGTTCTTGCCCGTTTTCTTCGCGATCATGTCCATCGCACCGTAGAATATCCGCTGAGCGAGGGACTTCTTGCCGTCCCACATGATCTTGTTCATGAATCGGGCGGCTGTGACGTTGCTGTAAACCGGGTCCGGCAGTATTTCCCGCTTCGAAACAATACCTCTCCTGGGCATCCATCTCCCCCCTTCTGAGCGGAGTTCCGCGTTACGCCTTCTTCGGGGCCTTGGCCCCGTACTTCGAACGCCCCTGCATCCTTTTGGCTACTCCCGCCGAGTCAAGGGCGCCGCGAACGATGTGGTATCGTACACCGGGAAGGTCCTTTACCCTGCCTCCGCGTACGAGCACGACCGAGTGCTCCTGCAGGTTATGGCCTATACCCGGGATGTACGCCGTTACCTCAATGCCGTTCGTCAACCTGACCCTCGCGATCTTCCGGAGGGCGGAGTTGGGCTTCTTCGGGGTGGTCGTCTTGACCACGGTGCATACGCCCCGTTTGAAGGGGTTCTGCTTGAGCGCGGGGGCCTTGGACTTCTGCCCTACCGCTTCCCTTCCCTTGCGCACCAGCTGGCTGATGGTCGGCACACTGTCACCTCCCGCTTTCCGCTTCCTCTTTCAATATCGCCGCCGACGCCGCCCCGACCTCGATCCCGCAGGCCTTGCCCAGGGCGGACATGGTGTCAACGTACTCCACCTTGACGGCGCTGTCACCGCATCGCTTGACGATGTCCCGGATCACCCGCTCGTCGGCGTCTCTCGCGACGAACACCATCTCCACGACGTTCCTCTCGAGCGCCTTTGCGGTTTGCTTGGTTCCGACAGTGCGCCTCTTCGCCTTCCTCAAAGCCTCAAGCGGCATAGGACTTTCCCCCCGGCAGCACAGACGCACTTTATGATTTTAGCACCAGCGAAAGTGCGTGTCAATCAGCGCCAGTCGTCCCGCAAGGGCTCCGGCCGCGCCAATGGCGGACGCGCGCGCCCCTGCCGGCGTCGTGCCGCCCCCCGACGTCAGCTTTCACCGGCGGGGTCTTCGTACTCCGGCTCGGGCACGTACGTCTCCACCGGCCTTATGTTCTGGTACCTCGACATCCCCGTGCCGGCCGGGATCAGCTTGCCGATAATGACGTTCTCTTTCAACCCGATCAGCGGGTCGCGCTTGCCCTTAATCGAGGCCTCGGTCAGGACGCGCGTGGTCTCCTGGAAGGACGCCGCCGACAGGAACGAGTCGGTCGCGAGGGAGGCCTTCGTGATGCCGAGCAGCACCGGCCGCGCCACGGCGGGCACCCCGCCGCCGGCGATGACGGTGACGTTCTCGTCCTCGAACTCGAACAGGTCTATCAGCCCGCCCGGCAGCATTTCGGTATCGCCCGGTTCCTCCACCTTCACCTTGCGCAGCATCTGCTTGATGATTATCTCGATGTGCTTGTCGTTGATATCGACGCCCTGCAGCCTGTACACACGCTGAACCTCGCTCAGCAGGTAAACCTGCGCCGAGCGCACGCCCTTGATCCTGAGCAGGTCATGCGGGTTGATCGAGCCCTCGGTCAGCACGTCCCCTGTCTGTATGCGGTCGCCGTTCTTGACGCGAAGCCTGGCCCCGTAGGGGACCGAATACGAAGCGACCTCGCCCTCGTCCGAAACGACCTCGACCTCGCGCTTGTCCTTGCCCTCGGTGATGCGGACAGCGCCGCCCAATTCGGAGACGATCGCCTGGCCCTTCGGCTTGCGCGCCTCGAACAGCTCCTCGACCCTGGGCAGACCCTGGGTGATGTCCTCGCCCGCGACGCCGCCGGTGTGGAACGTCCTCATCGTGAGCTGCGTGCCCGGCTCGCCGATGGACTGCGCCGCGATGATGCCCACGGCCTCGCCGACTTCCACCATTCCCCCTGTCGCCAGGTTACGGCCGTAGCACTTGACGCACACGCCGTACCTCGTCCGGCAAGTCAGCACGGACCTGATGGCGACCTCCTGTATACCGGCCTCCACGATCTTGTCCGCATGCTCTTCCATTATTTCCTCACCCGCGGGAACGATCACGCCCCCGTCCCTCGGGTCTACGATGTCGTTCAGCGCGGTGCGGCCGATTATGCGGTCCTTGAGGTACTCGATGATCTCCGAGCCGTCCCGAACCTCGCTAACCAGGATACCCTCGTGGCCGTGGCAGTCCTCTTCCCTGACTATGATGTCTTGCGAGACGTCCACGAGTCGCCTCGTAAGGTATCCCGAGTCCGCCGTCCTGAGCGCAGTGTCCGCGAGACCCTTCCTGGCGCCGTGGGTCGACGTGAAGAACTCGAGCACCGTCAGGCCCTCGCGGAAGTTGGCCCGGATGGGCATCTCGAGGATCCGGCCGGACGGGTCGGCCATGAGGCCGCGCATGCCGCCCAGCTGGGAAATCTGCTGCACGTTACCACGGGCCCCGGATATGGCCATCATGTACACCGGGTTGAACCTGGACAGGCCGTCCATCAGCGAGGAGGTGATCTTGTCCTTCGCCTCGTTCCAGAGCGCCACGACCTTCTGGTACCGCTCCTCCGAAGTGATCAGTCCCCTGTTGAACTGCTGCTGTATCTTCTCGACCTCGGCCTCGGTGTCGCGTATGATCTGCTCCTTGTCCTCCGGAATCGCGATGTCCTCGATTCCGATCGTGGTCCCCGCCCTGGTAGCGAAGGTGAAGCCAAGCTCCTTGATCCCGTCCAGCACCATCGCGGTGACTCCCGCGCCGTGCCTGCGGTAGCAGGTGGCCACGAGCCTCGTCAGCATCTTGCGGTCGACCATCTGGTTGATGAATCTCATGTCCTCGGGCAGCCTCTCGTTGAGCATCGCCCGTCCGAGGGTAGTCTTGACCCGCCGCCCGCCCAGGCGGAGTTCGATGGGCGCCTGCAGGCTAATCATGCCGTCGCTGAAGGCCATGATCGCCTCGTCCAGGCTCGAGAACTTCCTGTCCTTACCCTTGCCGTTCGGGTCTTCGATCGTGAGGTAGTACGAGCCGAGCACCATGTCCTGGGTCGGGGTAACCACCGGCGACCCGTCCTTCGGGTTCAATATGTTGTGGGCCGAGAGCATCAGAACACGCGCCTCCGCCTGAGCCTCCGCGGAAAGCGGAACGTGCACGGCCATCTGGTCACCGTCGAAGTCGGCGTTGTATGCAGTGCACACCAGGGGATGAATCTGGATCGCGCGGCCCTCGACGAGCACGGGCTCGAACGCCTGGATACCCAGCCTGTGAAGCGTGGGCGCGCGGTTCAGGAGCACGGGGTGCTCCTTGATGACGTCCTCGAGTACGTCCCACACCTCGGGCTTGACCCTTTCGACCATGCGCTTGGCGCTCTTAATGTTGTGCGCAAGGCCGTCCTTGACGAGCCTCTTCATCACGAACGGCTTGAACAGCTCCAGCGCCATCTCCTTGGGCAGCCCGCACTGGTGGAACTTCAGGTTCGGACCGACCACGATGACCGAACGCCCGGAGTAGTCCACGCGCTTGCCGAGCAGGTTCTGGCGGAACCGGCCCTGCTTGCCCTTGAGCATGTCACTCAGCGATTTGAGGGGCCTGTTGCCGGGTCCGGTGACGGGCCTGCCGCGGCGGCCGTTGTCGATCAACGCGTCGACGGCCTCCTGCAGCATGCGCTTCTCGTTCCGCACGATTATGTCCGGGGCGCCCAGGTCGAGCAGCCTCTTGAGCCTGTTGTTTCGGTTGATGACGCGCCTGTAAAGATCGTTCAGGTCGGACGTGGCGAAGCGTCCGCCATCGAGCTGTACCATCGGCCTGAGCTCCGGCGGTATGACTGGAACTACGTCGAGTACCATCCACTCCGGCCTGTTGCCCGACTTGCGGAACGATTCCACAACCTCCAGCCGGCGAACGGCCCGGACCCTTCTCTGCCCGCTTACTTGCTTGAGCTCCTGTCTGAGATCCCTGGACATCTGGTCGAGGTCGATGATCTCGAGAAGCTTCTTGATCGCTTCGGCGCCCATGCCGGCCTTGAACCCGCTCCCGTACTTCTCTCGGGCGTCGCGGTATTCGCTCTCTACGAGGAGCTGTTTCTGCATGAGCGGCGTGTCGCCCGGGTCCGTCACGATGTAGGCGGCATAGTACAGGACCTTCTCCAGCGACCTCGGAGACATGTCGAGGAGCAAGCCCATCCGGCTCGGGATACCTTTGAAGTACCAGATGTGCGACACGGGCGCGGCGAGCTCGATGTGACCCATGCGCTCGCGCCTGACCTTCGACCGCGTGACCTCGACGCCGCACCTGTCGCAGATGATACCCTTATACCGGACGCGCTTGTACTTGCCACAATGGCACTCCCAGTCCCTGGTCGGGCCGAAAATCCTCTCGCAGAACAGGCCCTCCCTTTCCGGCTTGAGGGTCCTGTAGTTTATCGTCTCGGGCTTCCTGACCTCGCCCCGCGACCACTGCCTGATCTGATCGGGGGATGCCAGGCCAATCCGTACGGAATCAAAGTTGTTGACGTCCAACAACGCTCTCCTCCCGGCCTAGTAGTCGTCTCAGTCGTTCGCGTCTTCCGCCTCGCCGGCCTCGTCTCCGGGGTTTTCGCCCACGGCGCTCAGCCCGCGGAGGTCGATCTCCTCCTCGATATCCCTCTTGGTCGGCTTACGCCTCTCGACCTTGGTCTTCAGGGTCTTCTTCTTTTTCCGGGAGGCCTCGCGCTCCTCCGCCTGTTCCTCCTGTTGGAGGTCGACCACGACGGGTTCGCCGGCTACCGGCTCGAGCAATCCCGGCTCAACACCATCATCCGGTTCGCCCTCGACGGCCTCTTCGGGTGTCTCTACCGGCTCCAGTTCATCCTCGAACGCCGGTATCTCGTCCGCAACCTCACCGGCCGGCTCCGCCCCCTCGACCAGCACGTCGGCGACCTCGTCGATGCCGGGGACCTCCTCCGCAATGATCTCGTCGTCTTCGGCCTCGTCAGCCTCAACGCCGGCGGTTTCGGTGTCGATAACCCGTACAGCTTGGCGGCTGCGGTCGGGGGAAGGCGGTATCCTGACCTCCTCGCCCTCGATCGGGATCTCGAGCTCCCTGGCGGTCTCGGCTATATCCTCGTCGGCCTCCCTCATCTCGATCTCGCGGCTGTCCTCGGTAAGTACCTTGAAATCGAGCCCGAGGCTCTGGAGTTCCTTGATCAGGACCTTGAACGACTCAGGCACACCCGGGTCGGGCACGTTCTCACCCTTCACTATCGCCTCATACGTTTTCACGCGCCCGACCACGTCGTCGGACTTGACGGTGATCAGTTCCTGGAGGGTGTACGCGGCTCCGTACGCGTAAAGCGCCCACACCTCCATCTCGCCGAACCTCTGCCCACCGAACTGTGCCTTGCCACCCAGCGGTTGCTGGGTAACGAGGGAGTAAGGGCCGGTCGAACGCGCGTGGATCTTGTCGTCGACCAGGTGCGCCAGTTTCAGCATGTACACGTATCCGACGGTGACCTGGTTGGCGAACTTCTCGCCGTTCCTGCCGTCACGCAGTTCCGTCTTGCCCTCGCGAGAAAGCCCTGCTTTGTTCAGGAACTCTATGATCTCGCTTTCCCTGGCGCCGTCGAATACGGGGCTGGCTATCCACAACCCGAGTGTCCTGGCCGCCCAGCCGAGGTGACACTCGAGAATCTGTCCCAGGTTCATACGGGACGGCACACCCAGCGGATTCAGGACTATCTCGACGGGGGTACCGTCAGGCAGGAAAGGCATGTCCTCCGCAGGCAGTATGCGCGCAATGACGCCCTTGTTGCCGTGGCGGCCAGCCATCTTGTCACCGACGCTGATCTTGCGCTTTTGCGCGATGTAGGCGCGCACGAGCTGGTTTACGCCGGGGGCGAGTTCGTCGCCGTTTTCCCTCGAGAACACCTTTACCTCGACGACGATCCCGCTCTCACCGTGCGGGACGCGTAACGAGGTATCCCGGACCTCCCGAGCCTTCTCGCCGAATATCGCGCGCAGCAGGCGCTCCTCGGCGGTGAGCTCCGTTTCGCCCTTCGGCGTGACCTTGCCCACCAGGATGTCGCCGGGCCGCACCTCGGCGCCGATCCTGATGATCCCGCGGTCGTCGAGGTCCTTCAGAACGTCCTCACCCACGTTGGGAATGTCGCGGGTTATCTCCTCGGGTCCCAGCTTGGTGTCGCGGGCGTCGCATTCGTATTCCTCTATGTGAATCGAAGTGAACGTATCCTCGCGGACCAGTTTTTCGCTGATGAGTATGGCGTCCTCGTAGTTGTAGCCCTCCCACGGCATGAACGCCACGAGGACGTTCCGGCCGAGCGCGAGCTCGCCCTGGTCGGTGCACGGGCCGTCGCCGATGACTTCACCCTTCTCGACCCTCTGCGACGGGGCCACGATGGGCCGCTGGTTCATGCACGTCCCCTGGTTCGACCTCGAGAACTTCATGAGCGGGTAGCGGTGAATCTCACCCTGGTCGCTCTTCAGCACGATCTCGTCCGCCGTCGCCTTCTCGACGACCCCCGCCTCGGGGGCGATCATGACCACGCCCGAATCACGCGCCGCGCGGTACTCCATGCCGGTGCCGATGAGCGGGGCCTCGGTCCGTATAAGCGGAACGGCCTGGCGCTGCATGTTGGAGCCCATGAGCGCACGGTTCGCGTCGTCGTGCTCGAGGAACGGGATCAAGGCGGTCGCGATGCTGACCACCTGCTTGGGCGAGACGTCCATGTAGTCCACCTGGCCCACTGGCACTTCGAGTATTTCATCCCTGTACCTCGCGGTTACGCGCGGCTCGAAAAAGCGGCCGCTCTCGTCGAGGGGCTCGTTGGCCTGGGCGATGACGCACTCGTCCTCCTCGTCCGCGGTGAGGTAGTCGACCTGATCCGTTACGACCCCTTTCTCCTTGTCGACCTTGCGGTACGGCGTCTCGATGAAACCGAACTCGTTTATCCTCGCGTACGTGCTGAGCGAGCCGATGAGGCCGATGTTCGGACCTTCAGGGGTCTCGATCGGGCACATCCTGCCGTAGTGGGAGTTGTGCACGTCGCGGACCTCGAACCCCGCCCGCTCCCTGGACAGGCCACCCGGCCCGAGCGCGCTGAGCCTCCTCTTGTGGGTAAGCTCCGCCAGCGGGTTCGTCTGGTCCATGAACTGGCTCAATTGGCTCGACCCAAAGAACTCCTTAACCGCGGCGACCACCGGTCTTATGTTTATCAGCGCCTGTGGCGTAATGATGTCGACGTCCTGGATGGTCATCCTCTCGCGAACGACTCGTTCCATCCTGGCGAGGCCGATCCTGAACTGGTTCTGCAGGAGCTCGCCGACCGAACGGAGCCGCCTGTTCCCGAGGTGGTCGATGTCGTCCAGTGTGCCGATCCCCTTGAACAGGTTCAGGAGATAACTTATGGAGGCAACGATGTCCTCCCTGGTGATAGTGCGCACGTTTATTCCCGGGAGACCGTTGGACACGACTTTTACGATGGACTGGTCTCTGGTCTGCACCTCGATCTGGGTCACGCCGGCGGCTTCGATCCTCTCCGCCAGCCTCTTGTCGATGAACACGCCGGCGTCCGCGATGAGTTCGTTTGTCGCCGGAACGCGCACCGCCTGAGCCGTGGTGGCACCTATGATCCTCCGCCTTAACGTCAGCTTCTTATTGAGCTTGTACCGCCCGACACTCGCCAGATCGTACCGCCTAGGCTCGAAGAACAGGCTCTCGAGCAGGTTTCTCGCGTTCTCGATTGTCGGCGGCTCGCCCGGCCTGAGGCGCTTGTATATCTCGACCAGCGCCTCTTCCTCGGAGTCGGTCGAGTCTTTGTCGAGAGTGGTTCTGAGCTGCGCGCTCTCGCCAAGGGTCTCGAGAATGGACGCGTCCGTGCCGAGGCCGACCGCCCTGAGGAGCACGGTCACGGGGACCTTCCTGGTCCGGTCGATCCGGACGGAAATCACGTCCGACGGGTCGGTCTCGAACTCGAGCCAGGCGCCCCTGTTGGGGATTACCGTGGCGAAGTACAGCTTCTTGCCCGTGAGATCGATCTGCTCGCTGTAGTAGACGCCCGACGACCTCACGAGCTGGCTGACGATGACCCGCTCAGCCCCGTTGATGATGAACGTGCCCTTGTCGGTCATCAGGGGGAAGTCCCCCATGAAGACCTCCTGCTCCTTGACCTCGCCTGTCTCCTTATTGATCAGGCGGACCTTCACTCTCAAGGGCGCGGCGAAAGTGACGTCCCGCTCCTTGCACTCATCCACCGAGTACTTGGGCTCTCCAAGGCTGTAATCGGTGAACTCGAGGATCAGGTTTCCCGTGAAGTCCTGGATCGGAGAGATGTCGCGAAAGACCTCGCGAAGGCCTTCCCGCAAGAACCACTGGTATGAGTTCTGCTGTATCTCGATCAGATTCGGGACTTCGAGGACTTCCTCGATGCGGGAAAAGCTGAGTCTCTCACGCCGGCCAACCCTGAGTGGACGGGCCATCCATGGTTCACTCCTCTAAAAGCAAAATAACCAAAAGTAAAATGCTCCGGGCCGTAGCCCGCCTCACTTCACCTTTGGGTTAACATCCTGAAGCCTGATATCGCCAATCCCCACCTGTGCCGCACCAATCTAACGGTATTCTCGCTATGACGTGCGCTCCGCAGTGAGCGGATGGCAATAACCCATACTATCACCAGGAATCGAGCTTGTCAACAGCATCGCGATCATCTTCGCGATCATCGCGCCGCCGTCACGGCGCACCTGGTGTTCCCGGCTTGCTGGCGATTTTGAACATGAGCTCGGCCTCGGCTGCCACCTCGTCGCCCACACGGGCTACCCCCTTGCCCTTGCCGACACCCGAACGCATCTTCAGTATTTCCACCTCGATCACGAGCCTGTCCCCGGGGCGGACCACCCTCCTGAACCTGGCGCCATCGATCCCGGCGAAGAGCGGGATCTTCCCTTGATACTCAGGGCATGACAGCACCGCCACCGCCCCACACTGCGCCATGGCTTCGATGATTAGCACACCGGGCATCACCGGCATGCCGGGGAAGTGTCCCTGGAAGAACGGCTCGGACTCCAGCACGTCCTTCTCACCCACCGCCCTGCGGCCGGGGTCGAGCTCGACGATCCTGTCCAGGAACAGGAACGGCTCCCTGTGTGGCAGTATCCTGCGGATCTCCTGCACCGACATCATCGAGCACACCCCCGGGTTGACACGGCTAGTAATGATTCTACCATTCAATGCCGGTGTGTCAAAAGGGCAACCGCGGCGGTCGTTTCCCGTCGAAACACGACGCACACAGCAACTTGACCGCGGACTGGCACCAGATTATGATAGGTATTAGTAGCAGATATTAGTACCCAGGTATTAATAGCTGGATTATATCATGATCCGGTCCAATGGAGGGATGGGGTGGTGGGCTCGAGTACATCCAGGGCGATCGTAACTGGAGTGGGGTCGTTCGTTCCCAACAACGTCCTCCGCAACTCGGACCTCGAGAAGATGGTCGACACTTCGAACGAATGGATCCTGGAGCGCACGGGGGTGCGCGAGCGCAGGATCCTCCCCCGCGATCAGGCGACCTCCGACATGGCCACCGCTGCCGCGAGAAAGGCGCTGGAGTGCGCCGGCCGTGGTCCGGCCGACGTCGACCTGATCATAGTGGCCACTGTAACGCCCGACATGGTGTTCCCCTCCGCTTCCTGCCTGGTCCAGCGCAACCTCGGCGCCGGCCGCGCGGCCGCCTTCGACGTCGGTGCGGCGTGCTCGGGGTTCCTGTACGCAATGGCGACCGCCGCCTCGTTCATCGAGGCGGGGTGTTACAGGACGGTTCTGGTGATAGGGGCCGAGACGCTGTCGAGGATAACCGACTGGACGGACAGGGCGACCTGCGTGCTGTTCGGGGACGGCGCGGGCGCCGTGGTGCTCGAGGCCGCCAATCGGTCCGGGGACGACCGCGGAATACTCGGGTGGTGCCTCGGCGCAGACGGGACCGGGTGGGACACCCTGATGCAGCCCGCGGGGGGATCGCGGATGCCCGCGTCGGAGGAAACGGTGGCGCAACGCCTGCACACCATCAAGATGAACGGGAACCAGGTATTCAAGTTCGCGGTACGCGCGATGGGCAACGCCGTTAACGAGTGTCTCGAGAAATGCGGCCTCACCCACGCCGACATCGATCTCCTCATACCGCACCAGGCCAACACGCGGATAATTGAGTCGGCGTCGACCAGGTTCAAGATCCCCCTGGAAAAGATAGCGGTCAACATCGACCGGTACGGAAACATGTCGTCAGCGTCTATCCCGGTCGCGCTCGACGAGGCAGTGCGCTCGGGGCGCCTGGAGAAGGGCGACACCGTCGTGATGGTGGCGTTCGGTGGCGGCCTTACGTGGGCGGCTATGACGCTGCGCTGGTAGGGGAGGGAAATCAATGATAGCATTCGTGTTCCCAGGCCAGGGCACTCAATACGTGGGAATGGCCAGGGACATCCACGATGGTTCCGGCGAGGCGAAGGCGGTGTTCGACGAGGCATCGGATTCCCTCGGCCGCGACATGGCGCACCTGTGCTTCTCCGGGCCCGAATCCGAACTGACCCTGACGGCGAACGCCCAGCCGGCCATACTCACGGCGAGCGTGGCGATACTGAGGGCGCTCGCTCCGGCGGGGCTCGCTCCCGCCGCGGTTGCGGGGCTCAGCCTCGGCGAATATTCCGCGCTTGTCGCCGCGGGGGCCGTGTCTTTCCCGGACGCGATAAGGCTCGTCAGGGCGCGGGGTACATACATGCAGGAGGCGGTGCCCGAGGGTGGGGGCACGATGGCCGCGATCATCGGCCTCGACGAGCCCGCCGTCCGTGACCTGTGCCGCGAGGCGTTGGCGATTGGAATCGTCGAGGTCGCCAACCTGAACAGCCCGGGGCAGGTATCGGTATCGGGCCACGTCCCCGCGGTACTCAAGGTGATGTCGCTCGCGAAATCCAGGGGCGGATCGGCGGTGCATCTCAAGGTGAGCGCGCCGTTCCACTGCAGCCTCATGAAGCCGGCTGCCGACCGGCTGCTGCCTCACCTGGAATCCGTCGAGATAACCCGGCCCTCTATCCCGGTCTACGCCAACGTCACGGCACAGCCGGTGGAGAATCCCTCCGGGATACGCGAACTCCTTTACCGCCAGGTATACTCGCCCGTCCAGTGGGAGGCCAGTATCCGCGCGATGATAGCGGCGGGAGCGCGAGCGTTCGTGGAGGTGGGGCCGGGCAAGACCCTCACCTCGATGATCCGCAAGATCGATCACTCGGTCTCCGTGTTCAGCGTGCAGGACAGGGCGTCTTTCGACGGCGTGATGGCGTGGAAGGAGGCGGCGACGGTTGGAGCCTGAGTTGGCGGCGCTCGGGGGAAGGAAAGCGGTGGTCACGGGCGCGTCTCGGGGGATCGGGAGGGCCGTCTGCGTGGCGCTTGCGCGGGCCGGGGCGGACGTGGTGGTCAACTACTCCGCCGACTCGGCCGGCGGCGCCGAGACGACGCGCCTCGTGCGGGAGTGCGGGGCCGGCGCCATGGACGCGAAGGCCGACGTCGCGGATTACGAGGCCGTGGCGGGGATGTTCGAGCGGGTGGTGTCCGAGTGGGGTCGCGTCGACATTCTCGTCAACAACGCCGGTATTACGAGGGACCGGCTGCTGGCAAGGATGAGGCCGCAAGACTGGGCCGACGTGATAGGCGTCAACCTCACCGGCGCGTTCAACTGCTGCCGCGCCGTCATGAGACCGATGATGAAGCAGAGGTGGGGCAGGGTCATCAACGTGGTCTCGGTTTCGGGGATCGTCGGGAACCCGGGCCAGGCGGCGTACTCGGCCGCGAAGGCGGGGCTTATCGGGATGACAAGGACGCTGGCGCGCGAGCTCGGGCCGTTCGGTATTACCGTTAACGCGGTGGCGCCGGGTCTCATTGAGACCTCGATGACGCAGGCACTGCCCGCTGAGGCGAGGGATTCGCTCCAGTCGCGGATAGCGCTCGGTCGCCCCGGGACACCGGAGGATGTCGCACCCGTGGTGGCGTTCCTCGCGGCCCCCGGAGCCTCTTACATAACGGGGCACGTGCTAGTCGTCGACGGCGGGCTTACGTGTTGATGGAGTTCAGTCTTCGCAGGTGCTGACAACGGTGACAAAGGAGGCTGTTTTCGAATGCCGGATAAGACCATGACCAGAGAGGAAATCGTCGGGAAGGTCCGCAAGGTAATCGCGTCCCAGCTCGAGGTGGAAGAGGAGAAAGTCACGCCCGATGCGTCGATCATCGACGATCTGGGCGCCGACTCCCTCGACATCGTGGAGGTCGTTATGAGTCTGGAGGAAGAGTTCGGAATAGAGATACCCGACGAGGACGCCGAGAAGCTCAGCCGCGTCAAGCACGTCGTGGAGTACATCGCGGGCCGGCTTTAGCCCGCGGGCCTGAGGGAGTGGTCACATTGAACACCCGCGTAGTGATCACGGGCATGGGAGCGGTAACGCCGATCGGCTCCGGAGTCGATGCGCTCTGGACCAGCCTGATCCGAGGTGTATCGGGGATCGGCCCCGTGACGCGTTTCGACACTTCGGAATACGAAACGCGGATCGCGGCGGAGGTCAAGGAGTTCGACCCCACGACCGTGATCGACCGGAAGGAAGCCAGGCGCATGGACCGCTACACGCAGTTCGGCGTCGTGGCGGCTGCCCAGGCTGTCGCGGACGCGCGACTCTCGGGATTCGACCCCGAGCGGGGCGGCGTGTGCTTCGGGACGGGCATCGGCGGAATGGAAACGCTCGAACAGCAGTTCAGGGTGCTCTTCGAGAAAGGACCATCGAGGGTGAGCCCGTTCTTCATCCCCATGATGATATCCAACATGGCGGCGGGGAACATCGCCATACAATTCGGCCTGAAGGGGCCCAACGCCACGCTCACGACGGCGTGCGCCGCCTCGGCCCACTCCGCGGGTGAGGCGTTCGAGGCGATCAGGCGCGGGCGCGCCGACGTCATGCTCGCTGGCGGCAGCGAGGCGCCGGTAACCCCGATATCGTTCGCGGGGTTCTGCTCGATGAAGGCGATGTCGACCCGCAACGACGAGCCCGCCAGGGCGGTCCGGCCCTTCGACAAGGGCCGAGACGGGTTCGTCATGGGCGAGGGCGGCGGGGTCGTCGTTTTCGAGTCCCTGGAGCACGCGAAGTCGCGAGGGGCGAAGATCCTCGCCGAGATGGCGGGGTACGGGCAGTCCGCTGACGCCTACCACATAACGGCGCCCGCCGCGGACGGCGACGGCGCCGCCAGGGCTATGGCGGCGGCGCTCGAGGACGCCGGGATGTCCCCCGGCCAGATCGACTACATCAATGCTCACGGGACGTCCACACCGTTGAACGACAAGACGGAGACAATCGCGGTAAAGCGTGTGTTTGGTGAACACGCCCGCAGCCTCGCGGTGAGTTCCACGAAATCCATGACCGGTCATCTGCTCGGCGCAGCCGGGATAGTGGAGCTGATCGCGTGTGTAAAGGCTATTGTGGAAGGGATGATACCTCCGACGATCAACTACGAGGAGCCGGATCCCGACTGCGACCTCGACTACGTCCCAAACACCGCGAGGAAGCGAGGGGTCAGGGCCGCCATGTCGAACTCCTTCGGCTTCGGAGGACAGAATGTATCGCTGATAGTCAAGCAATTCGAACCCTGAGCCGGGCAGCCGGAAGGGGTCCCGCGGCGGGACCCCTTCCTCCCCTTCCCGGCGGCGACGTTCGCTCGCCGGAACGCTCAAGCCACAATTGCCAGCCTTCTTACTTTATCTCTACGGTAGCGCCCGCCTCAACGAGCTTCACTTTGATAGCCTCGGCGTCCTGCTTCGAGACCTTCTCCTTCACGGCCTTCGGGGCGCTGTCCACGAGGTCCTTGGACTCCTTCAGCCCGAGACCGGTGATGTCTTTCACGACCTTGATTACCTGGACCTTCTTGTCGCCGGTCGAGGTGAGGATCACGTCGAACTCCGTCTGCTCAGCCGGGGCCGCGGGGGCCGCCGCCGGCGCGGCCGCTGCCGGGGCTGCCGCCATTACGGGTGCCGCTGCGCTGACGCCGAATTCATCCTCGAACGCCTTTACGAGCTCCGCGAGCTCGAGTACTGTCATTCCCTTTACGATCTCGAGAACTTCCTGGACCTTCGACATTCTTATATGACCTCCTCAAGATTTGGATGCCGCAATTGGCGGCCGTCAAGTCGTCAAGTCGTGGCCTCGCCGGCCTCGCGCTGCTTCCTCAGGGCGTCAACGGCGTACACGAACGACCTGATAGTACCCTGCAATACCCCGGCAAAACCGGCCATCGGGGCCTGCATCGCGCCCGCGACCCTGGCCAGGAGCACTTCCCTCGACGGGAGGTCCGCCAACCACCTTACCTGGTCCGCCTGGATGATGCGCCCCTCGAGTATGCCGGCCTTGACCTCGAGCTGCCAGTTTTCCCGCGCGAAATCTGCAAGGAGCTTCGCGGGCAGCGCAGGATCGGCGTAACCGAACGCGATGGCCGTTGGGCCCTCCAGGAACTTGTCGAGCCCCTCTATCCCCGCCTCGCGCGCCGCCAGCCTGATCAGGGTGTTCTTCGCGACCTTGTACTCGATCCCAGCCTCACGCAGGCCCCTGCGGAGCTTCGTAACCTGGGCCACGTTCAGCCCGCGGTAGTTCGTGAGTATCGCACTCTTCGAGCGAGATATCGAGTCCTTGATCTCGGAAACGGCTTGCTTCTTCTCTTCGAGCGCCTTCTCGTTCGCCAAACTCACACCTCCTTTGAAAAAGATACAGGCCCCCGCAGACACGGGGGCCGAAATGACTCCGTAGACTCATAGCCCTCGCCTCGGCAGGCGGTCCAGCCTGAACCGTCCCATTAAGCGCGCTTCCCGGCGCCGCGCCTGCTGTCTGCGGCAGGAGACCTGTTCACTTGTAACGGTGGTCCGCAGCTTGGCGCTCGCGCGCCGCTACTTTTCCGCCGGCCTGGTGACCTTCAACGGATTGATCTTCACACCGGGGCCCATCGTCGAGGACACCGTGACACTCTTGATGTACGTGCCCTTCGCGGCCGCCGGCTTTGCCCTGATCAGGGCGTCCATCAGCGCGTAGAAGTTCTCGGCGAGCTTCTCTGACGGGAACGAGACCTTGCCGATCGGGGCGTGCACTATGCCCGCCTTCTCCGTGCGGTACTCGATCTTGCCGGCCTTGAATTCCTTGACGGCGTTCTTCACTTCAAACGTGACGGTGCCGGTCTTCGGGTTAGGCATGAGGCCCTTCGGACCGAGGATCTTGCCCAGCTTGCCGACCGCGCCCATCATGTCGGGCGTGGCTATGGTCATGTCGAAATCGATCCAGCCTCCCTTTATCTTCTCGACCACGTCCTCGGCCCCGACGAAATCGGCGCCGGCCTCCTCGGCCTCTTTCGCCTTATCGCCCTTGGCGAACACGAGGATCCTCACGCTCTTGCCGATCCCGTTAGGGAGCGCCACGGCGCCCCTGACCATCTGGTCCGCGTGTTTCGGGTCGACCCCGAGCCTGATCGCCGCCTCGACAGTCTCATCGAACTTCGCGGCCGCCGTCTTCTTCACGAGGTCGAGCGCCTCGGCGGGGTCGAAGAGTTTCGCCCCGTCGATCTGCTTTGCCGCTTCCTGGTACTTCTTGCCGCGGGATGCCATCTCAATACCCCTCCCTGTGGTGTTAGCGGATTGCTCCTCCCACACAACAGCCACCGGCCATCCGGCCCGTAGCCGTATACGCCGCAAGGGCGTTTATTCCGTGATCTCGACTCCCATGCTCCTGGCGGTACCCTCTATCATCCGCATAGCCGCCTCGACGCTCGCCGCGTTGAGGTCCTGCATCTTCATCTCGGCGATCTCGCGCACCTTCGCGCGGCTCACCTTGCCAACCTTCTTCTTGTTCGGCTCGCCCGACGCGGTCTCGATCCCCAGCACCTTCTTCAGGAGGACGGCCGCGGGCGGGGTCTTGGTGATGAAAGTGAACGACCTGTCCTCGTATACGGTGAGCTCGATCGGGATTACTGTTCCCGCCTGGTCCTTGGTGCGATCGTTGAATTCCTTGCAGAACTGCATGAGGTTGATGCCGTGGGGCGCCAGCGCGGGACCCACCGGCGGTGCCGGGGTCGCCTTTCCGCCCACGATCTGTAGTTTCACTATTGCGGCAATTTTCTTGGCCACGAACGCTTCCTCCCTATTCGAGCTCCTCGACCTGCATGTAGTCCAATTCGAGGGGCGTTTCTCTCCCGAACATGGATACCAGGACCCTGACCTTTTGCTTCTCGTTGTTGATCTCCTGGATGGTCCCGATGAACCCCGCGAATGGCCCGAACGCGACCTTCACGTTCTGGTCGACTTTGAACTGGACCTTGGGCCTGGGTTCGTCGATGCCCATCTGCCGGAGTATGGACCTTACCTCCGACGGCTGCAGCGGGATCGGCTTCGATCCCGAACCGACGAAACCGGTTACGCCGGGCGTGTTCCGCACCACGTACCAGGAGTCGTCGCTCATTATCATTTCCACCATCACGTAGCCCGGGTAGGTTTTGCGCTTCGTAATCTTCCGCTTGCCGTCCTTGATCTCGACTTCTTCCTCGGTGGGGACGACGATGCGAAAGATCTTGTCCTCCATGGCCATCGACTGCACGCGCCTCTGGAGGTTAGCCATCACCTTATTTTCGTATCCCGAGTACGTATGTACCACGTACCACTTCTTTTCCATAACACAAGGGACCGGCAGGGGGTCGAGCCCCCGGGGTCCCTCACCCCCAGACTACTTTATTATGAGGCCCAGTATGGTGCTGAATACCGCGTCCATGACCCACATTACTCCTGATACAACCACAACCATGAGCACGACCACCGACGTGAATACGATGGTCTCCTTCCGGCTGGGCCAAAGCACCTTCTTCAGTTCCGACCTGGTCTCTCGAAGGTATCGTACGACCCTGTTCGCGGTTCCCTTGACGTTGAACTTCATCTGGACGATCACGTCCCCCTGATCCGTTCCTCTAAATCAAATGGCAGGCCCGGAGGGACTCGAACCCCCAACTCGCGGATTTGGAGTCCGCTGCTCTACCGATTGGAGCTACGGGCCTGCGGGGTTCCTATTGACCGCTTTCGTTAGAGCTTACGCCCTACCTCGTCTCCTTGTGAACAGTGTGCTCGCGGCACCACCTGCAGTACTTCTTCATCTCCAGGCGGTTGGGGTCGTTCTTCTTATTCTTCATCGTCGTATAGTTCCTGCGCTTGCATTCGCCGCAAGCCAGAGTAATGATCTGCCGCATCTCTATCCCCCGTTCAAATTTCAACGGCCGCACAGTCGCCCCTTCAATTTAGCATAGGCCCACATCACTGTCAATAGCAGTCAGGACGGCCGACTTGCCCCCTGGGCTGGTCACTCGTTGATCTTGGTGACAACCCCCGCTCCAACCGTCCTGCCGCCCTCGCGGATCGCGAACCTCAAGCCTTCCTCCATCGCTATCGGCGCGATCAACTCGAGCTCCATCCGGATGTTGTCTCCAGGCATCACCATCTCCACTCCGTCGGGCAACTTAACCACGCCCGTCACGTCCGTCGTCCTGAAGTAGAACTGCGGCCTGTATCCGTTGAAAAACGGCGTGTGCCGCCCCCCTTCTTCCTTCGTCAGCACATACACCTCGGCGTCGAACTTCGTGTGTGGCTTTATCGACGCCGGCTTCGCCAGCACCATCCCACGGAATACCTCGTCCTTATCTATACCCCGGAGCAAACACCCAACGTTGTCCCCAGCCTGTCCCTGGTCCAGCAGCTTCCGGAACATCTCTACACCCGTCACTACAGTCTTCTTCGGCCTCTCTATGAACCCAACTATCTCGATCTCGTCCCCTACCTTCACCTGGCCGCGCTCTATCCTGCCCGTCACAACTGTCCCACGACCAGTTATCGTGAATACGTCCTCTATCGCCATCAGGAACGGCTTCTCAGTATCCCTCACAGGAGTCGGAATGTACCTGTCTACCGCATCCATCAACTCCCATATCTTCCCGCACCACGGACAATCCCTCTTACCACATCCGCATTCCAGAGCCTTGAGCGCTGAACCCGCTATCACAGGAGTCTCGTCCCCGGGGAACTGGTACTTCGTCAGAAGCTCCCTCACTTCAATCTCTACAAGCTCCAATAGCTCGGGGTCGTCCACCATGTCAGCCTTGTTCAAAAATACCACCATCGTGGGTACGCCTACCTGGTGCGCAAGCAGTATGTGCTCCCTCGTCTGCGGCATCGGACCGTCAGCCGCGCTCACCACCAGGATCGCTCCGTCCATCTGCGCCGCACCAGTAATCATGTTCTTGATGTAGTCCGCGTGACCCGGGCAGTCCACGTGCGCGTAGTGCCTCGCCGCAGTCTCGTACTCAACGTGCGCAGTCGCGATCGTGATCCCCCGCGCCTTCTCCTCCGGCGCCTTGTCTATCTGGTCGAACGGCGTGTACTCAGCAAATCCTGCACCCGCCAAAACCTTCGTGATGCACGCCGTCAGCGTCGTCTTCCCGTGGTCGATATGTCCAATCGTTCCTACGTTGACGTGCGGCTTCGTCCTCTCAAACCTCTTCTTGCCCATCTCGAAAATCCTCCCCTCGCCATACCGAACCCGGACAACCCAGGTTATTCTTTTGTAATTTGCGGGACAAGTATTTCCTTAGCGCTCCAAAAAAATCCTGCCACCGGGGCGCACCCGGGCATTCATGAATGTTGTAGAGCATGAACGCTCCACGACGAATTGGAGGATGTGCCCTGTTCAACCACATAAAGGGAACCGAGGGCCGCTTTCATTCGTCTAGTTAGTAGGATACAAACCTGCCGATCTTCCCCAGGTATCCAGCCAGTTCGAACTCCCACACTACGACAACTCTTGCCCTCGAAACACCACAATTGAGCGGAGAAGGTGCGGTATCTCAGCGGAAAACTGCAGGTGGCCAGATCCACCAACGCGGAATTCTTCACAGAGCTTCTCTTTCCTTCACGCTAACAAGCGATTCTAATCTGCACACGGGAGTGGTAGCACTTGAAGGCAACTCTTGCTGTCCTGGTTGCGGTGGCCAAGTGCCTTATTGTCAGCCCGTTCCTGTACTTGACCTACTTCTGGTTCTTCGTTCACAGCAATTCGCATTATGTCCATATGACCGTTTCCGGGCTTATCTTGCTTACGCTGGGGTTCGCTTCCGGGCGAATGGTCTCCCGGGAGTTGCCCCACCTACTCCTCTGGCTGCCTGGAGCGCTTCTGGTGCTCGGACTCACGGGTGGCTGGTGGTTGATGGTCTATTACATGTACCGCGGCAGGGGCCCCGCATTAACAGACGTCCTGTTTCTCTTCATAAACCTGGTAAACCGCAGCGCATTGACTCGCCGCACATGGCTGGCGGCGGCAATGCTCCTTCCTATCATCGGAAGCGTCCTGGGAGGGACGTTGACGTCCGCCAGAACCGCACCCAATATGAACCGGGACAGTGAACGGCCGTAATACCCCGCCTCTATGATTGAGCATCCGGGAACCGACAGAATCTCGCGGCAAGGTGAAGTCCCCAACGGTACCGGATCTACATATTATGTAACAACCGTGCTGCGAAGGGAGGATCCGGAAATGCCCGAGGGTGGTTTTGGACAGCCGGGCTGGAGCCCGTGGGGTCCGTGGTGGCGGCGGAGGCCTATGCCCCCGTGGTGGTGGCGGAGGTCGATGCCCCCGTGGTGGTGGCGTCCGTGGGGTCCATGGTGGGGTGGTACACCTGGCGGTGGCTGGGGCCCAGGTATGGGCTGGGGTGGTACGCCTGGCGGTGGCTGGGGCCCAGGTATGGGCTGGGGCGGTACGCCTGGCGGTGGCTGGGGCCCAGGTATGGGCTGGGGCGGTGGCTGGGACCCGGGAATGGGCTGGGGTGGCGGCTGGGGCCCAGGCATGAGCGAGGAATCAGGCAGCGACGTGGGCACACCCTGACGCGCTTACTCGCGCCCCGGCACGCCGACGTGCGCGGTCTCAACGCAAAATAAATGGAGCTCACAACCGGGATTGAACCGGTGACCTCGTCCTTACCAAGGACGCGCTCTACCGACTGAGCTATGTGAGCCCGCTGCCTAGAAAAGGCCTCTTACGTCTTCATTTATGATACGCCCGGCCCGAATCGGGCCGGGCGTCGATTTCTTGGTTGCGGGGGTAGGATTTGAACCTACGACCTCCGGGTTATGAGCCCGACGAGCTACCTGACTGCTCTACCCCGCGACGCATCTTTTTATGGTGGAGAGGGCTGGATTTGAACCAGCGAAGGCGCCAGCCAACAGATTTACAGTCTGCCCCCTTTAGCCACTTGGGTACCTCTCCACTCTGTCAAACATGTTCCCAATAGTGGAGCTGGCGATGGGATTCGAACCCGCAACCTGCTGATTACAAATCAGCTGCTCTGCCGTTGAGCTACGCCAGCATCTCAGCAATAACAGATTATACGACTTTTACAGCGGCGGGTCAAGGACCGGAGTTTGCCAGAACGCGCACCCGTTGTCGAACCGGCTGCCGCTCAACGCCGGCCTACCGGGCCAGTTCGACCTTCCCCGCGTCCGGGTAACGGCGTCCGTTGCGGTCTTCGAGGTACCGCTCGAGCTTCCTCTTGACCCTCTGAAGGGCGTTGTCGATGGACTTGACGTGGCGGTTGAGGTCGCAGGCGATCTCCTGGTACGACTTCCCGTCGAGGTACGACATGAGGACCTTCCACTCGAGGTCGCTCAGGATTTCGCCCATCTTCTCCTCGATGTCCCCGAATTCTTCCCTGTTGATGATAAGTTCCTCGGGGTCGGTTATCTTGGAGCCCGAGATCACGTCGAGGAGCGTCCTGTCGGAGTCCTCGTCGTATATCGGTTTGTTGAGCGATACGTAAGAATTCAACGGTATGTGCTTCTGGCGAGTTGCGGTCTTGATGGCCGTGATGATCTGGCGGGTGATGCATAACTCGGCGAACGCCCTGAAGGATGAGAGCTTGTCGCTCCTGAAGTCCCTTATCGCCTTGTAGAGCCCGATCATGCCTTCCTGTATTATGTCTTCTCTGTCGGCGCCGATCAGGAAGTACGACCGCGCCTTGGCTCGAACGAAGTTCTTATATTTATTGATAAGGTATTCGAGGGCGACATCGGAACCTTCCCGCGCGTATTCCACGATGTCTTCATCGATCATTGCCTCGTACTCATGGAAAACGTCTCTCTGCGGGCTGACTCCCACCAGGCTTCCCCTCCCCGATACCCCAGGCCTCGTCCCCGGCCATACACTGATTATACCCCGCCCTATTCCGGCCGATCAAGTGGCCGGGCTCCGGCCGATCATCCTCTGGTGAAGCGCCTCGTACATGACCAGGGCCGCCGCTACGCCGGCGTTCAGGGATTCCATTCTCCCCATCATCGGGATCCCGACCAGAAAATCACAGGTCTCCTTGACCAGGCGGCCGATGCCTTTTCCCTCGCCACCCACGACGATGGCCAGGGGCCCCTTGAGATCCGTCTCCCATAGCGGGTCGCCGCCGGCATCCAACCCGGCGATCCACAGTCCCCGCTCCTTGAGAGCACGCAATTCGTAGACCAGATTGGAGACAACCACCACGGGCAGGTGCTCGATGGCGCCCGCCGATGCCCGCGCAACGGCAGGGGTGAGCCCCGCGGCGCGCCTGCGCGGCACTATGACGCCGTGCGCGCCTGAAGCCTCCGCGGTACGTATTATGGAACCCAGGTTCATGGGGTCCTCAATCCCGTCGAGCGCCACGACGAGCGGGTCCTGCCCGCGGGAACGAGCCGACTCCAGGATTGAAGGGATGTCGGAGGGTGGAAGAGGGGCGACGTACGCGATCACGCCCTGGTGTCTCAGAGGCCCCTGATCCCCGCAGTGCTCCGCGGCCATACGGTCGAGCCTCGACCTGTCCATCTCCTCGACCCGGACGCCCCTGGAACGCGCTTCACGGAGTAGCACTTCGAAAGCGCCTCCCCGGGAGCCGCGCGCGATCATCACCCTGGCGGCCCTGCCCCCGCGGAGCGCCTCCATTACCGGGTTCCGGCCGAGGACCAACTCCTCACCCAATCTATGAGCCTTCCCCTCTGGACATTCCTGGCCCTGACCGGCCGGTGCGACGCCCATCGCGCCGCTCCTGCACGGTCCTGTATCGCCCGCACGACATCTCGCCTTCTCTGCACCGGCCCTCGCTCACGCACGCCGGCCCCGCGTTCTCGAAGATGACTGGCGCGACCTCCCTGACGAGGGCGAGCATCGACTCGGCCATCGAGCGGATCTCCCACTGCGCCCTGGCGCAGCACCTGAGCGTGAAGAAATTGAACAGGCTACGGGCGTTGAACGTGCAGATGACCTGGGTGGTACATGCATTGGGCAGGACGTAGCGGGCGTCTTCTTTTGGGATCCCGAGCCCCACGAGGCGGTTGTACCAATCCTGGATCAAGCGCATCCCTTCGTTGAACGTGTCGATCGCTTCGGGCTTGCCCGCTATGGATGGCGGCGTGACGAATTCGAACTGCTTCTCGCTCACGTATCGCTGTGACTTCTGAGAGTAGGAGGCGATCCTGTGGCGGACGAGCTGGTGCGATAGAGCCCTGCTCACACCCGAGACGCCGAAGGTGAACGACGCGTGCTCGAACGGCGACATGTGACCCATGTCCCTCAGGCTCCTGACGAGCCGCTCGACCTCGGGCCCGTCAAGCTTGTCCCGCAAAGAGGCAATCTCCGACGCTGAATAGCACAGCCTGGCGGCCATGGCCACGGCTTTTTCCGGTTCGGGGGTATGGCCGAGCAGAATCACCTGCAACAGTCTAGTCCCGCCTTTCCCGCTTCCACCTTGGACCCGCCGCGGTGTCCTCAATGACGAATCCGATCTCACCGAGCCGCTCCCTGATGGTGTCCGCGGTTTCCCAGTCTTTCTTGCGTCTCGCGACCTCTCTGAGGTCCAGAATGACCCGCATCAGGCCATCAATCGTTCTCTCATCCACCGTCCCGGCAACGCCGGCCTGCGCGGGTTCCTTGAGGATACCCAGTATCCCACCGAGATCCTCAAGGATCTTGACAAGCCCTGCCAGTTCGGCGAGGTCGACGCTGGAACTCAGGGTGGCGTTGGCCAGTCTGTTACGGACGTCCTTGATATCACGCGCGAGGTCGAACAGCACTCCTACGGCTAGCGCCGTGTTGAAGTCGTCGTCCATCGCTTCCTCGAACCTGCCGCGCGCCGCCCGCGCCGCCTCCGCTTCCGCGGGCGCTACGTCTTTGCCCGCTAACAGCAGCCGTGCTTCTGCCAACGTCTCTTCGAGTCTGCGCCACCCACTCCGGGCCGACTCGAGGGCTTCGTCGGAGAACTCGACCGGCGTCCTGTAATGCGCCGAGAGCATCTGCAGCCTTATGACCTCGGGCGGGTATCTATCCAGTACGTCGCTCAGAGCGACCACGTTGCCGACCGACTTCGCCATCTTCTCGCCCTTGATGTTGAGCAGCTCGTTGTGCAACCAGTACCTTACGAACGGCTTCTCGCCGGTGTAAGCCTCGGATTGAGCCACCTCGTTCTCGTGGTGCGGGAATATGAGGTCACTGCCACCACCGTGGAAGTCGAAGCCGTTCCCCAGGAACTGGAGCGACATTGCGGAGCATTCTATGTGCCAACCGGGCCTGCCGGGCCCCCACGGGCTGTCCCAGTGAGGCTCACCCGGTTTCGCGGCCTTCCAGAGCGCGAAGTCCATGGGATCGCGCTTCTTCTCGCCGGGATCGACGCGCGCGCCCGCTAGCATCTCGTCGAGGGAGCGGTGAGACAGCTTCCCGTATCCATCGAATTTGCTGACGTCGAAATACACGTCACCGCCCGACTCGTAGGCGTAACCCTTGTCGACCAGCGTCTTCACCATGTCAATTATGTCGCCGACGTGGTTGGTGGCGCGCGGGTAGACGTTCGCCCTTTTCACCTTGAGCAGGTCCATGGACCGCAGGTAGTCCTCGCTGTACTTCCCGGCGAGCTCCTTGAAGTGAATCCCCTCGCGCTGCGAGGCGGCGATTATCTTGTCGTCAATGTCCGTGAAGTTCTGGACCATGAACACCTCGTAGCCCTTGTACTCCAGGTAACGGCGAATGGTGTCCCAGACGATGCTGGGCCGGGCGTGGCCGGCGTGGCTCTTCGAGTACGGCGTGATCCCGCACACATATATCGAGGCCTTCCCGGGCTCCCTGGTCTCGAGTAGTTCCTTCCGGCGGGACATCGTGTTGTATACCTTCAGCGGCAACTACCAGCGCCCCCAATCGGTTCAAGCCTTACCGTCGCCCACGCGCACACCCCTTCGCCGCGCCCCGCGAATCCGACCCCTTCCGAAGTAGTCGCCTTAATGCCGACGCGGTCCTCGCTCACTCCCAGCACCCCGCCGAGCACGCGCTTCATCTCGGCGACATATCCGGATACCTTCGGCTTCTCCGCAACCAGCACCGTGTCCACGTTGCCCACCCGGAGCCCCTTCGAGAGCGCCATCTCCCTCACCCGCCCCAGGAGGCGTACGCTCGACGCGTTCCTGTAAGCCGGATCGCCGGGTGGGAAGTGAGTGCCGATGTCCCTTTCACCGCAGGCGCCCAGTATCGCGTCCATCACCGCGTGGCAGAGCACGTCGGCGTCCGAATGGCCCTCGAGCGACATGCCGCACGGGATGAAAACCCCGCCCAGCGTGACTCCATCGCCCGGCCGTGCCCGGTGGACGTCGTAGCCTATGCCAATGCGGTCAGGCGCCGGGCCGCCGTGATCCGTGGCGGGCGCGCGGGACTCGCCCGCGACTTCGCGGCCACCCGCGGGTCCTACTTTCCGGAGCAAGAGGCTCTCCACCACGAACAGGTCGCCGCGAGTGGTGACCTTTACGTTCGCCTCGTTCCCCTCAACCACCGTCACCGCGCCGCCGGCCGACTCGACCAGCCCCGCGTCGTCCGTGAACCGCACCGGCCCGGCCGCCGCGGACGCGTGGGTATTGAGTATCACGTCCAGCCGGAACGCCTGCGGGGTTTGTATCCTCCAGAGACCCGACCTGTCGATCGTCCGCCGCACAGTGCCGTCCGGCGAGGCCTGCTTGATCGTGTCCCTCACGGGCACGCCCAGCGTCGCAGCCCCTGTCCTGGAAGCGGCCGATATCAGCCGGTCCACCAGGTCCGGCGTCACCAGGGGCCTCACGCCGTCGTGGATCAACACCCACTCGACGTCCCCCGTAAGCGCCTGGAGCCCCCTGTACACCGACTCCTGCCTGTCGGCGCCCCCCGCGACAACCGCAGCCACTCTGGTCAGGGCGTACTGCGGGACCATCCTGTCCCTGACCTGTTCCAGATCCTCCGAGGGTACGACGATGACAGTGTATTCGACAAGCGGGCTCACGGCGAGCGCCCGGACGGTATGTACAAGCACCGGCGCTCCAGCTACCTCTACGAACTGCTTCTTCGGGCAGCCGAACCGCTCCGAGCGCCCCGCCGCCACAATCACGGCCGCGGCGCGGCCTTTCGCCGCGCCCACGCCTTCCACGATTTGCATACGTCAATTATAACCTCCTGCATTACGGCGATTCAAGGACGGGCTGGCCGGCCGTGTCCCGGACCGCGTGGTGGAATGGCGGCAAGCCGGAGCCCGGCCCGCCACCCAGCGTTCGCGGCGACAGCCGCGTGCGGGGTCACCGTACACGAGGCGCGTGAGTATTATGACTACAAGGATAGGACCCGTGAGAGTACTCTTATAGAATGGGGGAGTTGAGAACGTGATGCCGTATTACCCCGGCTACCCTGGTGCCAGCGTCCCCGGCGGTCCCTACCCGGTGCCGCCCTACGGGCCCACACAGCAGCTAGCGCTTAACATCCTCGAGGCCATCCAGGGTGAGTTGAAAGCGGCGCAGGTTTACAGGCGTTTGCTCCAGATGGCCACCACCCAGGAGGATAGGGAAAACCTGCAGCAGATACTCGATGACGAACTCAAGCACCTGAGGATGTTCACTGACCTGTACGCCCGGCTAACCTGCATGAGCCCGCCGCCGGCACAGGTCACCCCGCCAACGTTCACGACGTACATGGAGGGCCTGAAGGGGGCTTACTACGACGAGCTCGAAGCGGCGGAGTTCTACCGGTCGATCCTGCTCTCGACGTGCGACGGGCAGGTACAGAGGGTGTTCTTCGAGGCCATGACGGACGAGATGGAGCATGCAATCCGCCTCAACAGGCTGCTTTACCTGGCCGAAGAGGCGGAGGGCGAAGACTGAAGCCGGACCGCGCCCGATCGAGTCGGACGGTCCGGCTCCTGACGCATTACAACCCGGATATTACTGCACGGCGCGCTCGTATGGATACTTCGGCTTTGCGAATATCATGCGGCCCGCCGCCGTCTGGAGCACACTCGTGACCATTACGCCGATGGTCTCGCCGATGTGCCGCTTCCCGCCGTCGATGACTATCATCGTGCCGTCGTCGAGGTAGGCCACGCCCTGGCCGGCCTCCTTGCCGTCCTTGATTACGTGGACAGTCATCTCCTCGCCGGGGAGAACGACCGGCTTAACCGAATTGGCGAGTTCGTTTATGTTGAGGACCCTGACCCCCTGGAGCTCGGCAACCTTGTTCAGGTTGAAGTCGTTCGTGATTATCCTCCCGCCGAGTATCCTGGCCAACTTGACGAGCTTCGAGTCGACCTCGGACATGCCCCCAATGTCCTTTTCGTATATCTGCACCTGGACGTCCAGTTCCTTCTGGATCCTGTTGAGAACCTCGAGGCCGCGCCTGCCGCGGTTCCGCTTGAGGACGTCCGACGAATCGGCGATGTGCCGCAGCTCCTCCAGAACAAAGCCGGGGATGACTATCGGCCCCTCAATGAAGCCGGTCTTACAGATGTCAGCGATCCGCCCATCGATGATCACGCTGGTATCGAGGATCTTGGGCTGTACCGCGGTACCGGCCCCGACGGAAGCCCGCTCACCACGGGAACCCGACTTGACCAGGCCTATCAGGCCGGCCAGGTCGTCCTTCTTTCGGGTGAGCACGGCGGCGCCCAGGTATCCGAAGAGAAGCATCACCGCCGTGGACAGATACGAGCCGATTGCGGGGATCCTGGTGAGCGCGGGGCTCAGGAGATTAGCTATTATAAGTCCAATTACCAGTCCCAGGGCCCCCGAAACGATGTCCTGGAAGGAAGCTCGCTGAAGCCTGCCCTCAGCCCACGATACGAGTTGCCAGCCCGCGGCCCCAAGTCGCGGTCCGATCAGCGCTCCCAGGAGCGACCCGAGCGCGGTGCCGAAAATTACGACTCCCAGGAATTGGCTTCCGCCGAACTCCAGGTTGCCCAGCCTGAGCAGAGGACTTACACTGTAAAACCCCGCAACGCCCCCCAGGCCAAGACCCGCAAAGAACACTATCCTGCGGATTACCTGGCTCAAATCTCTCAACCTCCCCCTCAACTTGCAGGATAGCCTGTCACACCCAAACCATTATACGGTGCGGCCCTACCCCTTTCAAGCTGTTTGCGGGCCGTGGCTGCGCGTCCCAGGACCCGCCACGTGCCCGCAAACCGGCTGCTGGAAGTAACTTTAGTGTACCGGTGATTACCGAACACCCAACACGCAATCCAAAGAGTCCAGGAACCGGCCTCAGGCCAGCACCTCGTCCACAAGGACGTTCGCAGCTTTCTCCTCTATACCTTTGGCTAGCACAAGTTCCGAAACAAGTATCTGTCGCGCGCTGTCGAGCATCTTCCGCTCGCCGGTCGACAGGCCCTTCTCCCTGTCCCTCAGCACGAGATTCCTGACGACCTCGGCGACCTCGTAGATATTACCGCTTTTGATCTTCTCCAGGTTCGCCCTGTATCTCCGGTTCCAGTTGGACGACATCTTCGTCCTCGAAGCCTTCAGCACGTCGAATACCTTGTCTACCTCGGTTTCCTGAATCACCTGGCGCAGACCCACGTTATCCACACTGCTAATAGGGATCATGACCTTCATGTCCCCAACCGGAAGACGCATGATGTAGTACTCTTGCTTCTGCCCGAGAACTTCCCTCTCTTCGATCGCCTCGATTACCCCGGCGCCGTGCATGGGGTAAACGACCTTATCGCCGACGCTGAACACTTCCGCTTGCCTCCCTGGCAACATCTACAAACAGGATAGCATACCCAGGGGGGGAAGTCAAGGAAACCCCCGCTGGGAGAAGGCTTTCCAGCCTCCGGAGCGCCGGCGGAAGCCAGGCCGCGAGCCCCACGCCGAACCGTGTGAATCCGCGAATCTTGCCCGTACAGACGCTGGATCGAACCCACAGGCACCGGGTCCCCGCGAGACCCGGCGGCAAACCCGTTAATCCGGCTCGCGCGTCGCGTCAGGCTTCCAAAGCGGATACCCCCGACAAAACCCGCGAGGCCGGCGTTAAGGGCGAGTGGCCGCGGCGAGTGCCTGGTCCACGTCTGCGATGATGTCGTCAAGATCCTCTATACCCACCGAAAGCCTGAGCATGTCGTCGGTTATACCAACCGCCCTACGCTGCTCCGGGGCCAGCTGCTGGTGCGTGGTGCTGGCCGGATGTACCACCAGCGACCTCGCGTCGCCGAGGTTGGCTACGAGAGATACGAGCTCCACCGAATCCGCAAACTTGCGCCCCGCACCCATCCCTCCCTTGACTCCGAACGCTATCATCGCCCCGAAACCGCCCGAGAGATAGGTCTTCGCCACGCCGTGCGCCGGGTCTCCCTCGAGCCCGGGGTATCTGACCCAGGCGACGGAAGGGTGGCCCGCCAGGTGCCTGGCTACAGCCAGCGCGTTGGAGCAATGCCTGTCCATCCGGACGTGGAGTGTCTCGAGGCCGACTATGAACATGAATGCGTTCAGGGGGGCGAGGCACGCGCCCAGGTCCCTGACCATCTGCGAACGAACCTTGTTCGAGTACGCCAGGTCACCGAACTTGTCGACCCAGCTCACCCCGGCCACGCCTTGCTCGGCGCGGGTGAACTCGGGGAACCGCCCGCCCGACCAGTCGAACCGGCCCGAATCGACTATGACGCCCCCGATGGACGTACCGTGGCCGCAGATGTACTTCGTCGCGGAATGGAGCACGATGTCCGCGCCGTGCTCGATCGGCCTGCACAGGTACGGAGTCGCGAACGTGTTGTCCATGATGAGCGGGAGCCCGTGGTCGTGGGCGACCGACGCCACCTCCCGGATGTCGAGGACGTCCAGTGACGGGTTCCCGATGGTTTCGCCGTAAACCGCCTTGGTCCGGGGGGTAATGGCGTTCTCAAGCAGGCGTACGTCGTTCGGCGGAACGAACGTCGCTGAAATCCCGAACCTCTTGAATGTGGCCGAGAACATGCTGTAGGTCCCGCCGTACAGGTTCGACATGGCGACGATGTGATCACCCTGTGAGGCCAGGGTGAGTACCGCATACGCAGTGGCCGCCTGTCCGGACGCCGTGGCTACCGCCGCCCTGCCTTCCTCGAGGGCCGACATCCGCGCCTCAAAAACCTCGCAGGTGGGATTCGATATCCGCGTGTAAATGCAGCCCTCGGCGTCGTGCGTGAACAGCGAGGCCGCGTGATCGCAGTCCTTGAACACATACGCCGCGGTCTGGTATATCGGGACCGCGCACGCCCCCGTAGCCGGGTCGGGTCGCAGCCCACCGTGGACCGCCAGCGTGCCGAATCCGGGTCGCTTGCTCGCCATTATCCAAGCCTCCTCGAATGCCTCAACCGGGACTTCCGTCCGGCCCGCAGGACCGTTTACCTGCCTCAGACATCCTGGCACGGTGCTTGAATGGTAACACCGCCCCCCACGTGGAGTCAATCCATAGCCGGCCGCCTCCGGTCAAGTGTAGGCCCGAGCGGCCGCGTTCGGCGAAGCGCCGCTGCCAAGTGCCGGAATCCGGTACATGCAAGGAGTGTGCCGCGCTTGACGCGCCCCGGCAAGTCGGTTAGAATTAGATCGCGTGCTCAAGAGGGAAATAGTTGTGAAGTGTGGGCGTGTGGCTCAGTGGGAGAGCGTTCGGTTCGCATCCGAAAGGTCGCGGGTTCGAATCCCGCCACGTCCACCAAGTTTTTGGTGCGGGGTGAGCATATCAGGATGAAGGACCTGTTATGCGACGGCTTTCAGGAAGCGGTGGAGGAGTTTCTCGTGCGCCACAGGAGTATACTGGACGTCGAGTCTAAGCTCCAGGAGGCCAACGCCAGGATAAACCGGGCGATCGCCAAGGCCGTCACGTCGTGCGGTTGCGTACAGATAGCGGCGGGGAAGCAGCGGGTACCCGTGGACGTGAGTCTTCAGGACCTCAAGAACTACATGGGGACCCACCTCCAGGGGGAGCTCTGCGAGCACTGTAAGGAAGTTGTCGAAAGCGAAATCGGCGCGTCGCTGTTCTACCTCGCGGCGCTGTGTAACCTCCTGAACCTCAACCTCTACGACATCATGCTGACCGAGCACAAGAAAGTATCCGCACTGGGCCTGTTCAACTTCACGTGATCCTTGGTTAAGTCCCAGAGAACTGCGTGGCCGGGGAAAACGCCCCGGCCACTTCGTTTTCAACGCTGAATCCGTGACTAGAGCCCTGCCGCGTCCAGGGCCTCCGCGACCGTCCTCGCGCCGGCAAGCACGGCGCCGTGTTTCTCCAGGCTGGCGACGTCCTCGATCGACGGGAGGTCCCCCGCGGGAAGCACGATCCTCCTGAAGCCCAGCCTGACGGCCTCTGACACCCTGAGCCCCGCCTTCCCGGCCGCCCTGACTTCGCCACCCAGCCCGACCTCGCCCATCATCACCGCGTCCCCCGGTACGGGCCGGTTGCGCAGGCTCGATGCCACCGCGACCGCCACGGCGAGGTCGGCCGCGGGCTCGACCGCCTCCAGACCCCCGGCGACCTTCACGTAGATGTCCTGGGATGCCAGGTTGAGGCCGGCGCGCTTCTCCAGGACCGCCGCAATAAGGCAGACCCTGTTGTGGTCCACGCCGATCGCGGTTCGCCTGGCGACGCCGAACACCGCCGGCGTGACCAGCGCCTGCACCTCCACGAGCAGGGGCCTGGTCCCCTCCACGCAGGGCGCCACTACCGATCCGATCCCGTCCCTGCTCCTCTCCTCGAGGAATACCCCCGACGGGTTCGCCACGTCCTTCAGTCCGTCGCCTCTCATCTCGAATATCCCGATCTCGTTCGTGGACCCGAACCGGTTCTTGACCGCCCTCAGTATCCTGTACGCCTGGTAGCGCTCACCTTCGAAGTAAAGCACGGTGTCAACGACATGCTCGAGGACCCTCGGGCCGGCGATGTCGCCGCCTTTCGTGACGTGACCGATCAGGAATACGGGTATCCCACGCTCCTTGCTGAGCCGGAGGAAGGCGGCCGCACACTGACGAACCTGGGCGACGCTGCCCGGGGCCGACGAAAGGCCGGGGTCGAAAACCGTCTGGATCGAGTCGACTACTACGAGGACGGGGTCTGTCTCCGATATCTGAGCCTCTATCCTTGTGATGTCCGTATCGGCCATAACGAACAGGTCCGGGGGAAGCGCGGGCGACGGCCTCGCCGGCAGGCCGAGGCGGTCGGCCCTCATCCGGACCTGGGTAGCCGATTCCTCCCCGGTAACGTACAGGACCCTGCCGCCGGCGGCGGCCCTGATGGAAACCTGCAGTAGAAGCGTGGACTTGCCAATCCCCGGGTCACCGCCCACGAGCACCAGCGAACCCGGGACTATCCCTCCGCCGAGTACCCTGTCGAACTCGGGTGACCCCGTGGGTAGCCTGTCCTCGGGCGAGGCGTCCACGCTGGAAATGGACACGGGGGGCCGCCCCCCCGACGTCGGGTTGCCGGTCCCCCGGGTCTCCACATCCTCAACAAGCGTATTCCATTCTCCGCAGCCCGGACAGCGCCCAAGCCACCTGGGGCTTTCGTACCCGCAGCTCGAGCACACGAACGTGGATCGATCCTTCGACAACAACTACACCTCCGGCTGCCGCCGGCAAACCCCGGGCGGAGATTATTCCTCCGCCCACACCCTGCGGGTTACTTCGACTCAGCTGAGGCCTCGACCTTCTTGGAGAACACGATCTTGCCCTGTTCGTCGAGTACCGCCTCGGCCGTGTCCCCCGGCCCGAACTGCCCCTGGAGTATGGCCTCCGACAGCTCGTCTTCCAGCATTCGCTGTATCGCCCGCCTCAAGGGCCTCGCGCCGTAGACCGGGTCCATGCCCTCCTTACGGAGCTTCTCCTTCACGGCGCCGGTGACGTCGAGCGTTATGCCGTTCTCGCGCACCCGCTTGTAGACCTGCTTCAGCATCAGATCGACGATCTGGCCGAGCTGCTCTTCCGTCAGGGGGTGGAACACTATGATCTCGTCGACCCTATTCAGGAACTCCGGACGGAAGGTGTGCTTGACCTCCTCCATGATCCTGTCCTTCATGTCCTCGTAGGTGCGCTCCTCGTCGTGCTGGGGCCTGAAGCCCAGCGCTCCGGTCCCCTTAAGCAGGTGCGCCCCCGCGTTCGAGGTCATGATGATTATCGAGTTCTTGAAGTCGACCGTGCGCCCCTTGGCCTCGGTGAGCCTGCCGTCCTCCAGCACTTGCAGCAGGACGTTGAACACGTCGGGGTGAGCCTTCTCGATCTCGTCGAGCAGCACGACCGAGTACGGCCTTCGCCTGACGGCCTCCGTGAGCTGGCCGCCCTCTTCGTACCCGACGTACCCGGGAGGCGCGCCGACGAGCCTCGACACCGTGTGCCTCTCCTGGTACTCGGACATGTCGAGCCGCGTCATCGCGTCCTCGTCACCGAACACGGCCTCCGCCAGGGCCCTCGCGAGCTCCGTCTTGCCCACACCCGTCGGCCCGAGGAATATGAACGATCCGATCGGGCGCTTCGGGTCCTTGAGGCCGGACCGCGCGCGTCGTATCGCCTTCGCGACCGCCTTGACTGCCTCGTCCTGCCCGATGAGGCGCTTGTGGAGCTCTTCCTCGAGGTTCAGCAGC
This sequence comes from Bacillota bacterium, assembly GCA_013178305.1. NCBI lineage: Bacteria > Bacillati > Bacillota > Bacillota bacterium. The sequence continues at coordinate 14,989 of JABLXB010000008.1, read as the reverse complement.
CTCTGCGACTCCTCGGTCGCCAGCTTCTGCACCGGGATCCCCGTCCACGACGCCACGATCTGGGCGATGTCCTCGTCGGTGACCGTCGCCTTGTCCGTGACGGTCTTCTTCTGCCATTCACCTTTCTGGCGCTCGAGTTCGGCCTTGAGTTTCTGCTCCTGGTCGCGGAGGCGCGCCGCCTTCTCGAACTCCTGGTTTTGGACGGCCGCTTCCTTCTCCTTGGTGGTCTGCGCCAGTTCCTCCTCGATCTTCTTCAAATCGGGAGGCGCCACGTATGAACGAAGCCTCACCCTGGACGCGGCCTCGTCGATGAGGTCGATCGCCTTGTCCGGCAAGAACCGGTCGGTCACGAAACGGTCCGACAGCCTGGTGGCGGCCTCGAGCGCCTCGTCCGTTATCTTCACCCTGTGGTGAGCCTCGTACCTGTCCCTGAGCCCCTTGAGTATCGCGATGGTCTCCTCGACAGATGGTTCGTCTACCTGTATCGGCTGGAACCTCCGCTCCAGCGCTGGGTCCTTCTCGACGTACTTGCGGTACTCGTCGAGTGTCGTCGCGCCGATACACTGCAGTTCGCCCCTCGCCAGCGCCGGCTTGAGTATGTTGGCCGCGTCGATGGCGCCCTCGGCCGCGCCTGCGCCGATTATCGTGTGCATCTCGTCGATGAACAGCACGACGTTGCCCGAGTGCCGGATCTCGTCGACTATCTTCTTGAGCCGCTCCTCGAACTCGCCCCTGTACTTGGTCCCCGCCACGACCGACGCGAGGTCCAGCGTCATGACGCGTTTCTCCCTCAGGATTTCGGGGACCTTGCCCTCGACGATCTTCTGCGCCAGGCCCTCGACGATTGCCGTCTTGCCGACCCCAGGGTCGCCGATAAGGACGGGGTTGTTCTTGGTCCTCCTCGATAGTATCTGGATGACCCTTTCGATCTCGTTTTCCCTGCCGATGACGGGGTCGAGCTTGCCCTCCCGCCCCAGGCCGGTGAGGTCCCTACCGTACGCGTCGAGCGTGGGGGTGTCAGACCTCGCCTTACCTTTAGGCTGCGGGGCCGCGCCGGCCTGCTGCCCGGGGCTCCCGAGCAGCTGCATTACCTGTAACCTGACCCTCTCGAGGTCGACCCCCAGCCTGCCCAGGACCTGCGCGGCGACGCCCTCGCCCTCCTTCACCAGGCCGAGCAGTATGTGCTCCGTGCCGATGTAGTTGTGGCCCAGGAGCCTTGCCTCTTCGGCCGTGAGCTCCAACACCTTCTTGGCCCTGGGGGTGATGCCGATCTCGCCGCCGGGCTTGGCCTCGCCTCTACCGATCACCTTCTCTACCTCAGCCTGGACTGTCTCGAGGTCCACGCCCATGCTCTGGAGCGTCTTCGCGGCGATCCCGCCTCCCTCTTTTATGAGACCCAGGAGCAGGTGCTCGGTCCCGACGTAGTCGTGTCCGAGCCGCCTCGCCTCTTCTTGAGCAAGGAAGAGCACCTTCTGGGCTCTCTCCGTGAATCTCCCGAACACAAAGAATCCCTCCTTACTTGAACCTTTCTCGCACGAGGGCGGCCCTCTTCGCGTCACGCTCTAATGGCGTCATCTCGCGCCCTTCAACGTACTGCAGGTAAGCCGGCCTCGTTATTATCAGCACTTCGTTGATTGTCTTCCTCGACACACCTTTCAGTAGGCCCATCTCAAACCCGAGTCTGACCTCGGACCAGAGCTTCAGGGCCTCGTCGGAGGTAAGCACCCGCGCCGAACTCAGGAGCGCGTACGCCCTCCAAACCCTGTCCTCAACCTGCTCCTTCGCCTTGTTGAGCAGGTATGACCTGGCCTTTCTCTCCTGGTCGGTAATCTGCCCCGCTAACCCGTGGAGATTGTTTATAAGCTCGGCTTCCGTCTGGCCGAGCGTAATCTGGTTGGAGATCTGGAACAGGTTCCCGCCCGCTTCCGTACCCTCGCCGTAGAGCCCCCTCACGGCCACGCCGAGCTTTCCCGTGGCAGACAGGACATTGCCTGCCTGATTGAGAGCCGCGAGCGCGGGCAGGTGAACCATCACGGACGCGCGGAGGCCCGTGCCGGCATTGGTGGGACACGCCGTCAGGTAACCGTGTTGCGACGAGTACGCGTAGTCCAGAGACGATTCGAGGACGTCGTCCACGCCGCTGGCCAGTACCACGGCATGTTCGAGCTGGAGCCCCGAGAAAAGCGCCTGGATCCGGAGGTGGTCCTCCTCGTTCACCATGACGCTCACGACCTCGTCGTCGCGGAGGATGACGCCCTTCTCCGCCGGGTCCTGGGCGTGCTGTGGGCTGATCAGGTGCTTCTCGACCAGCACTTCCCTCTCGAGCTCCGACAGCTCGCCCATGCGGACGATCTCGAACCTGCCGTAGCCGCCGTTATCGTTGAGCGCCCTCGTCGCGGCCGCCATGTCCTTCATGAACGACTCGGACATGGGCTTGGTCATCATATGGGGGAACGGGTAGCGGGAGACGTTCCGCGCGAGCCGGATCCGGCTGGAAATGACTACGTCCGGCTCGGGGCCCGAGCCCCCCATCCATTCAGGAGACGGCCTTGAGAGTATCTCCTCGAGCATCACTCATCCCCCACTCAGCTTCGCGCCTTCTCGAGGTTCCGGATCCTGTCGCGGATACTCGCTGCCTTCTCGTACTCCTCGGCCTCGACGGCGCGGGCCATCTCGGCCCTCAATTCGTCTATCTCGCGCTTTCTTACGACATCCGAAGCGGCCTTCTTCGGCATCTTCCCGATGTGCTTGTCAGACCCGTGAATCCTTCTCAGCAGTCCCTCGAGTTGCTTCTCAAACGCGCTGTAGCAGCGCCCACAGCCAAGCCTGCCATTTTGAGCGAAGTCCACGTAGCTAAGACCGCAGGAGGGGCACCTGACCATCTTCCCGCCGCCCAGCATTCGCGGGGTGGCCGACTCCGCCCCACCCAGCATAGCGGAGAGGAGGCTGTTCACCGAGAGCGGCTGTATGAATACGCCAAGCTCGTTGTTCTCCGCCGCGCACTTCTGGCATAGATGGCTTTCGGACTTCTCCCCGTTCACTATTCTCTGGACATGTACGGTTGCGGGTCGCTTCCCGCACTTTTCGCACAACATGAGCCCATCCTCCTAGACTGGGTGTCACCCCGGCTGCGACCGGCCGGCGGTGTTCGAACCGCCCTAGACACCGGACGCCTGCGCCTTCGCCAACCCCAGCAGCATGCACCGCAGGAGCGTGGCGCGGATGACGTCCCTGTACTCGGGGTCGACCCTAGAGATACCCTCTCCTAAAGCCTGCCTGAGCATGGACGCCTCTCTCGCGGTAACCAGCCCCTCTTCCTCCAGGAGCGTTACGTAATCTTCCGCCTTGGCCCGGGATACCGTTTCGGGAAGCTTCGAGAACACAACGGTGATGATATCCCGATCCGGCCCCAGTCTCCTGCGCTCTATCCTTACGTAGCCGCCTCCGCCCCTCCTCGACTCGACGAAATAACCCCTTTCGATGTTGAACCGCGTCTCGAGGACGTAGTTTATCTGCGAAGGCGCGCACCCGATCTTCTCCGCCAGGGTATTGCGCCTGATGAGGATGGGCCCCGCGCCCGCGCCCTCCAGAAGACCCTTTATGTGAGCTTCAATGATGTCGCACAGGTTCCTCATAATCCCACCGGCCTCAACAGCCCGCCTTGTTTTTTACTTTCTTTGACCTTCAACATATATAGTAACCCCCCTGGATAACCTGCACAATACCCATTGTGGGCTCTCAGCGTCAAAACCGGCGGCCTTGCGGCTCTTCACCGGCAACGGTGCGGCCTATCTTCTTCATTCTCAGTCCCACTGCCTGAATCGGGCTCTCCGGGGGTCACATGACCTGCAGCACCAGGCATTTCAGGTAGTAGCTCTCAGGCGCCGCTACCAGGAACGGATGGTCGGACGCCTGGGTGCGCTTCTCCACGATACGCACTGGGCGCCCCGCGTCGGCGGACGCGTCACGGACAACGTCGATTAACAGATCCTCTGTCAGGTGTCTCGAGCAGGAGCACGTGACCAGGATCCCGCCCGGGTTCAAGAGTTTCATCGCCCTGAGGTTTATCTCCTTGTACCCGCGAACGGCCCCCTCCAGCGCGCCCCTCGACTTCGCGAACGCAGGGGGATCGAGGACTATCATGTCGTAGCGCTCGCGGCGATGCTCCCTTCCCCTCAGTTCGTCGAACACGTTCCCGGCGACGAAAGCGCACCTCCCGCTGACGCCGTTGAGCGAGGCGTTCTCCCGCGCCATGCCCGCGGCCCACTCGGAAGCGTCGATCCCTTCGACCGACAGCGCCCCACCGGCGGCCGCGTGGACCGAGAACCCCCCGGTGTAGCAGAAGCAGTCCAGCACGCGCCTGCCGGAAGCCAGTCGCATCACCACGAGGCGGTTCGCCCTTTGATCGAGGAAATGGCCTGTCTTCTGCCCTTTCTCCACGTCGACGAGGAACGACAGTGCGTTCTCCTCGATCCGTATCGTGGGGTTGAACGGTTCGCCGATGAAGCCCGCACGGCTGTCGAGTCCCTCGAGCTCCCTGACCGGCGCGTCGTTCCGTTCGTAAATGCCCCTCGGCGACAGCAGGTCCCGCAGGATATCCACTACTGTGTCCTTCCACCTGTCGATGCCCAGGGCGAGCGTCTGTATTACGAGGTACTCCTCGAACTTGTCGACGATAAGACCCGGGATGAAATCCGCCTCGCCGAACACGAGCCTGTACGAGCGCTCCCCGGGGAGAACCCTCCGGCGATAATCCAGGGCGGCCTCGATCCGCCGCCTGAAGAACGCTTCGTCCACGGATTCCTCACGCCACGTAAGCATGCGCACGGTTATCTGCGACTTCGGATTGATGTATCCCCGGCCAAGAGGCTTCCCGCGAAAGTCCACCACGTCCACCACGTCCCCGGGGCGAAATTGGCCGTTAACCTCGAGGATCTCCGTCCGGTACAGCCACGGGTGCCCCGAGGCAATCCGGTGGTGCATGCCCTTCTTCAACTGGACGACCGCCAAGTGTAGCCCCCCCTCAGACCGGCCACCCGGTACGCCGCACACCCGTTACTCAGCCCGCGATGCCGGTAGACCCGGCCCCCGGCTCCGGCCCCTTACAGGGTCCCGGTAAGGTACCGCTCGACTGAGACGGCCGCGACGGCGCCATCGCCGACGGCTGTGGCGACCTGCCGGAGCTGCTTCGACCTCACGTCCCCGGCCACGAATATTCCCTCGACCGGCGTCCTCATCATGTCGTCGGCGACGACGTACCCGGCCGCGTCCAGATTCACCAGTCCCCCGAGGAACGCGGTATTCGGCAGGAATCCAATGTATACGAACACCCCGTCGGCTTCGACACTCGACGCCTCGCCGGTCTTGACGTTCCTGACACCCAGCCTCTCGACCTGGCCGGCGCCGTCGATGGAAGTGACCACCGTGTCCCACAGGAAACGCAGCTTCGGGTTGGCCATCGCCTTTTCTTGCAGGTACTTGTTCGCCCTCAGCGCGTCACGGCGGTGTATCACGGTCACGCTGGAGGCCAATCTCGTCAGAAATATCGCTTCGGTGACGGCGGAATCCCCGCCGCCGATCACTGCCACCTTCTTATCCCTGAAGAACGCCCCGTCACACGTGGCGCAGTAAGACACGCCGCGCCCTCTGAACTCCTGCTCCCCCGGCACTCCCAGGGGTTTCTCGCGGGTGCCCGTCGCCACGATGATCGCGCGCGCGCCGATCTCACCCCCGGTGGTGCTCACCGTGAACCGCGCCGCTCCGGCCGCGGCCTGTCCGATGGACTGCACCTCCGCCGGGATCATCTCAGCGCCGAACTTGCGGGCCTGCTGCTCCATCCGCGCCATGAGTTCGGGCCCCTCTATCCCGTCAGGAAACCCGGGGTAGTTGTCTATCCGGATGGTGGTCGCCGCCTGGCCGCCCGGCGCCATTCGTTCTATTATCGCCACGCTCAACCGCGCCCGCGAGGCGTAGATCCCCGCTGTGAGTCCCGCCGGACCCGCGCCCATTATCACGACATCGTACGTACCCACCGCTCGTACCTCCCCGGACAAGAATTCCCGGCCGAAGAAGCGCCCGGGAATAGTCTTATCCGAATACTGGATTTTCTGGTCGTTTACTTCGACTGTGCCTCTTTCTCCTTCTTCGCCTGCTCGATGACCTGCTCAGCGACGTTCGACGGTATCTCCTCGTAGTGGGAGAATTCCATGCTGTAGACACCACGACCCTGAGTGATCGAGCGGAGGTCGATCGCATACCTGGACATCTCGGCCAGCGGCGCGAGCGCCTTGATTACCTGATTCCTGCCGCGGGGCTCCATGCCCAGGATCTTTCCCCTCTTCTTGTTGAGATCCCCCATGACATCGCCCATGAACTGGTCTGGCACGAGTACCTCGACGTTCATGATAGGCTCGAGCATCACGGGTCGCGCTTCGAGGCAGCCCTTCTTGAACGCCATCGACGCCGCGATCTTGAAGGCCATTTCCGACGAGTCAACGGGGTGGTACGAGCCGTCGTACAGCGTCACCCTGAGGTTCGTGACGGGATAGCCCGCCAGCACGCCCTCCACCATGGCCTCGCGCACACCCTTCTCGACCGCGGGGATGTACTGCCTCGGAACCGCACCACCGAATATCTTGTCGACGAACTCGAACTCCTTGCCGGGCTCGAGCGGCTCGAGCTCAAGGAAAACGTGGCCATACTGGCCGCGGCCGCCGGTCTGCTTCTTGTGCTTGCCCTCGACCTTGGTGTTGCCCCTGATCGTCTCCTTGTACGGGATCCGCGGGGCGCCCAGGGTCACGTCGACGCCGAACTTCCTCTTGAGACGCTCGGTCGTGATATCCAGGTGGAGTTCTCCCATGCCGGACAGGATGGTCTGGAGCGTCTGGGCGTTGCGTTCCACCTTCAGAGTGGGGTCTTCCTCCGTAAGCCTTGCGAGGCTCGACCCGATCTTCTCCTCGTCACCCTTCGCCTTCGGCTGCACGGCGACGGAGAAAATCGGCGCTGGGAACTTCGTCGGCTCGTAGACCACGGGCTTAGCGGCATCCGCCAGGGTGTCGTTTGTCGTGGTCTCCTGGAGTTTGGCCACCGCGCCTATGTCGCCGGTCCCAACCTCGGGGACCGCCTCCTGCTGCTTCCCCTTGAGGACGAACAGCTGGCCGATCCTCTCGGTACGATCCTTCGAGGCGTTGTATGTCTGAGTGTCGGACTTGAGCGTACCGGAGTAAACGCGGAAAACGGTGAGTTTGCCCACGTACGGGTCGGCCATCGTCTTGAACACGAGCGCGGAGAACGGCGCGTCCTTCGCGCACTTCCGCGTTTCCTCTTCTTTCGTCCTGGGGTTGAGGCCCCTGACCTCGCCAGCGCCGGCGGGAGACGGGAGGTAATTCACGATGGCGTCCATAACCGGCTGGATGCCCACGTTTTTCGTCGAAGACGCGCAGAGAACGGGCACTATCTTGCCCACCATCACGCCCTTGCGAAGACCGGTCCTGATCTCCTCCGCCGTGAGTTCGTTGCCGTCGAGGTATTTCATGAGGATCTCGTCGTCACCCTCGGCCGCCGCCTCGATGAGGGAATCCCTGAGCTCCCCGGCCCTGCCCTTGAGGTCGGCCGGAATGTCGCCGCTCTGCGGCTTCTGACCCTGGCCGTCCTGGTAGGTGACGGCCCTCACATCGACTAGGTCGATCACGCCCCGGAAAGACGCCTCCTGGCCCACCGGCATCTGAAGGGGGACGACCTTACCCCCGAAAGCCTGCTTAAGGGTGGCGAGCGTCGAGTCGAAATTCGCGTTCTCACGGTCCATCTTATTTATGACGACCATCCTGGGAAGGTGGCGCTCGTCCGCGTACTGCCAGACGAGTTCGGTGCCTACCTCCACCCCCGCGACCGCGTCGACCAGCACAAGGACGCTGTCGACCACACGAAGCGCCGACTTGACCTCACCTACGAAGTCGAAGTATCCGGGGGTATCGAGGATGTTGATCTTGACGCCGTTCCACTCGGCGGGGGCGATGGAGGTGCTGATACTGACCTTCCGTCTTATCTCTTCGGGGTCGTAGTCCATCGTGGTGTTGCCGTCTTCGGTCCTGCCGAGCCTATCGACCATCCCTGCATCGAACAGCATGGCCTCGGCGAACGAGGTCTTACCGGCTCCACCGTGTGATATGAGGCCCACGTTCTTAATCGTTTCCGCAGTGTACTGCTTCATTACCACAGCACTCCTCCTCGAATTGCGCCCCTGTCCACACAAACAGGTGCGATGCCGTAACCGGCATCGGCGCCAGGAAATCCATATCAGTCCGCAACTGGTCGTTAGGCAAACTGATTATACCCGAAAGACTTCCAACATTCAAGAAAAGCGGCCCCGCGCTCACGCGCTGGCTGCCGGGGTCACGCTTCGTACACCACGCGCCCTCCGACCACGTTAAGCAGCACCCTGCACCTCAGCACGCTCTCGGGTGGACCGGAGAAGATGTCCTCCGACAGCACTATGAAGTCGGCGACCTTGCCGGGTTCGAGGGAGCCCTCTGTGCCCTCCCTGTAAGATGCGAAGGCCGGTCCGTTCGTGTATCCGCGGACGGTCTCCTGTATGGACAGGATCTCCTCAGGATACCACGGTCTGGAGGCGGGCTCGTCCTCCCGCTTCCGTGTGATCGCGGCGTATACCCCCTTCATCGGGTCGATCGTCTCGACGGGCGCGTCCGAACCAAACGTGACCCTGGCCCCGTTCGTTATGAGCGACTTGAACGGATAGGCGTACTTCGCCCGCTTGCCCCACAGCCGGTCCGCAACGTAGCGGTCCGAGGTCGCGTGCAGGGGCTGGACCGACGCGATCGTTCCGGTGCTCGCGAAGCGCGGCAGCTCGTCCGGGTGGAGGAGCTGCGCGTGCTCTATCCGGTTCCGAAGGCCCTTTGCCCTGGAGGCCGCCTGGTGCTTCGCGAGGGCGTTGAGGGTCTTCCGGTTCGCCCTGTCACCGATCGCGTGGATGGCCACGGCGAGCCCTGACTGGACCGCCCTGCCGACGATCCGGTCCAGCTCCTCCTCCGACAACGTCGCGATTCCGCGGCTGTCTGTGCCCTCGAAAGGCTCCAGCATGTCGGCGGTCTGCGAGTTCAATGCCCCATCGGTGAACGTCTTTATCCCCGCTATCCTGATCATGTCCCCGCCGAAGCCCGACTGGATCCCCAGCCGCGCCACGTCGTCGAGGTTGTCTACCGGTACATACATGGAGACCCTCAGCGTGAGAAGCCCCCGCCCGAGGAGCCGTTGGAACGTCCGGAGGGAGTCGGCGCCTTCCATTACGTGGACGCCGGTCAGGCCGTACCTGTTCGAGAGCTTCATGCCTTCAATCGCGGCCTCATCCATTTCCTGTTCAGTGGGCTTCGGAATGTGCTTCTCTATCAGGGGCATTGCGTTCTCCCCGATAATCCCGGCCGGCTCCCCGTCCGGCCCGGCATCTATCCTGCCCCCGTCCGGGACCGGTGTTGACGCCGTGATGCCGGCGATCCTCAGCGCGAGCGTGTTTACCCAGAGCGTGTGATAGTCGCTGCTTCTCAGCGCTACAGGGTGGTCGGGGCACACGGAGTCGAGGTCGTGTCGCGTCGGAAATCTCGCGCCTTCCCACAGGTTCTTGTTGAAGCCGCCCCCGAGTACCCACGAGCCTTTCGGACGCTTCCGGGCCCCCGCTTCGACCCTGGAGAGCGCCTCCCTGAGGCTCGGCACCACGTCGAGGATCACGTTATTGAGTCCCAGCGAAAACATCATGAAGTGGGTGTGCGAATCGGTGAGCCCTGGCACAACCACGTGGCTGCCGAGGTCGACCTCGCGAGTCCCCCTCGGAGCGAGGCTCCTGACCTCGTCCGCCGAACCCAGCGCGGCGATAACACCGTTATCCACCAGCATCCCCTGCGCTATGGAGTCCTTCTGTCCCATCGTGTGAATCCTGCCGTTCAAGTATATCGTCGCCACACACGCCACCCCCATACGAGTCCGGTCACAACCTTGTGATTTCAACGCCGCCGGCCGGTATGCCTGCGCGTTGTCCATAATAGCCGAAAATGGTAGACTAGGGAAAGAACAGCGCCTTGAAAGGACCCGGTTTGGATTGAGAATCGCTCGCCTCTCCCCAACATTGGAGGGGAAAACCCTCGGCAAGACCATCTTCTCCCCTGATGGGAGGGCCTTGTTGACGGCAGGGACCTCGCTAACGTCGTCCTACATCACTCGTCTCCAGGCAAAAGGCTACAGATTCCTGTACATTGAGGACGACTTCTCGGCGGGCATTGAGCCGGATGACGTCCTCGACGAGATGACGCAGGCCAGGGCGCTTGCGACTCTGCAGGATGGCCTCATGGACCTGGCCGAGAAGCGCCCGCTCGATTCGTCTCGGGTCACCGGCGTCGTGGAGGAAATCGCGGACAGCGTCAACTCCAGGAAGAGCGTCGCAGTGGGCATAGCCTCGATAAGGAACCTCGACGAGTACACGTTCGTCCACAGCCTCAACGTCTGCGTGTTGTCCCTGATTATCGGCGCCGAGAACAGCCTCAACCGCTACGACCTCATCGACCTTGGCGTGGGCGCCCTGCTGCACGACGTCGGCAAGGTCGTCGTACCGGTCGAGGTGTTGAACAAGCCCGGGCAGCTTACGAATGAAGAAATGGAGATCGTAAAGATCCACGCCACGGAGGGTTTCGAAATACTCCGCGTCCAGCCCGGGATCAGCCTGTTGTCGGCGCACGTCGCCTACCAGCATCACGAGAGAATGAACGGCCTGGGCTACCCGCGGGGGCTCCAGGGCAGTGAGATCCACCGCTTCGCGCGGATGACCTCGGTTACCGACATAATGGACGCGCTCACCGCGGAACGACCCTACCGGGACGCCCTCCCGCCACACCGTGCCGGACCGTACCTCCTCAGCCTCGCGGGTGACCATCTCGACCCTGGTTACGTGCGCTCACTGCTGGCGAGGCTTGCCATGTTCCCATCGGGAACACCGGTGAGGCTGTCGACAGGACAGGTAGGCATCGTCTCCCGGCAGTCGTATTCCGACCCTGCGCGGCCGATCGTGATCGTGCTCACCGACGACCGGCTCGGCCCAGTGCGCCCGTATGAAGTGGAGATGGACCGCCGCCCGGACCTCGACATAGTTGAAGTGCTCCACGACCTCCCGGAACTCACCGCAAACGGCGGGGGGCACGCCGGCCCCGGCGACACCGCGGCCTCGAGTCCGCGAGGCTGACGGGGAAATGAAGGAGCCCAGTCCTCTTGGGCTGGGCTTCGATTTAGCTCCCGGCAGTGACCTACTCTCCCAGGGGCTTTCGCCCCAAGTACCATCGGCGCTGGAGGGCTTAACGACCGAGTTCGGAATGGGATCGGGTGTGACTCCTCCGCTATCTCCACCGGGAATTCTATTCCCTATTCACATGTCATCCACCGGAGCACATTCTTCCTTGCTCCGCCACCTTGCTTCCGCACAGCGCTGAGATACCGCCAGGTATTAGTTGCCGACCTATCGTAATGGTCAAGACCTCGGTCTATTAGTACCAGTCCGCTTAAGACCTCGCGGCCCTTACACTCCTGGCCTATCTACCTGGTAATCTTCCAGGGACCTTACCGGATTGACTCCGTGGGAAACCTCATCTTGGGTGAGGCTTGGCGCTTAGATGCTTTCAGCGCTTATCCCGTCCGTACATGGCTACCCAGCTTCTGCCCCTGGCGGGACAACTGGTACACCAGCGGTACGTCCACCCCGGTCCTCTCGTACTGGGGGCAGCTACCCTCAAGTTTCCTGCGCCTGCGGTGGATAGGGACCGAACTGTCTCACGACGTTCTGAACCCAGCTCACGTACCGCTTTAATTGGCGAACAGCCAAACCCTTGGGACCTACTCCAGCCCCAGGATGCGATGAGCCGACATCGAGGTGCCAAACCTCCCCGTCGATGTGGACTCTTGGGGGAGATCAGCCTGTTATCCCCGGGGTAGCTTTTATCCGTTGAGTGATGGCCCTTCCACCCGGTACCACCAGATCACTAAGCCCGACTTTCGTCCCAGCTCGAGATGTCTCTCTCGCTGTCAAGCTCCCTTCTGCCTTTACACTCGCCGCGCGATTTCCAACCGCGCTGAGGGAACCTTTGGGCGCCTCCGTTACCTTTTGGGAGGCGACCGCCCCAGTCAAACTGCCCACCTGACACTGTCCCCAAACCCGTCTAGGGTCCAAGGTTAGAACTTCAATGTCTCAAGGGTGGTATCCCACCACCGGCTCCCCACGCCCTAACGAACGTGGTTCCCAGCCTCCCACCTATCCTGTACATGAAACACCAAAATCCAATGTCAGGCTACAGTAAAGCTCCACGGGGTCTTTCTGTCCAGCCGCAGGTAACCTGCATCTTCACAGGTAATTCAATTTCACCGGGCCCCTCGTCGAGACAGCGCTCAAGTCGTTACACCATTCGTGCGGGTCGGAACTTACCCGACAAGGAATTTCGCTACCTTAGGACCGTTATAGTTACGGCCGCCGTTCACTGGGGCTTCGGTTCAGAGCCTCGAGCCTCTCAGCCCTAACCCCTCCCCTTAACCTTCCAGCACTGGGCAGGTGTCAGCCCCTATACATCAGCTTTCGCTTTAGCAGAGACCTGTGTTTTTGTTAAACAGTCGCTTGAGCCGTTTCTCTGCGACTCTTCCCAGCTCCGCCCGTACGGGCGTCACCAGAACGAGTACCCCTTATCCCGAAGTTACGGGGTCATTTTGCCGAGTTCCTTAACGAGGGTTGTCCCGCGCGCCTTAGGATTCTCTCCCCGCCTACCTGTGTCGGTTTCCGGTACGGGCATCCCACACACTCACTAGAGGCTTTTCTCGGCAGTCTGGGGTCGGCTAGTTCGCTACTCTATTTTCGCTCCCTCTCGCCTCTCAGGATTGTCCCCACGGCTTTCCCTGCGGAAACTCCCTACAGGCTTGGACCGGTATCTCCATCCACCGGCTACGCCTACCCTTCTGCGTCACCCCTTCGCTCCAATCGCGTGTGAGACGGTACAGGATTATCAACCTGTTGTCCATCGACTACGCCTTGCGGCCTCGCCTTAGGTCCCGACTAACCCTGAGCGGACGAGCCTTCCTCAGGAAACCTTAGGCTTTCGGCGGGCTGGATTCTCACCAGCCTTTTCGCTACTCATACCGGCATTCTCTCTTCCGTATCCTCCAGCTGTCCTTCCGGTCAACCTTCTGCGAATACGGAATGCTCCCCTACCGATGCGCTCATAAGCGCATCCCATGGCTTCGGTGTCAGGCTTTAGCCCCGTTTTATTTTCGGCGCAGCGCCACTCGACCAGTGAGCTGTTACGCACTCTTTAAATGATGGCTGCTTCTAAGCCAACATCCTGGTTGTTTAAGTAACCCCACATCCTTTTACACTTAGCCTGACCTTTGGGACCTTAGCCGATGATCTGGGCTCTTTCCCTCTCGACTACGAATCTTAGCACCCGCAGTCTGACTCCCAGGCTCCTTTACGTACGGCATTCGGAGTTTGAATGGGTTCGGTAACCTTGTAGGGCCCCTAGCCCAATCAGTGCTCTACCTCCATACGTCATCACCTGAGGCTAACCCTATAGCTATTTCGGGGAGAACCAGCTATCTCCGAGTTCGATTGGCATTTCACCCCTACCCACAGCTCATCCCATAGCTTTTCAACGCTAATGTGGTTCGAGCCTCCACGCGCTGTTATACGCGTTTCACTCTGGCCATGGGTAGCTCACTCGGCTTCGGGTCTACAAGTTCAAACTACTCGCCCTTTCAGACTCGCTTTCGCTACGGCTCCATGCCTCCAGGCACTTAACCTCGCTTGAACCTGTAACTCGCCGGTTCATTCTTCAATAGGCACGCCCTCAGCCTGGTGTCTCCACCATAGGCCTCGGACTGCTTGTAGGCACACGGTTTCAGGTTCTATTTCACTCCGCTCCCGCGGTTCTTTTCAACTTTCCCTCACGGTACTCGTCCACTATCGGTCGCCAAGAGTCTTTAGCCTTAGGAGGTGGACCTCCCTGATTCACACGGACTTAGCGTGTCCCGTGCTACTCGGGATACCCCCAGGAGCCTACCCGCTTTCACCTACAGGACTCTCACCTTCTACGGTGGGGCTTTCCAGCCCGCTTCTGCTAGCAGCTAGGTTTCTTACTCCTCCCAGAGTCAGCCGCCTCTGGTGGGGGTCCCACAACCCCCTGCATGCAACGCCAGCTGGCTATCTCGCACGCAGGGTTTAGGCTCTTCCCCTTTCGCTCGCCGCTACTCGGAGAATCGCTCATGCTTTCTCTTCCTCGGGGTACTTGGATGTTTCGGTTCCCCCGGTGCCCTTCCTTACCCTATCTATTCAGGTAAGGATGACGCGCATCTCTACGCGCCAGGTTTCCCCATTCGGATATCCCCGGATCTACGCCCGCTTGCGGCTACCCGAGGCTTTTCGCAGCTTACCACGTCCTTCTTCGGCCCTTGGCGCCAAGGCATCCACCGTGCGCCCTTCATATCTTGACCATCCAAGGTCGGCAGCTAATACCCAGCAGTATCCTTCCAATCATACCCCAGGCCCTCACGGCCACCAGAAACACCCTCTCGAGCGCCCCCGGCAAACCACCAGCCACCAACCACGCGCAGGTCTTTACCCGGCCTTTCTCACGCTGTGCGGTTGTCAAGGTGCAATTGGTGGAGACGGGCGGAATCGAACCGCCGACCTCCTGCTTGCAAAGCAGGCGCTCTCCCGACTGAGCCACGCCCCCACGCAAACCTTTTCTTATATGGTGGGCACAGGTGGACTCGAACCACCGACCTCACGCTTATCAGGCGTGCGCTCTTACCACCTGAGCTATGCGCCCATGACTTGGTCTCTCAAAACTAAACAGTGTGCGTCGAAGCGGTCCGCGAACTCAGCCGGCTTGCGCCTGCCTCCCCCGCTAAACCCAGCCCTCGTGGAGACCGACCTCGGAGTCCGTGCGCAAACGGTCTC
>JABLXB010000007.1 GCA_013178305.1 Bacillota bacterium | reverse complement strand
ATCACTTCCTTAACCTCCTGCATCCGCGTTCTGCCAAGTATGAGGATACAGGATTAGTGGTCGGGGTGGATCACTTTAAGACGAGCGTTTGCGGCATTACTGGATCACTTTTATTGTAACGAACGCAACCGGTCCACTAGCTTTATGGCCCTTTCGTTCTCGTCGTCGGGCAAGCGCTCGCGGCAGCCTGCGTCTCTCAGCGCGGAGACGATGGCCAGGACATTGCGCTGAAACCTCTTCTTGTAGTGATAGGCTATCTGGCGGTACAGCAAGAGTCGCCGCCTCGAGAACAGCGCCCGAAGGCTTTCGAGGATTACCTCCCGGGTACGCTGGAAACGGGGCAGGAGGAAGGACGGCAGAAGGGAAACCGTGTGGCAGCAGGATTTGCAGAGATACCGGACGATGGATATGCGGTACTCAACGGCGCGGGGAAGCGCGTTGCGGGGATAAAAACCATGGCGTTCCAGCGGAATGCCTGCTCCGCACACAGGACACTCGAGAAGCAGCGGAAACACAATGGAGCTAAAGTTCTCGACGTATTCCTTGATTCCCACCCCGAAGTCCCAAACGATCTGCATGTGGAATCGAATACCTCCCCAGGAGCCAAAGATACTGAAAGAATCTTAGCACACTGGAGAGTCTTGCCAAGCGCCTCCGGTGACAACCAACCTGCAACCGGTAGCCCCGGATCAGGGTCATCTACCGTGCAAGGCTACACCTATCTCGCGCTTGTCAGCCTTCGTTATCGGAACCTTGACGTTTTGTCGTACCCAGTATCCCTTATCCTCGAAACACCGCGCTACGATGTCCTCAAATGCATTCATCGACAAGCCCCCCTCGCAGCTCACGTGGGTCCTGGCCACGCGGCTCCCCGACTCAGTTGTCGCCTCCACGCAAAAACTCTGGCCAACTGGATCGGTCGATTGCATGAATCCTCACGGTTTCCGCCCCTTATACCTCTTACACAAACGCATAATCGCTACCCGTCTCTCGGGCAATCTGAGCCACGCTCAAGCCCTCGTCGTACATGCGCCGGAACTGCGCCGATTTGGTGCCCCACTCCGATCGACTCGCTGCACTCCTGTGAAGCCGCCGGGTCGTCCGGCTCCACAATCCAGATTCCCGAGTGCAATCTGTGCCAGGTCAGGCTCGCATTCCGGTGGCGGCGCTTCAAACAGGCTGCGCAACTCTCTGTTTATCGGAGACCTTGGGTTCTTTAGATACTCCCTGTACTGCCCCGCAACCCACAGGTACCGGTCAAGTTGTCGATTGGTCAGCCCAGGATCGACGGCACACTTCAGCATCGCAAACTCAGTCACGAAGCCCCTGTACCCGCGCTCTCTGTGGCCGCCGTATTGAGCCAGCCCCAGGTGATGCCCTACCATCTTCACAGCGTAAGAATCATAGATGGGGAACCGCTCCGGATCGATGAAGAAGTGCGCGAATTTCGAGGCGAAGCTGGTGTGTGTCCTCGCAACCCCGGATTCGCTTGTGGCAGGCAAGTGGGCCAGGCGCTCGACAAGATCGATATCGCGGAGCGCCCTCCCATCACCGTTCATCACAAGGAACACGTGCTCGGCCATTCTCAGTATCGCGAATACGTTCGTCCCATAGAGGGCGTTGATGCTGACCACCTTGAGGATGGTCGACTCCATATCAAAGCCCGGTAGGGCCTGGGCAAGCGCTGTCAGAGCTGCATCCGATTGCCGCCATTGCTTGAGATGTTCATGCAACCGGTTGGCCGCCTCCACCTGTGAACGTGAAAGCGGTATTGCAAGCGAGCGATCATCGAGCAATCGCACCTCCATCGCCATTGAACCTCCTCCGACGTACTCTGGTAGTCTCAATCACTGTTCGCGTCTCAGAGAGATCCCTTAGAACACGCCTCCGCAAATGTAAAGGTTCGACCGGCAAGTATCTGACGACATGATGGTATTCCGACGGCACTGCCGGCTCCCCATCAGCATCGAAGCCGCCGGCTGCCGGAACTGATGAATGCCAAGCCGTCTTGGCTCAGTCCCAAGAAATCAGTAGAGCGTCCGGGCGAATCTCTCCGCCGTGTTCACGGCAAACCTGCATACATCGTCGTTCACGATGAGAGCGCCGCTCGGCTCGAAGCCACCCATACGCTGGAGACGCCGTTTCAGTGATTCTCCCGATCTGCCCCCCGCATGAACAATGGCATCCCGCATGTCTGAGGAAAGCTCTGGCCTGGTCCTCGATGAAGGCATCGCACGCGACCAGGAATGAGTACCTGTTCAGGCGCGGAATGACCTCGAGGTCCCGCCACCAATCGTCGGTGTTCGGTGTCGCCAGCCTAGTATTTGAGCCATCATGCCACCATGGCCCGGATCTGTTCCCACCATGTACTCAGAGCATGCAGTTCGAACCGCACGTACTCCCGAAACCTGTCTTCGCCAGGATCCACCACGCCGGCAGATACAGGGCCGTCGTCGATCTCGGAGAGGCCGAGTTCCAGTCTCAGTAACCGGAGCAATTCCTGGAACTCAGGCTCCGCGCCTGTTTTCGGGAAGTCAACCATAGCGCAGCGAATGGTGCCCCCTGCCCTCCACGTACCGTAACGGATTTGGCCGGGCTCCACGTCATCGTCGAATAGCCGCTGTACAAGCGGCCTCCCTGCAACGATGACCAGCTTCAGGTAGGGCAGTAGCGCCTGTACTTCACGGTGCACATATGTCTCCATGCAATGCTTCGGCGGGAACTCACGATTGGCGAAATAGCCGGGGAAATGGATTTGTGGTAATGGGTCCAGTAGACGCGCCTGGTAAAGGCAGCGACGGGTGCCGTAACAATAGGATTGGCGCCGAACAGGGCCGTGTAGACCGCTCGAAAGAACCGAGGCTAACGGTCGACTAGGGGGGAAAATGGAGAAGCCCGCTCCTGCCGATACGGCGTTTGAACATAATAGGCAGAGAGCTCTCAGAGAAGACTTCTCCGCCAGGGCAATTCTTTCACACATACCGCATAAGCTCTTCAGCACTTACCCGAGCCTGTCGAAGAATGCTGCGGAAAACCCAGTCGCTCCAGGGCGCGGATGGCGTCTTCTCCGGATATCCTGCGCAGCTCAGGCATGTGCGGCTACCTCGAATATTGTTATCAGGGCCTACCGGTCTTCTAGTCCATGCTGTCGGCCCGTGCCTTGAGTCTACCATCCCCATCATAGTATGTGAAGGAGTCGACTGCAGAAGCCTTCAATGCGAAGACTTCCCGCCGCCAGGTCCGAGCATTCTTGGCCTCTTTCTGAACCTTTGCGGCAACACGACCCTCCTCTACCTGGAGACAGCCAATCTGGCGTCCTCCTCCTTCAGCGTGACCACGACATTCGGGTACTTTTGCGCCACTTCATCTAGAAGTGCTCTCGCGTATCTCCTGGCCAGCGCGTCCAGCTCACTTTCGGACGGGCGAGTGACCACGGTTCCATCACGCTGCCGAAAGACAGAAACCGTTTTCACTGCGAAAACCCCCTTGTCTTGCCCTCCTTTCAGCACTCTTATGACGGCACTGGTTGTCCGGATACTTCAAGAGCCCTGTTTATTTCGTTAGCTCGGTTGGCTTCGCCATGACTAACATTGCGTCTCACCATATAGATCTTTGGTGAAGGACGGGATGTCTCTGTGTTGCGGGCTGCGGTCTATTGTCGCGTCTCTACAGAGGAACAAGCGACTGAGGGAATGTCGATTCCCGCTCAGGTTAAGGCTCTACATGATTTTGCCAGAAAGAACTCGATGGAAATTACCGACACGTTCGTGGACGAGGGAGCCTCTGCGAGAACTGCGGATCGTCCCCAGTTTCAGCGAATGATTGCCATGGCGAAGAAGAAACCCCGGCCATTTGACGTCATCCTCATTCACAAGACAGACCGCTTCGCGCGGAATCGCGAGGATGCAGTAGTCTACAAGTCATTGCTCCGACGGGAATGCGGGATCGAGGTCATATCCGTCACCGAACAGTTTGACAATACGCCCACCGGAAAGCTCCTAGAAGGAATCATGGAGGTAATGGCCGAGTTTTACTCGCTCAACTTGTCTCAGGAAGTCAAGAAGGGCATGAAAGAAAAGGCATCCAGGGGCGGAAAAGGTCTTGGCAGGATGCCGGTAGGCTACCGGCTGAACGCTGACGGCAGCATTGTCATCGTGCCACAGGAAGCAGAACTGGTCAGATTCATATTCAACACCTACACCAGGGGAAACGAGGGATTGCTCTCCATAGCACGCTCTCTGAACTCACCAGAAGGCAGAGCCCGCTTCGGAGAAGCAGCTGCGAGGTTCAAGTGGTCTTCGATCGGAGTCCGCAATATCATCCAGAACCCCATGTATATCGGGAAGATGGTCTGGAACCGCCGCGACTCCAACCAGGGGGGGCGCTTCAGACACCAGCACGAATGGATAACCGTGGACAATTCCCATGAGGCCATTATCGATGTCGATACCTTCGAGCGAGCGAACAAGATACTCAGATCCCGGAGGGGTGGGTCGCACACGCCGAGAGTCCCGGACTACCTGCTCAAGGGCATGGTCCGGTGCATGGAGTGCGGCGGTGCCCTGACCTACATGTCCGGAGTCTGGCGGCGAAAGAACGGCGAACTTGCGCGTAATCCGCAGCTCTCTTGTTCCCGCTATCATCACTCCCAGCTGTGTTACTTTAACCATGTATTCATGAGCAAGATCGAGCACGCCCTCTTTGACCACCTGCGGGAGCTGCTGAACGGCAGGGTGGATTCATTGGATGTTCTCATCGTTCCCACCACCGACGACCACACAGACAAACAACGCGATTTCCTGCGCCGGCGGCTCGAGCAGGTCAAGGTCAAGTTCCAGAGACAGATGGAGGCATTCGAATCGGGCGCCATCTCGCTCACGGAGCTTAAAGAGGCGCGCCAGAGAGTGGAGGCCGAGAGGCAATCTATTGAACAGCAGTTGGCCTCACTGGATGCTAACAATCGAGAGAGCCCGGGACATAAGTTGGTCGAGCTCAGGCAGAGAATTCGGGACGTGCTCTCGAGGGCTGATGACCCCGCGCTATCGCCCGCCGATCGCCGGCGAGCCTTGTTGACCATCATCGACCACCTGGAGTACTCGCGGCGCCAGGACTGCCTGAAAGTTGTATTCAGGCTATGAGGCGCACCAGAGACCTTCACTCGCGGTTCAGGCGTTCGATCCGGAATACGACGGTGTTCACGGGATCCGGGCACTGGAGGGTGTCGACTGCGGTTATCCACCCGGAACCCGGTCGTTCGAAGGAGATACCAGTGGCCAGTTTCCTTCCCGTTTCCAACACTAAATGCTGGCAGTGGCCGGGGCGGTGATACTGGTGCTCTTGGCCGCGGCAGCGGTTTTCGGGCCGGCGATCTCCCCGTACCGGTACGACCAGCAGAACTACCGGTTAACCAAGCACCCCCCATGCTGGGACCACCCGTTCGGAACGGACGAGCTGGGCAGGGACATGCTGGTACGAGTACTTCACGGCGCCCGCATATCGATGCTCGTCGGCATCGTCTCCAGCCTCATCAACCTTGTGATTGGAGTCACCTACGGCGCCGTGGCCGGGTTTGCCGGCGGCCGAGTGGGCCTGTTCAACATCTTCATCGCTCTGGGCATCATCTTCTGGCTTACCATGGCCAGGATAGTCAGGGGCCAGATCCTCCGCATCAAGCAGCAGGAGTTCGTCCTCGCGGAGCTAGTCATGGGTGTGCCGCGCTGGAGGATTATTGTCCGGCACCTGATCCCCAACACCCTCGGCCCTATTATTGTGTACGCGACCCTGTCCATCCCGACGGGCATTTTCCTCGAGGCCTTCCTGAGTTTCGTCGGCCTGGGCGTGTCGGCGCCCATAGCCAGTTGGGGAACACTGGCGTCAGATGGGCTGAAGGTGATGAGATCCAGTCCATGGCAACTCTTCTTCCCCGCCGCAGCCATGAGTGCATGTATCCTCGGTTTCAACTTCATGGGAAACGGCCTGCGGGATGCCCTCGACCCGAGGCTGAGGAAATGAAGAGTCCGCAGCATCCTCATGGCCCCGTCCCTATCCCGTCTATCCTCCAGCCGGTGTCCGGGGTCTCGCGGCGCAGGGAGACAAACCGGGGTTGCAGCCCGCTCCCGTGCGTAATAGGCTGCTCCACAGTCAAGTCTACCACCACCTGGTACATCACGCACCCCTCAGGCACGCTGGTTCCTTCCATCTTCTTGACGCCTTCGACCCTGGCGGCCGTCGTGTTCAGCAGGCCCAGCATGCCCTGATCGAACCCGGGGTTGTACAGTCCCCTGTTGTCCATATTACTGAATAGATACATCAACAAGTGTTCTCTCGTAAGGCAGGTAAGGGCCGCCGGGTAGTCGCCCCGGTCGATCGCCTCGTAGTACCGCCGGATCACTTCCTCCGGAGTCAACGACGCAAGCTCCCGCTCGACCGCGTCATCCGCGTCGATCACGCCGGGCACCCACCCGGCCCACGTCTTCCCCGTAATGTCCTCGAATCGCCGGCCGGAAAGCGAGCATGCGAACGCGTGGTGCCTGCCAGCGTCGAGCCAGGCTCCGATTACCCTCCCTTCACTGAGCACGATCACCGCGCGGCCGCACTCCCTGCGGGGTTTCATGAATTCCGGCAGCAGTTCCGCGATCTTGTACAGCCGGACGTCCACATTCCGCCCCAGATATGGCGCAAGATCCAGCCCGATGTCCTTGTTGAGCTCGTTGTTGTAGGCCCAATAGAGAACGGAGGGAAATTCCCCCGGCCTGTGTAAGAATTCCCCGGGAAGCGTCACCTCGAGCTCGCTGATGAGGAAGAATGGAGTCCATCCGTATTTCGCAAGGAACCTCTCATCGTCCGCCCTGACTCCGGCGCCGGCCGGCCGGTACTGGCCCAGGGAATGGAGCATCGCCCCGAGTTGGCCGGGTACCTCGTACCAGCCCTCGTGGAACCTGATGTAGCCCGGCAAATCCATGGTGGGACCCTTTATCCAGTACGGAAGGGCCTCAGTCTCGCGGCCGCCCTGAAGCGTTAACTGGAGGGTAAACTCGAATCCGGCCGCATCCCGCCCCGATTGTAATCGTCAGGGCCACCGCGAACGCTAACGAACGTGACCTCCCGACTCTAACTATGGACAGCGACACGCCATCCCCCCCTACTGCAACTTGATACTTTCCCCTTGTTGTTCGCTGACGGCGCTCTCCGTACAGTAGTTCCTGCACTCACGGCGCCGACACCCTTGAGAAACCCCAGCCGTTCCAGCGCCAGATGCTTGTCTGCCGCCTGCCGGGATCGGTTGCCCAGGCTGTAGAAGATATACCTACCCTGGTAACGATCCACCCTCTGCACTACGTGCAGATGATGCCCGAGGACCAGGTCCGCCCCTGCGTCGATCACTGCGCGGGCGTAGCGAACCTGGTTTGAGCCGGGGTCCTCGGAATACTCGGGGCCGGCGTGCATGGAAACCACTACGAAGTCGGCGTTCTCCTCCGCGTCACGGATGTCTGCCCGCATCGTCTCGAGATCCAGAAGGGCAGTCCCGGGGGTGTCCCGTCCCGCCCCGTAGGGTTCAGGGACCACGGCAGGGTCGCTGTAGGCCAGGAACGCCAGCCGAATTCCCTTCACGTCGGAGTAGACGGCGGCATGCGCTTCCCGTTCGTTCGAACCGGCCCCAACACACTTGACGCCCGCAGCGCTCAGGCTCCGCAGGGTACCGGCTATCCCGTCAGCCCCGAAATCCGGGATATGATTGTTGGCCACTGAAAGAATCGTGAAACCGGACGAGGCCACGGCGGCCGCCATTCCGGGATCGGCGCGCAGCACCATCTCTTGCGGTTTGATGTCCCGGCCCGGCGTCAGCGGGCATTCCAGGTTCCCGAAGACAATGTCCCCGCTGTGCAGGTAATCCTTCATCTTCGAAAAGGGGTGCTCGAAATCGCCATGTCGCTCGATCCGGTCGGCCACACCGCGGGAGAGCATGATGTCGCCGACGGCTACAAGGACGACGGGATCCTGTCTCTCCGGCAGGCTGAGCCTTCTTTTCCTGAAAGCCGCGAAGCGCTCCGCCCGATGCGGGCCCCGTCCGGCTACGCACCCCACGCAGGCGACTGAGACTGCCAGGGCCAACGTCACAGCCCTGACCGCCTGACGCCGGGTCGCCTTCACGGCGCCACGAAAGCCTTCGTCCATTCGGGCAGGGGCGGAGTCCTGCGGTCTTTCAGCATCTGGCGCCATTCCGAGTCCGTCAAACGATCGTTCATCGGCCACGTGAACTCGTAGTAAGAATAGACTCCACCCTTGGCGATCCTGGGTTTTCCGTCTACGGGCACAACGGCGTAGATCACAGAGATGTTCCCCGTCGCCGCTTCCAGGACCTGACCTTCCGGGTCCGTAGCCACATCGGCGATGACCGCCGCCGGCTGGTCGATGGATTGAGACCTGTGTTCGAAGCCCTCGTCGCGCAGGGCCTCCAGCCAGAAATGCTCCAGTTGCACCCCGTAGGCGCGTATGAGGTCATACTCAGCGTCGGTCAGGGGTGCATTGCTCAGCTCCTTTTCGGCGATAGCCTTCAGAGACAGGGCGAGCGTCTCCAGCCTCTCCAGGCTGGTCTCGTCCCGCTCGTTCAAGAGGCCCCTGGATTTCAGGCCTTCGCGAGTCATCTTCGCCAGCGAGGCCAGGCGGGCGAACACGGGCGGGTTAGGCTCCACATACCCGCGGTCATCCACGCCAATGTCGCCGCCGCCGGCCTCGGCGTAGACCGGCTTCGAATACAGGATTGTGTCGTGTTTCAACTCCACCCAGCTACCCAGGAACGTGTTAAGGTCCTTCCTGGCCCAGGCGGGGTTGCACATGAAGGACGGGTAGCCCTCGGGCTTCTCCTGGGCCAGCGGCAGAATCGAGTGGAGCCAGCTCCAGTATAGGTTCTGAGTCCAGGTCTTCCCATCCAGGCCGGCGATGTAGGCCTTCAGTTTGGCGATATTCTCGGGGTAACCCCGGTAGCCTGTCTCCCCCGTCGATTCAAGGATCTCGCATGCTTCCGCCGACCCGAGCGCGGCCGGGATATCCAGGCCCTTGGGGAGCATCCGTCTCCGGCCGTCGGCGTTCTCCTTGACCTCGCGGTATACCAGCCTCTGGAAGATGGAGGCGTCCACGGTGAACCTCTGTCCCATGAACCTGAAACCCTTGATTTCCCTCTCGCGGTCGGGCTGGATCGTTCCATCGAATATGGGTATCGAGTTGATGGCCGGGGGCTCGAGTTTGGCGGCCGCTGCCAGGAACGCCGTCCACCCGGCCTGATCGGAAACGAGCGTCATCAGATCTACGCGTGGGCCGAAGGTTTCATCCATCAGCTCCCTGACCTGAATCGGCGAGATGTCGTCGCTCTTGCCAACCAGGAAGCTCGTGGGCTCGTATATCCGCTTCCAGGCCGACAGATTGTCGCCTTCGCCCAGGGCCAGAGGATACGTCGCTGATATAGACGTTGAACCCATCCGACCGGTCCGAGATCCCCGTGAAGTCGGCCGCTACAGGATCGAACGCGGTCTCCAATCCGGCGGCCTTCAGGTGGTCATTGAGCCGGGTCTTCCGGCCGAAACTGAATCTGGGGAACTTGATCTTGGTCTTCACGCTCTCCATGCCGCCGAGAATCCCCTCGAGACGGGCATAGTCAAGACGGTCCAGATATTCACCCAGGTCGCCCCTTGGGAGGATGACCAACATGTTGCAGCCGTAGTAGTTGAATTCCCCTGCCTGGACCTCTTCGTCCTCGTAGTACCTGATGCGCCGTTCGGCGTTCATCATGTCCACCTTGACCGTGGCGCCGCCGGGTGAGCCGCCGGTCGCGCCCGGACCGCCGGTCGCGCCCGAGCCGTTCCCCAGGTGGAAGTCTTCCTTCTGGGTCTTCGACTTGTCGAACTGGTTCAGCCACTTCCCCCGGAAATAGAGCGAGTTGAATACGTACATGACGGTCTCGGAGGGAGTCTGCGTGATATGCTCGGCTATTCTGCCGTGGGTCTTCTCCGCGATCCACCGGTTGATGGCGTCCCTGGCGCCGGCTTTTCGGAAGTTCACGTTGAAGACTTCGGCGCCGTAGTAGGTGTTGGACGTGCTGAGGAAGGCCTCCTTGACCGGAAGCCGGTCCTGTATCCAGATGGAGTTGGCCATCTCCAGGAGGGTCGTCCTGTTGCCGTTCTCGCTGTAGCCGGCGTTGTTCAGGTGATTCATCAGGTTGCAGTATTTCTCATTCAGTTTCCCGGCGGAAAGCCTGTCTGGATTGACGAGGGCGTCGATTTCCGTGCGGGTGTCCCCGGCCGCGCCGTTCGCGAGGACGGCAAGCGCTGTCGAGAGGCTGACGGGCGAAAAGACTACGTTTCCTTCACGCGCTTCCGCGGACACCCTGCGGAGAAATTCGAGTCCGACGGCGTTCGCGCCGGTACACGCGGGGTCATTGCTGGATACTCTGGGTTTGTCGATTCTCTTTAACGAGCCTTGCTTCTGAATCTGTGCAACGGGTGCCGGTCCCGTGAGCCAGCTACATCTCTATGTCGACGCCGCCCATGCCCTGGACATGCAGTCTGTGCCGCCCCTCTCCGAGAACGGCACTCTTCGTGACCGGCCCCTGCAGCGTCGTTTGGTTTTCTTCTGCGTTCCGGGCCTGCGCAGTCTCGCCCTTCCACGGAATGGCCTCACCCGACAGGCGGTCTGGCGAAGGGACTCTCGCCTGCAGCGTGAGGTTCTCCTGGCTGCCCAGGCGGACGCTCACCTCGCCGGCCGTCTTGACCCGCCAGTCAGCAGCCAGCCCCGCCACAACCACATTCGCCCGGGCGGAGCCCGAAAATTCGAGATCCCTGTCCGCCGGAACCAGGAGGGTCCATCGCATGGAACTCGAGTGATGATTGAACGCTCTGGGTTCAGGAGGCCTCCCAAAGGAAATGAACAGTGTGTCACCTTCTCGGCGAGCGCTGGCGCCGGTCTGCACCATCGCCGAGGCCTCCTCCTGAGACAGCGCGCTCATCCGGCCACTGCCGAAGAAGGTCACCTGCGGTTCGCTGGAGCTGCGAATCTCGATCTCGCCGGAGTCGCTCGCCACTACGATCTTGCGAATGGCGTCGTCTAGGGGGATTGTCTCGCCGGTCAGACCCACGGGGTAATCAGTTGAGGCAAGCGACCTCTGTACCGCCGGCAGAAGGCCGCTGGCGCTCACTCCTTGCAGGCCGATGCTGACAGCCACCACGAAGAATGCGACTAGAATTCCGAAGAAATCGTACCTGACCGGCGGATTCGTCCCTCTTGAGAAGAACCCGGCAGCAAGTATCTCGACTCCAAGCAGCACCGGAATGACCGCCCACCATTTCAACACGAATGGCATCGCACGTCCGCCCGCATTCAACTCACTCAGCAGAAGGAATACCCCGAAGAGCACCAGCGTCAGGCCCATCGAGAAGGAGCCTACTCTCCATTGCCGCACGATTACGCCCCCCCTTTTTCATCGTTACCGGAAGCCACCATACCCGGATCCGGTTGATCCGGCCGGTCTGGCGCATCTGCCGGGTCCGGCGGCTCCGGCGGGTCCGCCGTAGCCCGCGGAGGTCTCGCGGGTTGCCCCATGGCCAGCCGTATGCCCCCGCCGATGAACAGGGCAGCCACTATCCCGGTGCGCATCATCTGTATTGTGCGGCTATCCAGGAACGGCGCGATGACGCGGTCGAACAGCACCACGCAACCCAGGGCTATGAGACCTACTCCGACCCACCTCTGCCTCTGCGCCACCCATTCCAGCAGGCCGGACCCACCCGGGGGACAGTCGGTGTTCCCGGAAGCAAGTTGCATCGTGTCGAAGAAGCTGTAGAACCAGATCACCGGCAACAAGAACATGAAGAGGCTCAGGTGCAGCCAGTCCACCAGGGACATGCAGAGGAAGAACATGAGCATGATCTGCAATCCCCTGCTCTGCCATCCCAGGTACATCTGGCCCGCCCCCGGCACGATGCCGAAGAGAAGGGCCCACATGGCGTCCTTCTTGCCCGACGCAACGCTGTCGGCCAGTCCTTGCAGCGGAGAGTGATTTCGTATCTGTTCTCCCTCATTGATTCGCTGGTTCAGGTTCATGGCGTCAAACACGTTGTAGAACCAGATGACCGGGAGCGGGGCCAGGAAGAACAACGCTTCAGCACCGTTTATTCCCACCAGTCCCCCCAGACCGAACAAGAAGAACATCCAACCGAAGAACGCGGCCATGAAGGCCATCCCCCTGTAAGGCAGGCCGAGATACAGGTGCCCCAGCCCCGGGAACATGGAAAGAAAGAACGTGACAAACTGACTCTTGCGCACTGTGTAGCCTCCTTCATTCGGTAAGCCCGTCACCCTTGACGGGGTCCCTGGATTGACCTCCACACCGGGTCAGCCCGGTGATGTAGCCTGACAACCTGTCAGTAAACTCGCTGACCCAACTCACCGGTAGCTGCAGTTTCGCATCTGCAGGCGCCCGGACCGTCTCCTCCATTGTCAGATGGATCACCCGGGGGAAGGCGTCAAACCAACCCACACAGAGAAGCATTGCAGTGACGGCCGCAGCCATGGCGTAGTTCTGCAGGGGGGAAAACGCCAGCCTGCGCTCAGGGATCTCCGTGGGGGTTCTTCGAGTGGCTCTCACTTGCCTCATCACGCCATCGACGAAACTGGGGTCCAGCAAGACCTCCGCCAGTTCCTCATCGCGGGTTTCGATGGTCGAGATATAGGCGTCGAGACACGATTCGCACGCGGCCAGATGGTCGGCCATCGCCTCGCGGCCCTCCGGCGTAACCCGGTTCAGTCTGAACCTTCGCCATTCTTCCCGGCTGTAGTGCATCTACGCCACCGCCCTCCTTGCGGTCATCCGCCACGTCCACCGCTCACGTATTCGTGCCGCTCATGTACTCATGCCGCTCACGGGCTATTCCGCCCACCGGATTCCCGCAATTGCTTTCTCAGTATCTGGCGGAGCGTCTGCCGGGCCCGGTACAGCCTCGACTCAATCGTCTTCACGCTGACCCCCTCCATCGAGGCCATCTCCGCGCAGCCAATACCTTCCACGTAATGCTGGAGAAACGCCCTCCTGTGCACTTGCGTGAGGCTCATTACCGCCGACACAATCCCCTCCAGCCCCATGCGTTCGAGCGCTTCCTCCTCCGCGGAAGGCTGGATGCCCGTGTGCGGACCCGGTTGAGTCTCACTCAGCCGGCGCGACTCGTCCTCCAATACGAATCGGCGCGTTCTCCGGCACCAGTCGATGGCCTTGTGTACCGCGATACGGGCGGCCCATCTCCGGAAGCTACCCCCGGCGTACTGGGGAAGGGACCTGTAGATCTGGAGGAAAGCCTCCTGCAAGACATCCTCAGCCGCTTCCTCGCTACCAACAATAGGCATGACCGCGGCCAGCAAGAGTCCCTTGTATGTCTCCACGATCCAGGTATAGGCATGGACGTCGCCATCCCTTGCCCTCGCGATTATCTGATCCTCGGAGTAAACGACGAGTCCCCCCGTTTCTTCCCAGATACAATGACGAGCGAAGTGAGTGCGATCACTGCATAGGTTCGTGAGCGTCTCCCCAATTAGGAGCGCTGCCGCTTCTGAGGACCCAGCGGGGAGACGATTTCGAACGGATGGACGAAAACGTGATCTGCTGAGTGGGGTGCTGTCCGCAGGTGAGACCGGGCCACACCGACTGGGCCCCGAGGATGTGGGGATGCTTTTCGCCGCCGGTTAGTTGGGCGGAACGAACGGCTGATTCGGGCTACCTGTACTCGTCGACTATAGGATCTGCTCCACCCATCTCACTACCCGTTCGGCCAGCCGTACCGCTTGTTGGTATTCTTCAGGCGTAAAGTACGAGCCTCTATTCTGCCAGTGTAGATCCCTATTTGATGGTACAGACTTTCATTTTGCCTTCACAAGCACGGTTCGATGTAGGTATCCACCCGGCGGACGCGGGCTCATTAGAGCAAAGGTGCCCTCAATGACGTGGCCGCTGAACCCGTGAGACACCAGAAGATCCAGGGTGAAGTTTCCTCCTGCATAGCCGCTCAATGACCCCAGTCTGGAGGGAACCTTCTCGCGGGGTCGGCCGACGTGCAAAATCCTCTGAGTTCTCTCAGATACACTCCCAGAACGGGAGTCCTCACCCAGTCGACGTTGTCGTACTACCCGAACCGCATAACCAGGCTCGCAGCGAAAAGCGTTCCCAGCAGAACAACGATCGCGGTGATCCGTCTGTGAAAGCGCATTCCGTCTCCCTCATCTACCCTTGCGTCCTCTTCAGTCCACCAATCAGTCCATCAGGTTCTGATCCCGCCGGACGGGCATCACATTGATCTCATCCAGATACTTGCCGGAGCTACCACGCCACCAGCGCTCTTCCACCCTGTACCTCGGACTCCGTCCGTGCGGCATCGATAGGCTACCGGCGGGATAGAACGGTTGGGCCTCGCCTGGACCGGCGGGTCTTGGCGCCCCTGTGAGAGAGACCACCCACGCAGGCCCGAGATTGATTTCGGGAAGATTCCGCGTCTTGGCGATCTCCCACAGGATCAAGGTTTCATCGTCTTTCCAGGCGAGGGACTCGATCAACTCAGCCGTCGGCAAGCCCACAAGCCGGACGACGTTGCCCGCCAGGTTCCGGCACTCCGCGCGATCACCGGAGAAATCGACAACCTTCAGGGTCATCGGGGTCATCAGCTCGCCGGTTCGATGGCGCGACAGATCCAGGCTCACGACCAGGCAGCACACCAACGGCCCGGGCGGAATCCGCTGCGGCTTCCCGCGCGTGACCGGTCTCGCAGCAGTCAGATTAACCAGGACCCTGACCACAACCCGGCGCATCATCGCTCCCTCCGTCGCACTCGCGTATCGCGGAACCGGCATACCCGGCATGCTTCTCAGTCCGTTGACAGAACGACAACGGATCCCCCGTCTCCCTGCCCGGTTTCCGTGAGGACGATCAGGGACTCGTTCGGCGACCACCAGTACCGGGCGGTCTCCACCGCCCATGGGTCTTTCGAATCGGGAGAGTAAGTCCATAACTTGCCATCGCTCACCCGCAGGAACTTGAAGTCGCGGAGGTGGTCTTCCCAGCAAACGTAGTTCCCCAGAGGTGAAAGCCTCGCAAGCCCGCGCGCGGCGATTTCCCCGGAAAGAATGGGGTTTCCATCCGGCCCGTCAACCCTGATCAGGATGACGTGCTCCGGTACACTCACCGTAGCTGTGGGATATACCTGCCACAGCACATGCCCGCCTGCTACCCACGCCGTAAGAGACTGGCTGCGCTGGTCAAGTGTGATGGGGCGAAACGACGGGGCCTTCGACTGCTCCGGCTGCTCCGACCGCTCCGGGCCCGCCGGGCCCGCGAACGGCCGGTGAACCGGCGCGACCGCATCGCCCTCCACAGTGACCAGGACGACTCCCCCGCGAAACGGCAGAGCATCGCCCATCTCGTTCCCGCCGGCGGCGTACTCGACGGTTTCCCATTTGCCCTCCGACGGCCAGCACGTCCGCGTCGTCACAACCATGCCATTCGGGCGCGCGTCCCACACGGCGTCAAACGCCACCATCCTACCCCAGACGAAGCTGCCGGAGCGGTACCACTTGACCGGACCCGAGATCCGCAACGGTGGTATCTCGACGCACCGCCCCTCGGGTGTCACGGTCAGCATCGGGACGTCCCTCGAATTCCCGTACGCAATCACGTGTCTCCAATCCGGGCCCAGCCCGGGCATGAACCCGGCGGGAATCTCCACCTCCCAGGCGACATGGCCGTCCCCTTCGATGCAGGATACGAACGCCCTGTTCCCCTCGTCCTCACCCGTCGCGCAATACACGACGAACCTGCCGTCCACTATCCCGACTACCGCGCGGAAATCGTCCCCGCCGGGCCACGCGGTCTCGGGTCTTGCTCCGGGGGGCGCCTCTACCTCGACGATCTCGCACGACGAAGGCGCGGCACCCAGGATTGCGGGCGTGACGTGGAAGTACCGCGCGGCTGCGGCCCCGGGTCGCCTGGCCTGGATCCATACCCCTCGACCCGAGAATCCGCATACTGACGCGACGAACCCCGGCGGCAGATCCAGCCTCCCGGCCACTCTTGCAGGCTCGCCGTCCACTCGTGCGAGGTCGATCTGCCGCGGGCGCGGCCCGCAGCCCCCGACCGCCCCGCCGGCGACCGCGCAGGCCAGGGCCATTACCAGGGCGAATCGCGCCGACCCACGGACTCGAAGGTTCATTCGCCATCACCCTCATGCGCCGGTCCTGCGCTTGAATTCGGGCTATCGCAGGCGATGAGTCGCTCGAGGAGCCTTCGTACGTCATCCTGCCTGGCCCAGTATGAGACTCGCTTGAACAGGAAGTAGTCCCTCTGCACCTCGAAATCGGCGCCTGACTTCAGGATCAACACGCTTCTCCCACGGGTGAGGATGACACGGATACCGCACTCAGCGGTCGTGCCTGCGAACGACCTGTTGGGCCGTATCTCAGTCGCAGAGTTGAACCAGTCGATGATCTTCGCCGCCTCGTCGGCGGCGGCTGTCGTTTCCGTCATGCCACTGCCGGGTACCCATCTCCACAGGCGGACGCCGACGACATCGCGCGCCGAGATCGGCCTGTGAGGGGACCTATCCAGGTAGGCGTTGAACGAGAGGCCGGCCAACAGCAAGACTATGAGTGCAGCGACAGACCTCCTTACCATGGGTCACCCCATCTCCACCGGCTGGAACCGTAACCCTCAGCCCGATCGTCATGGAAGGATTCCCCAAGCGTGAAGACGAACGGCAGTGGCTAAGGTTCCGCCCTCTCCGGCAATTGCGGCGTCAGGCACGATTCAAGGGAACCCGGACCACGGTGGGGCGTCAACAGTCAACAGGGATGGAGCAACCCCGCGCGCGGGCCGGGCGGCGCGGCGGAGCCCGGACGAAGTGGCGGAGGAGGATCCGGCCGCGCTGCCCTCGTATGAGCCTACCCGGGGAGGTTGTGAAGTGCTATCACCCGCGCCTGCTAAGAGGACCCCTGTGGGGACGATCGTCCTTGTCCTGACGCTGCTGGGCCTCGTCACAGGCCTCGTGGCCGTCTCTCTGTACCGGTTCGGCGAAGCGCCGGCGCATGACGTAGAGGTGTTCACCGCAAACCACACCGTTCTCGTCGCGATACTATCCCCGATCGGCTGGGGCATGGCGCTGGGGTTGGCGGGCGCCCTGAGTCGTCGGCCCATCCGGTTCTGGGTCTATTTCTCATGCGTGGTGTGTGTTTTCTACTCGCTGGCGGGACGCAACCCCTACCTGGTGCCGGCGGGGGTGTACTGCAAGGGACCGTACGTCAACCCGTTGAGCATGGGTCTTGCGGCCCTGGCGGCCGCTGAGGCGGTCTGGGCCGAGAAGGCGTCGCTGATGATCCTCGCCCGGAAGCCGGGATGGCAGTTCGCCATGGCTGTACTGTCTGGGCTCGCGATGGCGCAGCTCGGGTTCGGGGCCTTCGTGATGCGCCCGATGGTCCTGGTCGACAGGCTCCAGCCGCCCGCCGTACTCCAGCCGGGGTACGACCTCGCATGGGAGATCACGATCCCCGCACAGAGGCCCTGGTCCGCCTCCGGCTTCTGGTTCGCCTCCCGGGACGCCGCCGGCGCCCAGCCTCACGGCCCTTCTTCGCTTCAGCCTTCCCCCGTCTCCCTGAACGAAGACGCCATCCTGGCCACCGCGGACTGGATTGGACGGATCCGGCTCAGCGACGGCGCCCTGGTGTGGGCGACTGGGTTCGACTTCGGGCTTTCGGCTGAGGAAAGCCCGTACGCGATGGTGACTGTCGAGCAGTCCGAAGACAGGGTCTACGTTGTCGCGGCCAATGATCAGGGCGACATCTACGCGTTCGACCGGAGGACGGGAAGCCCGCTGTGGCAGGCGCGGAACCTGGACTTTTACCGCCACAACCAGTGGGATGTCAGCATGAGCGTCCTCTCGACTCCCCGGTTCTTCTTCGTCGTTCCAACGGAACCTGGGCCTGTCTACCTCACTGTCGACAAGGTGACCGGATCCGTTGAGCGCCACGAACTCTCGGCGCCGGACGGCATGACCGTCCTGAAGAAGCCGGACGGAGTGCAGACGAGGCCGTACATTCTACGGGGGCGTGACGGAATGCCCGCAATACTCGTGTTCTATGCGCCGGAGGGAGTGACCGTCCCCTTTTCGCTGGCCATTAACGAACAGCCGCCCGACTGCGGGATCCTCTACGGTCTGGATCCCGGGAGCGGCGAGATCGCCTGGCGGGTCTCGGGCTTGGGAGACTGGCGAGACACGCCGAGGCCGGCGGAGCGCATCATTTTTGACAGGTCAACGGTGGTACAGTTCATACCGTGGCCGTGTGGGAGCTCCTCGGGCAGGCTTGAGGTGTTCGATGCTACGACCGGGGCTCTGCGCTGGCGCAGCGATCACCCTTCCGTGGGACCGTTCGTTGTCGGAGACCGCGAGGTCATTGTCAGCAGCCCTGAACAGATCGTATGTCACGATCTGTCTACAGGTGAGGTCAGGTGGACCACAGGGGGCGGCATCGCGGCCCTCGCCGGGGGACTCCCTATCCGGACCGGAGACTCGTTCGTGACCGGGCTAGACCCGCAGACAGGACGGGAGGTGTGGCGGTTCGACGTGCCACGGGCACCCGGCAATATCCTGCAGGTGACGGGGATCCAGGGAGACACCGTCGACGTGACGACCTGGATCGCGGGGCGCCGCAGCCGGACGTCCATAAATGCGTCGACCGGTGCCATACTGCCCCAGGCTGACTCGAAAGGGCGCTCCTGGCATCGTCCCTTCGGTTATCTCTTGTGGGAGTACGGATCGTTCGGCGACACGGCAGGCGACGCGGGCGGCGGCCTCCGGCTTGTCAACCTGACGGGATCGTACCGTGACGGCCGCCCCCTGTTCAAGTCCGCCGGTTACATCGCCTCCGCGTGGAGGGATCTGCCATCGGGAGGCAACAGGAATTTCCTCTTCGAGGAGACCGGAGAAGGCCACCTGCTGTTTGCTTCGTATGACGAGCGGGCGCAAGCATATCACGTCTACGTGCTCCGTCGCCTAGAGCCCCGGACCGGTTCCTCTCAGCGCGCCGTTCGCTGAGGGTCACCTCGGCATCCTGTACACCCGGACTACCGACCCCTCGCCCTGCTTCCCGTCAGTCGTCACGACAAGCGTATCGTCGTTGTACCCGCACACCCACACCGATCCCTCCGGCTTGAAACGCGCTATCTCTTTCGCGCCGAGCGGGCCGAATACCCATACCGCGACGGACTCCCTGTTCTCGACCAGGGCCGCGATCGAGTCGCCGAAGACTGGGCACACCCCGCCGCCCGCCACCCGCCCATCCACCTTGAGCGATGCGCCGGGCGGGTCCCCCATCCTAGTGCGGATGAGCGACCACGTGTCGTTTGGCCAGTCGAGGCACAGCACTCCCTTCCCGTCGGGTTCCACGGCGGCGACCGTGAAGAGCCGGTCCTCGCCCGGGGCGGCAGGCTCGATGTCCGCGAGGCATACGGGGTCGTCTCCGGTCCCCGCGCCTTCAGCGCCCGCGCCCTGGGTTCCCGTCCCTTCCCCGCCGGCCACGCGGGCGATCCAGACGCTGTCCGGCACAAACTCCATGCCGCCCCGCTCCTCCTGGGACTTGCCGGGAACGCGGGCCACGATCCCCGCCACGAAGCCGATGACGTCGGATCGCGCGCCCCAGGCGAATCGCGACAGCATCTTCCCCTTGACCTCTACGGTCCGCACGATCGTACCGTCGGGTCTGGCGACGGTGATGCAGTCGCTCACCGGCTGAGGCCCGTCTTCATCCGGCAACATGTTGTAGATCTCCGATTCCTCCGGGTAACCCGGTCTCGGAGACGCGCCCTTTTTCAGGCGCGAGGTGTACGCCGCCACGTACCTCCCGTCCGGCGACCACGACGGGTAGAAGCTGGTCGTTTCCCCGTTGAGCAACAGCGGCCTCTCCTTGCCGGTATCGGCATCCAGCACGTGAACGCCGTTCCCGTGCTGCTCGTGCAGGTCGTACGCGTAGTGGCGGCCGTCGGGCGAGAGCCTGGGCCAGAACAATCCGTCATAAGTGGGCATGCCTCCCCTGACGACCCCGAGCCCGCCGCTACTGACGTCATATTCCCAGAGCACCGTGGTAACGTGGAGGTACGCCTTGCCCTTCCCCTCAATGAGGCTCCCCGATTTAAAGACCCCTTCGGCCAGGGGAACAAACGCTGTTTCAGTTGACGACGCGCGGGTCACGTCGCCCACGCGGATGGAGACGCCCCGCTCCCCCTTGTGGGGGCCTGTGCTCTGGTGGCCGTGGATTACGAATAGGCAGCGGGTGTCGTCGATCCATCCCAGCGGGTAGTGTTCGGGATTGTACTCCGGAGAATGCTCTCGAATCCACACGGCGTCGGCGGTGTGCAGCGTGATTATCTCGTCGTCCCCCGCGCCGAGCGGCACCGCGATGACGGCGTCGCCGGAGGCGGCCTTTCTCACCAACAAGGCGTAGTCCCCGCGCGGCGAGATCGCCTGCGCCGGGTTCGCGGTCCACATCCATCCGTCCACCCTGATCTGCTTCACGAGGGAAGGCTCATCGCGGGCACCCGAAACCTCCGGACCGGTACCCTCGCCGAGTGCAGCGTCGCCCCCCCCTGACACGGTAGTCCCCTCGGGATGGTTTATCTGCACTTCACTGTGTGATGTGTGCATCGACCATTCCAGCGCTTGAGTCTTTTCCCGGCCGTCATCCCTGTACCTGACGCTGCCCGACTTCAACTCCACGTAGTAGTAGCCCGGGGGGACCTGCCCGCCGGAGAAATCGACCTGCTTCCAGGTGAAATTCAACTCATATCCGTCTCCGGGTTCAAGGACGCCACTCAGTGATGGGAGGGTCTCCTCCCAAATCGGCGAGTCAATGGAACCCGAAGCCGGGAATACGGCTACAGTCGGGGCATACTCCATCACCTCAAGAGTCCGCGGCGCTTCCCGGCTGGAGGGAACGCCGGTCACGTTGTATAACGAGACCGTCACCTCCACATCTTCGCCGACATCGATCCCCTCACGACCTTTCGTGGATATGTTCGCTTGAAACGGGCTTGACCACGTGTTCGAACTCCCGTACTTGCCGGCCGTCCTCACCCATTGGCTGCGGCCTTCGACGTTGCCGGGGGCGCCCGGAACGGCGTCCTTGCCCGGCGGCGGACTGGAGGTCCGGGAACAGCCGGCGGCAAAGACGGCGAAGAACACAAGGATAGCAACCACGCTCGCCCTGCTCACGTTCACACCTCCTGCCGCACTCTCGCGATCAGTCCGGCCGCTTGAACCGGCCGATTCTTCTCGTTACGGGGACCC
Source organism: Bacillota bacterium (assembly GCA_013178305.1). Lineage (NCBI taxonomy): Bacteria > Bacillati > Bacillota > Bacillota bacterium. The sequence goes on along the minus strand of JABLXB010000007.1, from coordinate 262,202 downwards.
GGCACCAGTTGCTTCCACCGTCAGTCGTTCTCAGGAGAACGGACCGACCGTTGTTATCGCTCAGGGCCCAGCCGTCTACCGGGGTCACGAACTGCACCTGGAGAGCCTGTCGAACGCTGCCCACCTCGGCCCAGGTCGCGCCTGCATCGTGGGTTGCGTGTAGCTTCGCTTCTGCAAGAGCGTCCGCCAGCACCCACCAGTTGGCGTCGTCGACCACGGATACGAGAGGCCTGTGCCCCTTTGCCCGGAGCACAGATGCAGCCCTCCAGGAGACTCCCCCGGTTTCCGTGACGAAGAAGACGGCGGCGAATTCGCCGTACTGGTTTCGCTCTCGGATGAAGTGAAAGATGACGGGGAGGACCCCACGCCCTGCCGCGGCTCCATCGAAAAACCGCGGCGGCAACACCTCGATGATGCCGCCCTCCAGGTCAGGCGGAATCGGCAGATCCGGCACTCTCCAGGTCTCTCCTCCGTCCATGGTCATGTAGAAACCCAACTGGTCCTGTCCCCGGTACTCAACCGTGACCCAGCCCGTCCTCCCGTCCGGCAGGAAACCGATGGCCTTCTTGAGACCGCCGAAAGGCAGGCTGTCCCGCCGGTCGGCCGGATCGGACGGCCACCGGCCGCGATGGACCAGCTTCCAGGCGCCGTCGCTCTCCATCCTGTAAAGCTCGACCGGTTCGCTGCCCGACGCCGGCCCGTGCCGCTTCAAGGCCCATCCAGTCGTCCGGTTGTCGTCCCTATTCACGAACAGCCTCGCCGACGCAAAGGGGGCCTCCGACCGGGTCCAGTGCCTCCCGCCGTCGATGGTGCTGAACAGGACTCCGTCGGACTCCGCCGCGCCGGTCGCGTCCTCCCTGTCGACGACCAGCCAGGCCGTGGTGGCATCCGAGAAGAACCAACAGGCTGAGGGACTGCTTGCCTTCTCGATTCCGGGTGGAGTGACGGACCACCAGGTAACGCCGCCGTCCAGGGTGCGAAAGACCCCGCCCGAGGCAATCGCCCAGCCGTGGTACTTTGTGACCATGCAAATCTCCTCAAACGCCGGCTCTGCCCGGGATTCGACTCCCGGTGAGCCGGACCGGCACCCCGTCAGCGCCAGGGCCAACATCAGGGCGAAAACTATCCACGACTCCGGCGTGCGTGCCACCCGCCCGGCTCCCTCCACATCGGGTTCTTCCTAGTCCTCGCCAGCGACAACCTCACAGGCTGAATCACTCGTGACTATGTGAAACCACAAGCGTCCCTGCGGAAGGGATATCTGTCCCAGGCCGTCTTTCTCAAGGCGCACCGGGGCCGTCGGAGAGAGTCTGCTCCAGGATGCCTCCACCCGTTGACCCCTCGCGAACACAACCGCCCGCCCTCCATCCATGACGAAGAACCCGTCAGGGAAACTACCGCACTCGTCGTGACCGCCCCCGGTATGAAGGACTACGAGGGAGGACACCCGCACCCGTGCATCCCCGACCTCTCGCTGATAGCACCGGCCGTCCCACGTCCACCTGAACACCTCGGCCCCATCGTTCCTGCGACCGACAACGGCGGGGGCGTGGTTCCCTTCGACCTTGAGCATGCCCCTGTGGACCAGGTGGCCCTCTTCAGGAACAACGCGGTATCGCTGCTCCTTCATCCTGGCCACCAGCCGACCGGGAGCGATGTAGTCGCCATTTACGCCGGAAATGGTCGACAGGGGATACTCCTGCGATCGGCTTAACTCATCAGCTTCGGGCAGCGTGGTGCCGCACACGACGTTGCCGCAGGAGTATGCCAGGTGGGCGGTCCCCACCCACATTGGACCCAGCGGTCCGACATCCGACCGCGGCCGTCTCGTGAAAACAACAAGGAGGCTCGTCGAGCCATCCCATTCGATCCACTCGTACACCACTTCCGCGTCCTCGATTCCCTTGATCGGCTTCTTCGGGTACTCGGAAACAACGACGGCCACGGGGTATGGCAAGCGGTCCTCGAGAATGGCGGCAGGCAACACTATCCCGAGGCAGACGATCGCGGTGAGTGAGACCAGCAGGAGCCGCCTGGCGGACTTCGTCAGCGCATGGCCGTCGGTTTCGGTTGCGCTGCCTTCCCCTGTGACCTCTCTGAGGATAAGGTTCTCCCTGTCCTCCATTGAGACCGTGCCTCCTCGATCCGCGTCGACGGTGATGCCTGGACGGCTATTCCGGGACCGCGGCTACTCGATAACCGGCATCCCTCGCCAGTATGTGGAACCAGACGGGACCTCGAGGAAGAGGAGCCCCGACGATGTCCCCCATTTGGAGGACGATGGGCCCCGGGAAGAGTCTCCGTATCCACGAGGCCTGGGTCCCTCGACCACCAGCATAGATGAACGCTCGCTCTCCATCAGCACGGAAGGCGCCATCGGGGAAGGCGTCAGGGCCGGTGTCCACGTCGAGTGCATGCAGGATCACCAGCGCAGACACTCCCACCGTCGAGTCCCCGACCTTTCGTCGATACCGCCGGCCATCCCAGTCCCACCGAAAGACCTCCGTCCCATCATCCTTCTTCCCGACCACGACGGGAGCGGGCGATCCTCCGGCCTTCGCGCTGCCCCTCTTCATCATGTAGTCCTCTTCGGGGAGAAGACGGTAGCGGAGCCTCTCAAGGTTCTGCAGAGACTGGTCTATGGTGACGTACTCCTCCGCTGCCTCATGCACCATGAGGGGGGTCATCCGGCATCTGATGTACGATCGAGTCTCCTGGTCCATTGTGCTGCATACCACGGCCCCGTACGTGTAGGCCAGATCGGCGCCTCCCAATCCTAACGGGGCCACGGGTCCGATTAGCGAATCCGTCCGTCGTGTGAAGACTGCCAGCAACCTCGTCGAGCCGTCCACCTCGAGCCACTCGTACACGATCGCCGCGTCCTCAACCCCCCTCACCAGCAGGTTGGGATACTCGGAGATCATCACGCAGACGGGGTATGGCAACCTGTCCATGGAGGCCCTGATGCGGCCCACGGCAACCACGAAGACGACCGCACCGAGCAAGAGCAACGGTAGATGCCAGCGGGACCACCCCTGCTTCCGGGAATCCTTCCCCAAGCGGCGATCACTTCCCCGTTCACTCATCTGGGCAACGGCGACCGAGACACCGCACGGTCCCTACTCTCTCCAACCGAAAACACGGAAGAGACAAGCGCGGCGGCCTCCAATTCGACGGTGGCGGGGAGTATGTCGCCGGACTGACGCCGGGATAGCCACGGCGCAATCCTGGGCCAGGCGAGCAGTACCAGGCGCGGTCTCGCCCCGACGAAGCACTCGGCACCCGCGGCTGTACGCGCAGCCGCTACTTGCGCCCCGCCAGCTCCACCAGGTTGGCGAGGGCCAGAGCTGTCTCCGCGCGAGTAACGGGCTGGTTTCCCAGGAACCTGTCCCCGGCGAATACCTCCCAGGGCCAACCGTAGCCGACAAGGCCGGTATCCACCGCCGAAGCTACCCATCTCGCGAACCAGTCGCTCGAGTGAACGTCGGAGTAAGGCTGCACCCCCTCAGGCCGAAGCCCCGCCATCGAGGCCATCGTCTTCACCAGCTCAGCCCGGGTCACAGGCCCCTCAGGCCTGAAGGTCCCGTCCGGATACCCGGAAAGGGCACCCGCCGTGGTCGCTGCCTGCAAGTAGCCGTCGTTAACGCACCAGTGCCCGTGTACATCGGTGTATGACAGGGCCGTGCCGGGGTCGGGCTTCAGACCGCCGGCCAGCACGAGCATCTTGGCAAGCTCGGCTCGCGTGACGCTCTGGTCCGGCCTGAACGTGCCGTCCGCGAAGCCTGAGACCACACCGCACTTCGCCAGGAACTCGATGGCGTCGCCCGCCCGATGCTCCATTGGCACATCGGCGAAAACGCCGTCGCCGGTATCGGCGGTCAGTATCGTGCCGTTCGCTCCTACGGCGACGAACCGGCCCTCGCCGTATGTCACGGCCCACAAACCCAGGCTGATGCCCGACTCGTTGCGGGTCCAGGTGACCCCGTCGGTCGACGTCAGGATCGTCCCCGCATCCCCAACGGCGACGAAGAGCCCTCTACCATATGCCACTCCAGTCAGCATCTCACGTGTGCCTGATTCCCGTTCCGTCCAGGTGGCACCGTCATCTGAGGTCACTATGCTGCCTTTCACGCTCACGGCTACGAATCGTCCGTCGCCGTACGTGATGCCGAAGCATCGCGTTTTCAAGACTGACGGTTGGGCCGTCCACCGGACACCGTCCTGAGAGGACAGGATAGATGTCGTACCAGAAGAAGGCTCCCAGGCCAGGCCGATAAACCGGTTCATCCCGTACGCCAGGGCGGTCCAGTAGCGCCACGGCTCCGAAGAGTCTTCCTTCCGGTCGCCCTCAGTAGAAAAAGAAGCGATCCCCCCATGGTGTCCGGCAGCGACGAGACGCCCGCGCCCACATGCAATAGCCGCATACGTATGGTAGATCCCCCCGGAGGACTCCGGGGCAAAGCCGGACCACGTGAGACCGTCTGTGGAGGCGTCGATACTGCCGTAGTAGCCGTTGACACGGGTCGCGAAGAATCTCCCCATACCGTACACAGTATGGCTGAAGGACTCCGGGGAATCATCCTGGTGCACGGACCACGTGACGCCGTCCACCGAGACTACAACCCGCCCGGATTGACCCACCGCGACAAACCGACCGCCCCCGTACGCGACCCCGGACAATCCCCTGCGCGTTCCTTCAATTCGGGAAGTCCACTCGATCCCATCCCGGGACGTCAAGACCGTTCCCGCCTCACCGACCGCGACAAACATACCGTTCCCGTAGGCGACGGCCTCAAGCTGGTACTCGACGCCCGACCCGCGCAGCGTCCACCTCAGGCCGTCGGTCGATGTGAGTATCGTACCGCGGTTGCCAACGGCCACAAAACGTCCGTCCCCGTATACAACGTCCTTGAGGCTCATTGTCTCGAGATCCACGAGGGCGCCGACTGGGCCGCCCTGTTCGGTCTTCATTTCGGCCCGGGTCCATGTTGCGCCATCATCCGACGTGAGGATCACTCCGCCCTCCGGGTACCCCCCACCGACGGCTACCAACTTACCGCCCCTACAGGCAAGACCGAAGAGGTACTCTGCGTCGACCGGGGTCGATTGCCACTCGAGCCCATCCTGTGAGGTACCGGTGATTCTCTCGTTCCCCAGGCCCACAAATCGGTCCTCAACATATTCGACGGCATACCATGGCAGAGGCGTCTCATACCTGTGCTGTTGCCAGCTCACGCCATCGACCGAAGTAAGCGTGACCCCATCCGTTTCTTCTTCCGGCCACACGAGCCCCCACGCGACGAACCGCCCGTCGCCGTACGAGATGTCGCGGATCTCGCCCTTGTCGAACCGGATCCGCTCAGTCCACCTGATCCCGTCGTCGGAACTCAGCGCTACCGCCGGTGTGTTCCTACCGCCACCCGTGACGACGTACGTCCCGTCGCCATACGCGATATTCCAGAACTCAGTAGGCGTTCCCGTCCTGTGAACCGTCCAGGACACGCCGTCCGCCGACGTGAGGACCGCCCCACCCCTGCCGACCGCCGTGAACCTGCCTTCCGCGAAGACGATGTCGTGGAGGTCATCGTTCCACGGCGCGGGATTCACAAACCGCCACCTCAAGGCTGACCGCGACTCGGCACGCGGTCCAGCCCCAGGCTTTTCAATCCTCCGGTCGAATTCCACGTGCGGCCCTTTCCTGGGGGTCCTCCCCTCAACCAGGATCTCGACCGCGGTGACCCCTGGAATCTGAAAGGCAGTCTCTCTTATGGCATGGGACATCTTCACGTCGTTATTGTCAACGTAGCGCTCGAACTCTTCGGTGAAGTCCAGCCGGAGCACCCCTTCGCTGAGGACTGCGCGGAGGAGCCTAGTTCCTGCGGGAAACGGCGTGTACAGCTCTGGAGACGCCGGCCCGGCCAGCAGCGAGTTGATTACTGCGGCAGGGTCATTGGGCACTTGTCGTGACTCGGTCACCCAGCCACCCGTCTCCCTGTCGAGGTATGGGATGTGATAGGTGGCCGGGCTGGCAAGACACACTGGTGAGAAGCCGACGCACAGCGCCAGTGACGCGACTACGAAAACGGAGAGAGGTCGTTTCACGCGTAACCCTCCCTGTCCTTTAGTGCTCCAGCCCGGATCCCAGGCCGGGCGCCCCTTCGTCATTCTGGATGGCGCGTCCAGGTTCCTCCAGATAGACTCCCACCGGTGAAGGCCCCGGTCTCAACCCCATGGGACGGCCGGCTCACCGGTTGTCGTTATTCTTGAATACCCTGACCACCGATTTCTCCCCGCTCCGGCTAGACGCCGAGCCCGTCACGACCAGCGTGTCGCCGTTGTACCCGGATATCGAAGTCGGCCGCTTCCCGTCGAACCGCGCGATCTCCCGAGCCTCGCCGCCGCCGAAAAGCCATACGGTAACCGAGCCCTTCCCCTCGACAACCGCGGCTATCCGGTCGCCATACACGGGGGTGGCGTTCCAGCTGCAGAACACCCCGTCGATCTTCAAAGGCGCGGCGCCTGGGGAGCCGGCGTCCGCATAGTAGAGGGAGGATCCGCCGATACGGTAGTAGTTGAACAGCACTCCCCCGCCTCCGGGCTCTACCGGCGCGACGGCCACGTTCGGGCGTTCCGTCTGATCCTCCGGCGCCACGTCCGCGACTTTCACGGGCGGGTCGGAGCCCTCGATCGCTGCCACCCACACGCTATCCGGCACGAACCACCTTTCCTCCGGCCCTACCTCTGCGGCTGCCCCCGCCGGTTTCTGCGCCACACCCGCGACGAACCCAACGTAGCCGGAATCGACTCCCCATGCGAAGTCGGAGATGGTCTTCCCGTCTACAGCGATCTTCCGCACGACCTGCCCGTCCGGGCGCACGATCGAGATGGCGCCCCCCACGGGCTGCCTCGCGCCTGAGCAGCCGCAGCCCGCCACCGACTCCGGGTCGCCAGCGGGAAGACGGCCCGAATCCTCGTCGCCGGCGTTCACCTCGTAAACGGCAATGTATTCCCCGCTGGGAGACCAGCGCGGGTCGAATCTCCTGGAGCCGTCTTCGGGGAAAAGACGCCTCTGTTCACCGGAGAAGTTGTCCAGGATGAAGACCTCCTTGCCCGCCTGCGCCGGGAGGTCATAAACGTGGTAACGCCCGTCGGCTGAGATTTCCGGCCGGAACGAGCCGTCAAACTCGGGCAATCCGTCCCTGACGAGCCGCAGGCCGACCCTCTCATGGTCGTACTCCCAGATGGCGCCCGTCACGCGAAGGTAAGCCTTCTTCTTGCCGGGCAACAGCACCGCTGAGAGCAGGCTCCCCTCCGGAAGGTCGATGAACGCCACCTCGCTGGGTGTACCGCCGCCGACATCGCCCGTCCTGATGGAGACGCCGCGTTTGCCCGCGTGCGGTCCGTCGAACTGGTCCCCCAGAACGGTGAACATGTAGCGATTGTCACTCACCCATCCTATCGGCCACTGTCCCACGGTATGGCCACCACTCCACTTCCTGTCCACCGAGTGAAGCACGCGGGGCTCGGCGTCTGCGCCACCGGCGGTCGCGCGGGGTGTCCCACCGGCAGCCTCATGTACCGGTATCGCCAGGAGCCTCGCCCCGGCAACCGTATCGTTCACCGCCAGGACGTACCTGCCGCCTGGCGAGAGCGTCCCCGCGTGGTTTGTCGTCCAGATCGGGCCCTCTATCTCCAGGGACCTGACCGGCGCCAGGTCGCCCGTTTGACGGCCCAGCAACCCTGCCGCAGGTAAGCCCGTGCCCTCGTCAGCCCCCAGGCGAAACACCCGGACAGTAGACGTCTGCTCCTTCTGGCCGGGTTCATACCCCGGGACATCTGCTAGGACCAGGGTCTCCTCATCCGCGCCGAGAACCTCGAAGCGACGGTTTCCCTGTGTCTCCGCGATCTCTCGCGACTCCTCGGGGCCCAGCAGCCAGACGGCAGCCCGCCTGTTCCCCTCGATTATCCCGACGAGCGACTCGCCGAACACGGGTTCATCGCCCTCGAGCCTGAGGTAGCCGTCGTCAACTTTCACCGGCCGCGACGCCGCGCCGGATGAACTCAGTCGGGCGTGCCAGACGGCGGTCACAGGGTCACGGTAGTCAGTATACAGCAGCCCGCGGCTGTCCACGTCGACCGAGTGCACCACCACGTACGACCTCTGCCCGGGGTCGTCTCGGGGTATGTCGGCCACCTTCACAGGAGGGACCGGCTGGCCGTTATCGTTGACTCGGGCAACCCACACGCTCTCCGGCTCGAAGTCTCCCAGCCCGCTCTCCAGTTCGACGGCCTTCCCCGCGACAAACCCAATCGCATCCGACGACGGGCTCCACCTGAACGTCCAGAGTGTCTTGCCTTCGACCTTGATGGTCTGGACCACCCTGCCGCTCACGTCCACCACGGTTATGGACCCGCCGGCCGGCTGCGGTCCGTCCTCCCCCGCCAGGAAATCGTAGTTGCCGGTGCCCGCCGGTTCCTGGGACGCGGTGGCACCCGGCTTGAGGCCCGCCGTGTACGCGGCCACGTACCTGCCGTCGGGTGACCATGACGGCAGGTAACTCCATGTCTCACCCCTTGGAAGCAGGGGCTTCTGATCGCCCGTCTCGGTATCCAGGATGAACATGCCGGTGGCGCCCTTCTCGAACAACTCGTAAACGTAGTACCGGCCGTCGGGTGACCGCCGGCATCGGAACAACCCGTCATATATGGGGAGACCGCCCTTGATGAGCCGCGTCTCGCCAGTATCCACGTCGCACTCCCATATCGCCGAGGTCACGGAGAACTGCGCTTTGCCCGTCTCCCTCTCGAACGCGGCCGAGCGGAAGACACCCTGTGGCACGGGGATGAAAGCGACCTCCCGGGATTGCCCACTTTCCAGGTCGCCTGTCAGCACCGCCACCCCGTGCCTGCCCTTGTTCGGGCCGAAGTTCTGCCACCCGATGATTGCGAAGGCGTAGCAGGTATCCGAAAGCCACCCCAGGGGGCGGTAGCCGAACGCGGCCCTTTGCAGGTACGCCCTGTCTACCGAATGAAGGGTACGGACCCCGCCGCTCCCGTCGAGCGAGATGGCCGCCACGCTCATCCCCGAATCGCCGCTGAGCACGGCCAGCACGTACTCACCGCCGGGGGGAATCGCCTCGGCTTCATACGCACGCCGTATCTCACCGTCCACCTCGAACGAGGCGACTTCCTGCAGGGTTTTCCGCCGGGGCGAGTCGACCTGCGAGTTGGAGTCCGCCGCGTCCGGCCCAGCAGGATCCTGGCACGCCGGCGGCACGATTCGTGGAGTACCCGAAATCGGGTTCGCCTGGCCGGCGGGCGGGCTGCCCGTCTGCTCCCGGGGCGGGTCTCCCGGGCGTTCCCCGGATCTTCGTGCCCCCCATCCCGCACAACCGGTTAGTGTTATCGACGCGGCCAGCAAGACCACGCCCATGGAGAAGAAGATCCTCCGCGGTTGAAGCGCACTACAGCCTCGTACACAGCCGTCCGGAATGGCCATTCTTCTTGGCATCATCCGTTCCCCACCTCTATCATGTGGGAGTCAGCGAAGCAGGCCCGCCAACCAGGGCCGGCCCGGCGAAGCCGGGTTGCCGCCCACCGGATCCTTCAACCCGACGTCCGTCTGATCCGAGACGTAGGCGGAGGCGCCGATGGACGTTAGGGACTGGAATCTGACGCTCGTGCGGATGCCTAGTCCTTGGCCAGGGATCTCGGGTGACTAGTCGGCTCCTGCTGAAAGCTCCATCCCTTGTCCGGTGGTAATCTTAAACACGCCAATGACAGTCTCGCCATCAACGGCATAGAGGGGAATGTAGCGAACGCGAATGCTGCCCCCCGCTCGGCGCTGTGGGGCTAGAGATTCGTCCGGCGTCTTCGGGGGTGGTCCGTCTAGGTCCACCTTCCGCACATACCCCAGAGTACCATCCACGCCAGGTGCCGCGATTAAATCCGGCTCTGTGTCCGGAGAAGTGGCGTACGCCGCAGAACCATACGTCTGGCCGTTTTCGTTCCTCGGGTAGACGGGAACGGGCGCGAGGCCTTGGTTAAGATACACACCTGCTGTATCGCGAAAACCGAGCGTGCCCAACAACACGCCGGCAACAAGAGCCACGCCGAAGACTACTGTTCGTACCCCACGCGGCTTGAGTCGCATTTCGCTATCCCCCTGCACAAGAGAGAGTCGTATCCAGGAAACTCGAGTATTCGCGATGGAGCAGTCCGAACATGGTGAAACCGACCGTGAACCGCAGCCTGTGACCGAATCCGCCGCACTCCGGCTTCTCCACTGCCTCGACGCCTGGACAAGTGAGATGAATGCCCCTTGCCGCCTGCGAGCCCAGCCGGTAGGAGACCGCCCACCGGCCCGAATCCGGCAGACTGCTCTTGTTGATTACGGATGTCCCATAGGTGGGAAAACACCAACCTGGACGTGTTGAGAACCCACCGCCAGCGGGTACCATGGCCACGGAGGACTCTCCGGCACTCTGGGGATCGGTCGCCCCAATCCTCCTACTCCAGGCATCAGCGCCGGGATCCACCGCGTCTTCAATATGGAGACGCTTTACCTCCCAGCGGGTTCCACATACCGCATAGCCCGCGCTTGTTATACAGTTGTCCTCCGTAATCCAGTAGTCTGCGCTGGAATCGGCTTCGGAGTGATCGTGGTAGATCCTCTTGACAAGGGTAAACCTTCCACAGGGACCGAAGTCCCACATGTAACAAGCGCTGTGTTCCAGGGGCCAGTCTGAATCCATGTCACTGCCTGCGCTGTTCGGATCCTTTCCGTACTCGGACAAGACTATGGATGTCTGCTGCACCATTGCTGATAGAGTCTCGGTTGCATCCGGCTCCGTCAGAGAAAAGACCGCGCTGGTGTGGTATACGTTCGGTGAATGTACCATTCTCACACCCCAGCCGATCTGTTGGTACCGCGCATCGCACTCCTCTCGGAACGGTAGGTCCAGGCCTATGCTCTCTGCCACTGCAGGCGTTGTCGCGCCCTCGCCATAGAAGTAGAGGTACTTACCGTCCTTCAACAGGTTTCGCAAGATGCCGGGATCGATGCGATTCGCCACAATTGAATCGATCCAGACCGCATCCTTGTCGGAAGCAGCCTTCCCCCGTTCGGCGTCTGACGGCTCGACCACTAAGGCTCGCTCCATGAGGGTGGCCCAACTGTCAGGGGTCTTCTCCGCCAGAATGATCGCGTTCAACTCACCCACTTGGACCCTCCAGTCCCCAGCGTATCGTATAGCCTCGATGACTCGAACCCCCGGATAGTCCCCTGCAACAGCTCGACCTGGCTCTGCCTTGTAGGAGTCGCGTGTACCGGAGAAATGGAGGCATACCCACGTAAACAAGACCGCTAGGCCCGTTAAGGCAGCCACGACGTACCCTGCGCGCCTCATGTCAGCCCCTTCGCCCTGCCACATCAATCACCAGACACATAATATGGGCAGTGTAACCCCTCACTCCCCACGAGATGGCTGATGCGCGTGTCTTGGGAGCAACGGTAGCCTCAATACCCAGACTAGTTGTGGGTAGACCCATAAATGTCGAAGCCCGGCGCTTTCGTTGGTGAGATTTTGGGAAAGGAGGAAGGCGCATTCGAGTCGTGGACTGTTGGTGTGTATGATAGACACTGCTCAGGCGCCGGTCAGGTCCACAGTTAATAACCCAGGAAGCCAGACGAGAGAGCGCCTCAGCGTGGGGGAAGCCATGTAGCCGCTTGCCAGCCCAAGAAAGAGCAGTATGGACCCTGCGATAACCATGTCATGCATCGCTGTCGAACCTTTGCGGGGCAATCTGCAAAGATACATGAAGTAGAGCAACGGCGCCAAGGCAGGACTCGCAATGCCGAAGGAGATGACAGCGCGAACCTCCCTCTCAGGACACCCTCCCTTGTCTGTCAGGCCAAGCCCATCTAAGCCCGGCGAGATCTTGGGCGTGCCTATGTTCAATCCCTCTCCCCTGCCGGAGGAAAGCAATCTCTCAGATGGTATCTTACTCGCGGTTCACACGAATGACTCGAAATGCAACGGTGTTCATGGGATCCGGGCACTGGAGTCTATCAACCCCGGTAATCCATCCTGAATCTGGTCGTTCGAAGGAGATGCTGGTAAGGTAGTTGCTCAAGGCCGCAACAGCGTAAACACACAGCGGCCCATTCGGCTCGATCAGGACCCCATCACGAAGCGTGAACCCGTCGCCGACCTTCAGGCCGGCCGAACAGTCCCCCTTGACCTCGACGACCTCAACTCTCACGTCGTTCACAATCCGACCCTCCCGCTTGGTAGACACGTGGTCACAGCCGTATCTTGACGCCATGAGTAAGAACCCAGGCGGAAAAACCTGCGGGATCTCCTTGCATGAGGTCTTCAGCCGGCAGCAGGTGAATGTCTACCTCATCCCCGGCCTCTTTCTGGACTCTCGCGGCGACACGAGCCCGATCGCAAAGATCGAGTGTGTCCAGGTTCTCTACGAATACAGCCAGATCGATATCGCTCCATGGATGGACAGTCCCGTCAACGTGCGAACCAAATAGATACGCGGCGGCGACCTTGGAACTGCGCGACAGGACCTCAATCGCACGACGAGCACGCGCCTCGGTCACAGCATCGACTCGAGCCATCGCCTTGTCTCCTCCGTCGTCGGCCTAACGAAGAATCAGACTATCCGTATCCCCGTGCGCATTGCTTCACGCGCCAACGGGTTCTCCTCTGTGAACTCGGATGTCAAGAACGGATGCGGTTTTATGCGCATATCCACCTCGCGACGCAGCTTCATAAGAGTGAAGGTGTCCTCGATGACGTCGCCGGTCAAGCCGTCAGCTACCACCGCAATGTCAATGTCACTATCATCGTCGTGTTCGCCAGTTACGTAAGAGCCACATACGTAGAGACGGGATAGCCGTATCTTACGTCGCAGCACCTCTGCGTATTTCCCGGCGATCTCACAGATCAGCTTTTGGGTTTGCTGAGCAGCCATGTCCTCAACTCCTCGATTTCCTTGAGGCGTTCGGCGGTGGAGATTCCAACCTGGGACCGGGCTGAACCCATTCCTGCATGGTAGTATTTGACTGACGACCGCTTTCCCCTGCCCGTTCCCCGGGACCGGCCCTAAGGCGGTCCGCCCCCGCCAACCAGTAGCCATCGTGGAACCGCTCATGCTAAGATGACACCGGCGGCATGGCAACGCATGGGTAGCTCTAGCCTCCGCCGGTCAGACTGAGCCTGCCAACCACGATGGACCGGGTGCAAACCCGACCCTCTAACTTCACTGAGTAATGTGGGGCAGCGTGGTCTCGGTGAGAAACCGATGAGGACACGCAGGGGAATCCGTAAAAGCGCCGATGATGCTGAAAAGCTCGGAGGACCCTGATCCGTCGCGGGTAAACGGATGCCAGCCGGCAGGACCGGCCCCCACTCAGCGGTAGTCAGTGTCGGTAGGTATGGCCTCCATGGCAATATATTTAACCGTGTTAACATCGGAGATCCCCTGTTCATGACGGGAGCTGTAGCCGTCGGGATGTTCAACGACATCTCCGTAGGGTTCATCATAGTGGCCGCGCACTACGTGTCAGTAATAATGGTCGGCCTGCTCCTCGGCATTTTCGGTCGGGGCCACGACGTCAGCCGGCCGCTGGAGTCGCCGTACAGGGGCAACATATTGCTGCGGGCGTTCCACGTGATGAGCGGCGCCAGGAAAAAGGACGGCAGGCCATTCGGGAAGATCATGGGCGACGCCATCAGGGACTCCATCAACTCGCTCCTGCTCATAGGCGGCTTCATAATACTCTTCTCCGTAATAATCCGCATCCTGAGCATAGTAGGCGCCGTGGACACCATCTCCGCCGCGCTCGCGTTAGCCCTCGCGCCGCTGAAATGGAACGCAGCCGTCGTTCCTTCGCTGGTCAAGGGGGTGTTCGAGATAACGATGGGGACGCAGGCGGCGAGCCAGGCGGCTGTCCCCATGGTCGACCGAGTGATGGCGGCAAGCGCGGTAATCGCCTGGAGCGGCCTATCAGTCCACGCGCAGGTGGCGGCGGTGACTCAGGGGACAGACATTCGAATGGGGACCTACGTGTTCGCGAGGTTCCTGCACGCCGTGCTGGCGGCCGCGTGCACGTTGCTGATCATGGGACCGGCGTGGCCCGCAATGGCCAGGCTGGCGCCGGTCTTCGCGCCCATCCCGCCGGCTGCAGCCCCTGCTGGTGCCCCGGCGCTGTACGCCTGGGCGGCCCGCCTGCAGCACTTCAGCGTAAGGTTCGGCCTGCTTTCGGTCATTCTGCTGCTCTGTGGCCTCATCCTGGCGCTCGCGCGGCCCCCGGTTCCACGGCTGGTGTACTTCGGTCACTCGAGGCCGCGGCGGTAGTCAAACGATCTGTCCTGGGCTCTTCTACTCCGGGAACACCTTCCCCGGGTTCAGGATACCGTTCGGGTCGAAGGCCGCCTTCAGCCGCCTCATGAGATCGAACTCGGCCGGCTTCTTCATCATCTTCTCGAACTCAAGCCGGACAAAACCAACGCCGTGCTCACCGCTGATGGCCCCGCCGTACTCCTTCGTGGACTCGTAGATCTCGGCCATGATCGCGCGGCGTTTCTCCTTCCACTGCTCGGGGCTGAGATGCTCCGGGCGGATAATCCCCAGGTGAAGGTTGCCGTCACCTATGTGGCCGTGAACGCCGCAGACTACCTTCTCCCTGGCGCATATCTTTCTAATATTCCCGCAGACCTGAGGGACGAATGACGTGGGCACGACGACCTCCTCGCTGTGGAGCGTCGGGTCTATCGCCCTGAGTCCCTCCAGCGCACTCTGCCTGAACTTCCACACGCGCTCGACCTTCGGCCGGTCGTCCATAATGAACACCTCGATGGCCTGCGCGTTGAACGCCGTCTCACCGGCGGTCTCGTACATACTCTCCATCTCGGCCTCCGTGGCGCCCTCGACCTGCACGAGGAGGTACGCCTCGGTCTCGTCCTGGGAGGGAAGCCTGTCGTTCAGGAACCTGGAGACCGCGTCGACGGTAGCCCTGTCCATGAACTCGATCGACACGGGCAGATTCCTGAGGGCCGTGATAATCTGGGACACCGAGGAGGCCGCATCGCCTACCGTGGAGAACGCGGCGAGCAGGCTCGCTCTCGGGCCCGGCGCTGGAAGCAGGTTGAGGATGACCCTCGTGATGACCGCCAGGGTGCCCTCGGAGCCCACGACAGTCTGAACGAGGTTGTAACCGTTGGCGTCCTTTCGTCGCTTGCCGCCGAGATCGAGCACCTCGCCCGATGGCAGCGCTATCTCCAGGCCGAGAACGTGGTGGCCGGTGTTCCCGTATTTGATCACGGTGCCGCCGCCGGCGTTGCACGCGACGTTGCCGCCGATGGTGGAGGTTTCGAGGCTCATCGGGTATCCGGCGTAGTACAGGTCCTTCTCCGTGACCATCTTGCACAGGTCGTTTGTGATTACCCCCGGCTCCACCACTGCGACCATGTTTGCGGAATCGATCTCAAGTACCCGCTGCATCCGCTCTGTGGAGAGCACGATCCCCCCGTAGAGCGGGATCGCTCCGCCGGCCAGCCCGCTGCCAGCGCCCCTGGGGGTTACCGGCACCAGCTCCTCGTTTGCCAGTCTCAGCACTGCGGCGACCTCCTGGGCATCCTGCGGCTTTACTACCACCTCCGGCATGGCGAAATACTCCTTGCCCGATTCGTCGCTGGCGTACGGAACGAGCCCCTGCTCGTCGCCGAATATGACGTTGCGGTCCCCGCAGATCCGCCTGAGTTCGGAAACCACTGTGCCGGTTACCTTTGCGTACCCTTTGGCCGACAAATCCCTACCCCCCGTAGCCCGGTCTAATGACTGTTGTCTGTCCAGAAACGTGGAGCACGCGGCCGGCGCGTGGCCGGCCGCTCAGATGGTTATCTCCCGTTCAACGCCCCTGCAGGCAAATCCTCCCGGAAGCGAAAACCGCCCCCGGGGATGTTCACGGGGGCGGTTAGCCTGGCGCCGGCCAGGCGGCCTGCGGGCCGGCCGGCCGTTTAGCCGGAAGCGCTCAACGCTCGACGCTGACCTGCCGGGAGATTACATCCTGCTCCGAGCCGTCTTTGGGGCTGTGCGTCAACGCTTCGACTGTCAAGGTGCCGGACGCCCCGGATGGGATGTTGAGGATGGCCGCGTACGCACCCCACCCGGGCGCACCCTCTGTGGCAGTCGTGAAGACCTGTCTAACTACCCTGTCGCCGTCCTTCAGACGCACCTCCATAGCCGCCTCGAAGACGCGCGCCACACCGAAGACCAACACCCTGTCCTTGACGCGCGAGCCGCCAGCGGGAGCCAACAAGAATACGTTTGGCCCGCCAAGCCCCATGAATCTGCTTATGACGGCGGCCGCCTCGGCGCGGGTCAGGTGTCCATAAGGCCTGAACGTGCCACCGGGATACCCTTTGATCAGGCCCTGTTCCAGGGCCACGGCGAGGTACCCCTTGGCCCAGTCCGGCTGCGATGTGGTATCCGCGAACGGCAGGGAAGCGCCGCGCCGGTCCGCAGCCTGCTGCTCGAGCTCTCTGGCGCGTACCAGCATTATCGCTACCTCACGCCTGGTGATCGGCGTGTCGGCCCCGAAAACCCCGCCGTAGTCGCCGGGAACCACTATCCCGTGGCCCACGGACGCCTCGAGGTACGACCAGTACCACGCGCCGGCGGGCACATCCGTGAATCCCACCATCACGCCTGAGGCGCCCCCCGGCGCGGCCCCGCCCCGCGGTTCCTCGATCCCCGCCGCCTTCACTGCCATCTTCACGAACTGCGCCCTCGTCACCGTGTCCTCGGGACGGAACCCGCCCCCGGGGAAACCCGCCAGGATCCCCGCGGCGTACAAAGCGGTGATCTCACCCTCGGCCCAGTGACCTGCGGCGTCGGCGAACCCCATGAACCTGGACCTCTGATATGCGTTTTCCGTGGAAATGGGGCCGGTGATCTCGATGTGGCCGCCGATTGACCCCGGCTGCTTGCCCTCGACGAGGATCTGCACGCGCTTCACACCAGGGAACTCTGCGAGCGTGAGCACGATAGAGTCGATCAGCAGCGCCTCGCCGGAGGAGCCCACGTTCGCCTCCATTATCTCGCGGCTGAAGTCGACATAGGCCGTGCCGTTTTCGAGCCTGTAGCCCAGGAGGCGTGTGTTCTTCGGCAGGAGTCCGTACAGCGGACCGCCGGCGGGTGGCCCTGAGATCAGCAGTTCGAGCGCTTTCTCGGCCCGACGGGCCGTCTGCGGCACGGAAAGCTCGACCGGGACCAGGTAGAACTGGTCTTCAGTGCTCAGCGTGAAATACGTGGTGAGGCGCACCTCCGGTTCCGCGGCCGCGGGGCCCGCCATCACCGTGCAAATTAAGAATGCGATCAGGACGACCGGTGCCAGTCTCCTCTTCAGGAACCTCATAGGGAACCCCCCTCTGATATACGCCGGATACCCATCCGGTCCAGGCGCATACCGCCGACTACCTCATATTGCGGCGGCACGCGGTTCATTCTTTTCAATGGACGCAGTGTCGACATAATGTGTTCCACGCGCGAGCTGTCCGGGGGTGTCGACAAAACCAACCGCCCGGCAACGTGCTTGCCGGGCGGTCTTTCGCGGTCTTCCACTGCGAGGAGCACTTCTTTACTTGTCGTCCACTGCGGAGTGCGGTGCCGCAGTTTCCCCTGACAACATCGCCCTGCTGGCGCGGACCGTGTCCACAGTGCGCGCCAGGTGCGACTCGAGTTTTTCAAGGACGGTGGCGGCGTACTCGTTCGCGCCCTGGCGGATCTCTTGCGCCAGTCTCCGCGCGTGGGCGACCACCTCGTCGGCCTGGGTCTTCGCCTGGGCCGTTATCGAAGATTCGTCGATCATCTGCGCGACCTGTGACTGGGCATCCCTGACGATCCCCTCGGCGTCCTTCCTTGCCTCTTCAAGCAGGCGATCCCTCTCCTTGACAACCCACTTGGCCTGCTTGACCTCTTCGGGAATGGTGGCCCTCAGATCGTCGATCAGCGCGTAGACGTCGTCTTCATTGATGATAACCTTGTTGGTGAGGGGTACCCTGGCGGATTCTGAGATCAGTGCTTCAAGCCTGTCCAGAAGGGCCAGTGCATCCAAACGAATCGCCTCCCGAACCGCGGGACCCGTCATAATCCACGGTAAACTTATCCCTCACCCGCTTTTCGACGCCTGGCGGAACTAATCCTTTCAGTGTGCCGCCGAACTGTCCAAGTTCGCGCACTATGCTGGAGCTGAGATATGAGTACTTCGCCGACGTCATCACAAACACAGTCTCGATCTCGGGGGATATGTACTTGTTGACCATCGCCATCTGGAATTCGAACAGGAAATCCGAGACCGCGCGCAGCCCCTTGACGATGCAGCACGCGCCCCTGCGCCGGGCATATTCGGTGAGTAGCCCGTCCGACGAATCTACTTCGACATTCGGGAGGCCCTCGACGGCCTCCCTTATCATCTCCACCCGTTCCTCGACCGTGAACAGCGGCTTCTTCACGGGGTTCACGAAAACCGTCACGATGAGACGGTCGAAGAGCGGGGCACTCCGTGCGATGACGTCGAGATGCCCGCACGTAATCGGGTCGAAACTGCCGGGGCAAACCGCTATCCTCACCCTTGATCCCCCTAGCTGCCGGGATTTCAATTTGATCCAGCGATTTCTCCAAAACGTGCATATTATCCTACACTGTCGAAAACAATAGTCACCGCGAGAGTCTTGGATGCACCAGTGAACGACGCACTATCCGATGTCGAAAACCCTCCCCCATAGGCTCTTCCTCCGGTTTCTCCTCTCCCATGGCGTTGCGCCTCACTAGCGCAACGCACTTTTTTCTACTTCTGTGGGTGGGAGTCCCGAGAAGCGCCGTGGGGAAGCGAAACCGACCCATGATTCGACGATACTGCACGGCTCTCCTCCATTAATGTGACAAGGTGGGATCGACTAATGCCCCCAGCTGACGGACAGAGCACCGGCGGTCGTTCCGCCGGAAACGAGTCTACCTGCAACCCTCTCGAGATTGAAGGCCATTTGCTGACCGACCTCGCCATCGAGGCCACACAGCGGCTGAGGGGCCAGACGGGCGGCGACGTGCCGGGTGTCACCGTTGACGAGGCCTCTCTGGAAGGCATTTCGATCACGAGGGTCCACGTTACCGACATGGGTTCGCAGAACATCGGAAAGGCCCCGGGGAATTACATCACAATCGAGGCCCCCCACCTCAAGCACCGCAACCCCGCCTACAGCCAGCAAGTGAGTCAGGTAATAGCGCAGGAGCTGCAGAGGATCCTGCCCCTGCCGGGACCCGCCCACGTATTCGTGGTCGGCCTCGGAAACTGGAGGGCCATAGCGGACTCGCTCGGCCCGAGGGTCGCATCGAAGGTGCTGGTCACGAGACACCTTGGCGAATTCCTGCCTCCCGACCTCGTACAGGGCCTTCGCCCGGTATCCGCCCTGTCGCCGGGCGTGCTCGGGATCACAGGGATAGAGACGACCGAGATAATCCACGGCATCATCCAGAACCTCAAACCCGACGCGATAATCGCAATAGACGCGCTCGCGGCGATGGACGTCGAGCGAATCATGACTACCATACAGATAGCTGATACGGGAATCCGGCCCGGGTCCGGGCTCGGGACGAAGCGTCCGGGGCTCAACCGCGAGACCATAGGCATCCCCGTCATCGCGGTCGGCGTGCCAACGGTGGTCCACGCGGTTACGATTGCCGCGAACACGATCGACCTCCTGACGCGCACGATGGCCCAGCAGGTACAGTACATGAGGTTCATGCAGCCCTTCGCGGCCATCAATAAGAGGGATCTCATACAGGAAGTGCTGAGCGGGGTCGTCGGCAACCTCGTGGTCACACCCAAGGAGATCGACATGTACATCGAAGAGGTGGCAAAGGTGATCGGGGGAGGGCTGAACGGCGCGCTTCACCCCGGCATCGAGGAGAGCGAGGTAATGGACTACCTGCGGTAGAGCGGTGCTGCGCGACAGCGCCGGGCGGTCGCCGGCCGCCACACCCAGGGGTCTAGCCGACTTTGAACAGCCCGAGGTCGGAAAACCTCCTGGCGACCTCCATCCTGATCGCGGCATATGGGGCTTCCTCGAGCGGCGGGTCCCCTTCCACGATGCGGAATGCCTCGCCGCGCGCCTCCTCCAGCACCGGGAGGTCGCGGACGGGGTTGGCGAGTCTGAAGTCCGGAAGGCCGTGCTGCCTGACGCCGAAGAACTCGCCGGGGCCCCTCATCTCGAGGTCGGCCTCGGCGATCTTGAAGCCGTCGGTGGTGGAGGCCATCACGTCCATGCGGCGCTCGGCCTCGGGGGTTGACGCATTGCACAGCAGCACGCAGTAAGACTGCTCGCCCCCCCTACCCACGCGGCCGCGGAGCTGGTGGAGCTGGGCGAGGCCGAAGCGTTCTGCCCCCTCGACGATCATGATGGTGGCCGACGGGACGTCCACACCCACTTCGATCACGGTGGTCGCCACCAGCACGCGCGTTCGGCCGGACTTGAATGAATCCATTGCGGATCGTTTGTCGTCTCCCTTCATGCGGCCGTGTAGCAGCCCGACTTCGATGCCGGCCAGCGCCCCGCGCGCGAGTTCTCCCCTGAGTTCTGTCGCCGCCTGGGCCGACACCGCCTCGGAGTTGTCGATCAGCGGGCATACAACGTAGGCCTGCTTCCCCCTGTCAACCTGTCCACGGAGCCAGCCGTAGACCTTCTCCCTGTTATCGGTTTTTCTCCACATCGTTTTGATGGGCTTGCGGCCCGGCGGCAACTCGTCGATGACGGAGACGTCGAGGTCGCCGAACACGGTGAGCGCGAGAGTACGAGGTATGGGCGTGGCGGTCATGACGAGGACGTCC
This sequence comes from Bacillota bacterium, assembly GCA_013178305.1. Lineage (NCBI taxonomy): Bacteria > Bacillati > Bacillota > Bacillota bacterium. The sequence continues at coordinate 241,300 of JABLXB010000007.1, read as the reverse complement.
GGCATGATGCCCTTAGCCCGCAACGCCGCCCGCTGCCTGACGCCGAATCTGTGCTGTTCGTCGGTGACGACCAGGCTCAACGCCTTGAAATCCACGCCCTCCTGGATCAGCGCATGGGTGCCCACCGCGACGTGAGCGTCTCCCACCGACAACGCGCGGATGGCGGCCTCCCTCTCGGAGGGTGCCTGGCCGCCCGACAGCAGCACTACACGAATTCCGGCGGGCCCCAGCAGCCGCTCGAGGTTGGCGTAGTGCTGCTCGGCAAGGATCTCGGTAGGCGCCATGAGAGCACCCTGGTACCCGCTCTCCACAGCCCTTGCGAGGGCGAGCGCAGCCACCACCGTCTTGCCGGACCCAACGTCGCCCATCAGCAGCCTGTTCATCGGCACCGGGCTTTCCAGGTCGGCGCCGATTTCGGCGAGCACCTTGAGTTGCGCCCGTGTAAGTTTGAAGGGCAAGCCACGCAGCACTGAGCGGACCAGGCTCCCCGGAGGGGCGTGGGCTACTCCCCTCCGGCTGGACGAGTTTCGCTTCCGGATCCACGCGAGCGCTACCTGCAGGTAGAAGAACTCGTCGAACACCAGCCGGCGCCTGGCCGAAACCAGCGCCTCCTGGGTACCGGGGAAGTGGATCCCCTCGTAGGCCTGCCGCAGTTCCACGAGGCCCCTCGACGCCCTTATGGCCGCGGGCAGGGTGTCACCGATCTGCTGACTGAACTGGTCGAGAGCCGCCCTCACCACCGCCCGCACGGTCCGCTGGCTGAGCCCCCCGGTCAAGCCATATATCGGGGCCAGGCAGCCAGTGTTCGTCTGGTCGTCGCGGCCGAGCTCCTCGTACTCCACGCCCGTGACCTGGATGCGGCCGTACTTGCGCTCCACCTTGCCCGTAAATATGAACCACGTCCCAGGTCTGAACCGCTTGCCCATGTATGGCTGGTTGAACCACATGAGGTGGGCGACGGCGCTACCGTCGCTCACGGCCACTCTCGTGACGACGAGCCCGCGGCGGGGGCGCGAGTCCGACGAGCCCCTGACCAGCCCTTTAAAGGTCTGGATAGCGCCGTCCTCCAGGTGGGCGATGAGTGCGATGTGGGTCCTGTCGTCGTGGCGGACGGGAAAATAATTGAGGATGTCGCGGACCGAGGAGATGCCGAGCCTGCCGAAAAGTGCGGCCCTGCCGGGGCCGACTCCGCGGACGTACTGTATGCTGGTGTCCAGACCTCGCTCGGGCACGCGCGTCGCTCCTTGTGGCTCTTCGAGCTCCGCCTACCGGGGGTATTGCTGGCCTTACCGGCTTTACTCGATGGACATTTGCTCGATGTGTATCTACTCGATCGACATGATGTAGTAGTAAAGAGGCTGACCGCCGAATTGGAACTCGACTTCCAGCGCGGGGAATCGCTCGCGGAGGGTACCTGCCAGTTTCTCGGCCTGACTCTGCTCGACGAGGTCCCCGTAGAACACGGTCAGGATCTCGTCATCGGGAGAGACCATCCGCTCGGCGAGTTCGACGAGCACCTCATCAGGCGAGCTCCCCGTCACGGCGATGTTTTCGTCCCAAATCCCGAGTACGTCGCCGGAGTTTATCTCGACGCCGCCGACTTTGCTGTTCCTGACGGCGTAAGTGACCTCGCCCGTCTTCACCTGCCGGACGGCCTTGGCCATCCTGCGCAGGTTCGCTTCCATCGTGGCGTCCTCCTGGAACGCGAGGAGCGCGGCTATCCCCTGCGGTATGGTCTTCGTAGGCACGACGTACACCTTGGTCCCGGACAGCTTTTTCGCCTGCTTGGCGCTGAGAATGATGTTTTCGTTGTTGGGCAACATGATGACCTTTTCGGCAGGCACCCTTCGAATCGCGTTGAGTACGTCCTCGGTGCTCGGGTTCATCGTCTGCCCGCCGTTGATGACCTCGTGCGCGCCGAGACTCTTGAATATTTCCGTAAGCCCCTTGCCGAACGACACGGCGACGACACCCGCCGCGGCGCGGCCCGCTGCCGGACCCACCGGACCGTGTCCGTCCCCGCCCGCCTCCGCGGTAGGCCCCTGGCCGCTCACGAATGCCTCGTGCTGTTCGCGCATGTTGTCTATGGTCACGCCGCTCAGTGCGCCGTAGTCGAGGCATGCCTCCAGCACTCGCCCCGGGTTCGCCGTGTGGATGTGCACCCTGACGACGCCCCCGCCCCCTACCACGAGCAGCGAGTCGCCGAGCGGGTCCAGGCGTTTGTGGATATCGTCCGTGTTCAAGTCGCTGCCCTTCACCAGGAACTGCGTGTCGTAGGGAAACCTGATGTCCCCCATCTTCCCGGTGATATGGGCCTCAGTGGCGCGCAGCCTGACCGCCGGTTGCGGCCCCGCCTCCACCCCGACTCTCCCGGCGGCGCGGTCCACCCTGGTCCCACGCAACGCCTCAACGACGCCCGTGAAGATGTACACCAGCCCCTTGCCCCCGGCGTCCACCACGCCCGCCTGCTTCAGTACGAGCAACATGTCCGGCGTGCGTTCGAGGATCCACTCAGCGCGCTTCAGGGCGGCTTCCCACACCGCCGTAACGCCGCCCCCCTGCTTGCTGGCTGTCAACGCCGCCACGGCGGCCTCGCGCGCGACCGTGAGGATCGTTCCCTCAACCGGCCTCATGACGGCCTTATATGCGGTCGCCACGCCCTCCTGGAGGGCCCGGGCGATGTCCGGTGCCGAGGCGGTATGCTTGCCGCTGAGGCTCTTCGCTATCCCGCGGAATATCTGCGACAAGATGACCCCGGAGTTCCCCCGCGCCCCCATGAGCGACCCCATCGCGGCCGCGTCGGCAAGGTCGCCGACGCCGGTCGAGGCGCTTTTCTGCATTTCGGCGACAGCGGCCCTCATCGTAAGGCACATGTTCGTGCCCGTGTCACCGTCGGGCACTGGAAACACATTCAAGGCATCGACCGCCGCCTTGTTCTCCTCGAGAACTGCCGACGCGCGGCTCATCAGGTTCTTGAAATCCGATCCTTCTATAACCGCGGAATCCAACTAAACGGCGGCCTCCTCACTTGCGGTTAACTTTCACACCCTGCACGTTGATGTTGACCCTGGTCACCGCGAGGCCGGTAGCGCCCTCAACCGTGTACTTCACCTTGTCGATGACGTTGCGGGCAACCTCGGAAATCCTCACGCCGTAACCGACGATGACGTTCAGGGTGATGTTTACCTTGTTACCGTCGAGCGTGACCTCGACGCCCTTGGCGAGGTTCTCGCGTCCGAGGAGCTCCGCGATCCCGTCGGCAACCCTGCGGGAGGCCATGCCGACGATGCCGTAACACTCGGTCGCCGCCACGCCCGCGATCGTCGCTATGACCTCCTCGGACAGTACGAGCCTTCCGAACTGGTTGGAGGTTTCCCTGTCCATGTCCCAAAGCCTCCCAGAGCCGAGACCCCTTAAACGCTGGAAAGATTCTTTCCTTCCCGTAGTTTTCCTCCCAGCCCCGCGCGTCAGCACTGGAGAAGGGCGGGCGTCGTGACGGCGGAGCACCCACGCGCGGTGCGTCACCGATCCCGGAGCGCGAATATAATACAACGCCGCGCGCTGGCGGCGCGGTGATCATTGGCGCGAGGTGTGGACACGATGCGCCTGAAGCGCAGGCTGGTCCCGAGGCTCCGCGGGGATAAGACCCAGCGCAAGACGATGGGGGCTTTCCTCGTGCTCATAGGCGCCATCGTGCTCCTGAAAAACGTCCCGTTCTGGGTGTGGCTATCCGTGGCCGGCGCGGGACTGGCCTGGCTGGGAGCGGTGATGTACTCCAAACCATGAATGCTGAAAGGGGGTCCCGAGAGTTGAAGGTTTACGTTTTCCGGTTACCCAGGCCCCTGGGGGTGGTCGTGCAGTCGATGTCGGTGATGTTTGCGCGAAAGCGGCCAAAATAGCCTGCGCCCGGCGCCAGGAAACGTCGAGAGGCCGGGATTTGAGTCCCGGCCTCGCTGTCATTCAGACTGGTCGTTCGAACTTCGCCGGCCGGCACGCTGGTGCAAGCCCTACGTCAAACGGCGCGGGTGACTTTCCCGGCCCTGAGGCACTTCGTGCACACATACAGCCTCCGCGGGACTCCATTTACGAGCGCCCTCACCCGCTGGATGTTCGGAGACCACGTACGCTTGGTCTTTATGTTCGAATGACTCACACTGTGTCCCACACTAACGGTCTTGCCGCACAGCTCGCACTTCCGGCCCACCAGAGGCACCTCCACTAGATCGCGGCCGTCTAAACCGGCCCCTCAAGGTCAACAGGATGATATTATCACGTCCGGCGCCGGCCTTCAAGCGCAAGCTGCACAAGCCTGCACAAGCCCCGTAGCCGCGGCGATGCCGCGCCCGCACCGCCGTCCGCGCGGGGCAAGGCACGCGAGATCACGCGACCTGACACAACCTCACACGAGATACGATCTGACCTTCTTGTACATGACGAACGTTATCACCGACGTAAGCAGTCCTTTTAACAGGTTGAACGGGATCGAGGCCGTGACCAGCATCTTGCCGACCGCGTCGCCCTTGATCCCCCATAGCGGGAAGAACACGAGCGCATTCGCCGCCGTCATCACCGCGGTCATCACCAGCGCCCCCACCACCATAGCCGCGAGTGCCCCCGCCTTCGTTCGCCAGGAGCGGTACACGATGCCCGCCGAGAGGCAGAGCGACGCTCCGGCAAGGAAGTTGGCCGTCCACCCGACGATGCCGGTGGCGTTCTTGCCGGTCAGCTGCCACACCGTGTTCTTCACCAGCTCGATGACCACCCCCACGACCGGTCCCATCGCGAACGCGCCGAGCAATGCCGGCACATCGCCCGCATCCCACTTCAGATAGGGCGCCGAGGGCAGGATCGGGAATTCGGCCAGCATGAGCAGCGCTCCCGCCGCGCCCAGGAATCCCACTCGCACGATCCTCTTGACGGTAACGTCTCCACGCATTTCCACGCGCCTCCCCTTCATCCCCGGGGCACGCGCAAGGCCCCGGAATAGTCTCCGGGGCCGAAACGACAAACACCATACCATCCTTCTTCCATCCAGACTGTACTGTCGGCCACGGCTTCTCACCGTTGTCTGCCGCTACACACGGCTCGCGGCGCTAGTCCCACCAGGGGCATCACCGCCGGTCGGGAATTAAGGCTCTCGCCTCTCACCCGGCCCCGAAGGAGTATTCACTTTTCAAGCGAGAGTATACACCGCTGTTCCACGCAGGTCAACCATGACTTAACGGGCGGCCGCCTGCCGCTCGGACCTGCTCACGGCGGCCCAGACCGCGACGAGTGCAAGGCCCGCAACCGCAGCCACGGTCCCCGTCAGGAACAGCGCCCTCGAGAAACCGGCGACGGCGTTCTCAGCAAGGGCGCCCGTGATCGTGGGGTCGAGGCTGGGGCCGATCGTGGGGACCCGCTTGACGGCTGTTGCCACGACCGCGGACACCTGCGCGCTGATCAGCGCGCGCCCGAGCGAGGCCATGCCCGCAACCGAAACGCCGCTCAGAAGCACCGGCGCTCCCAGCCACGGCCCCCAACCGCGGCGGCCAGCCAACAACACGCAAGTGATGACGGCCAGTCCCAGGAACATGATCGATCTTGAGACGTCCTGCCGGAAATCCTGATACCGCCCTAGTATTGCCGATACCTCGGCCGGGTTCAACATGAGCTGTTTGACCAGGTCGATCCCGTCGGGTAGGGCCTGGGTCGCCCTGGACACCTGCGCAGCCACGATCGCCGGCTGTCTCGCGGCGACCCGGGTGATGGCAGTCTTGAATGGAGTCACGTCAACGTTGAGCTCAGGTTTCGCCGCGGGGTCCTTTAGCAGCTTCAGGGCCACGGGCACGAGCACGGCGGCCTGCTCGCGGACTAGTTCCGGTGTGATCGCTTCGGACATCGCGGACTGAAGTATGCGGCGAGCCTCAGCGGGTATCGCGCCGAACGACTGCAGGAGTTCCGTGACAACCACGTCGCGCGCCTTCTGGTAGAACGCGGGGTGGTCCAGCACTCCGAGGATGAAGGCGGGCTTCAGGGTGGTCCCCTCCACGCACTGGGCCACCTCCAGAAACAACAAGTTCGCGAATATGATCACGGCGACGACCACGAGCAGTAAGGACCTCATCGTCCTGTTCGACCCCGGCATACACTGCACCCCCTGCTACAGGCCGGCGATCGCGGCGCGCCGCAAGTCTTCGATGGCGGCCTTCCTGTCGGGCCGGCGGAAAACGGCAGACCCCGCCACCAGCACCGTTGCCCCCGCATCCCACACCCGCTTCGCCGTCTCGACGCTCACGCCGCCGTCCACCTCGATCTCGACGGGCATTCCCGCCACCATCTTCGCCACGCGCCTGGTCTTGTCGACCGCGCCCTCGATGAATTTCTGCCCCCCGAACCCGGGGTTGACGCTCATGACTACCACAGCGTCGATCAGCGGCAGGACCTCCTCTATCGCGCAAACCGGCGTCGCGGGGCTTATCGCCACGCCCGCCTTCGCCCCGCACTCCCTGATGTCCCTGAGAGTTTTGTCGAGGTGGAGGCAGGCCTCCACGTGTACCGTGATTATGTCGGAGCCCAGGTCCGCGAATTCCCTTACGAACCGCCCGGGATCGACTATCATGAGGTGTGTGTTGAGCGGCAAACGCGTGGACTTCCTTATCGCCTCGACTATGGGCATGCCGTACGTGATGTTCGGGACGAACCTGCCATCCATCACGTCGAGGTGCAGGAGGTCCGCTCCGGCCGCCTCCACGCTCGCTATCTCGTCCGCGAGGCGCCCGTAGTCACAGAGGAGCACCGACGGCGCCACCTTAACCGGCCTTGCACTGGCTTCCGACATCAACGATACCTCCGGTCTTCCTTCATCTCCGCCTCGTCCAGCATGAGTACGTAGTTGCCGTATCGCGAGGCACTTATCCGGCCGGCCACGACGGCCTCCTTGACGGCGCACCCGGGTTCCTGACGGTGCACGCAGTTGGAGAACCTGCACATGCCCTGGAACGCCTCGAATTCCGGGAACCTCCCCACCAGGGCGGATTTGTCCACAGCCTCGAGTTCGAGTCTTGCGAAACCCGGCGTGTCCGCCACGAACCCGCCGGCTGGAAGCACCAGCAGCTCGACTCCCTTTGTGGTATGGCGGCCCCGGCCGGTTTTCCTGCTAACCTCCCCGGTCTCACGCCCCATCCCCGGTATCAGGGCGTTCAGGATGCTCGATTTCCCCACGCCGGATTGCCCCGCCAGCACCGAGACCTTGTCCTTCAGAGCGTCTCGCACCTCGGCGACACCCTGCCCCGTGCGCGCGCTGGCGACGATCAGCCTGTACGGTGTCGCAGCGTAAGAGTTCAGCACGGGACTGACCTCGTCAGGGCTGTATATGTCGGCCTTGTTCATGCACAACGCCGCCTCGAGCCCGCATTCCTCCGCGAGGACGAGGAGCCTGTCCACGATGGCGAGGTTCAAAGGGGGTTGTCTCAGGGTAAACACCACGAGGAGCATGTCCACGTTCGCGACGGGCGGGCGCGCGAGCTCGTTCTTTCGTTCCAGCACTCGCTGGATTACGTGGGACCCGTCCCGGGCCCCCACGGTCTCGACCCAGTCACCGGCGAGTACCTCGCTGCGCTCCAGCCTGAGCCGCCCACGGAGTACGCAGCGCACTACCTCTCCGTCGAGCAGGACGTCGAAGAAGTTGGAGTGACACCTTATCACCCTGCCGGTGTTCGCCGACCCCACCCTCCTACTTGAGCACCAGGTCCCTCGAGAGGATATCGTCGAAGAATATCCTGACCTTCGCCTCGGGACCCTGCCAATAGACTTCGACCTGCACCTTGGACTTCGGTTCGTGTTTGGCCCTGTAAACAAGCCTTACTCCGGACTGGTCCTCCACGGTGACCTTCACGTCGACAGGCACCGGCCGGTCCGGCACCTCGATCTCGATGGTGTTCTTTCTCACCTGGGTCGATCCCGGCCCCCGGCTCACAACCAGATTCACCGCCGTGCCCTGCCTTACCTCGGAGCCCTTCGGCGGGTCCTGTGAGATGACGAGGCCCGCGGGGTCGGGCGAGTCTTTCTCGGTGATCGTGCCTTGCGCCAGGTTGAGTGAGGCTATCCTCTGGACGGCCGATTGCACGGACTCGCCCACGAAATCCGGGACCGCTACCGCGGCGGGCTCGGGGCCCTTGCTGATATCGACATCCACCAGCGTACCTTTGGTAACTCGCGTGTCCTTCCGCGGATTCTGAGAGATTATCGTGTCCTCGGGAAGGGTCGCGTGGTAGATCATTCTGACCGCCCCGACGTCCAGACCTGCCGTCGCCAGCAGCACTTCAGCGTCGCGTAGCGGTTTGTTTGTTATATCGGGCACCAGCGTGAACTCCTGACCCTTGGACACCACGAGGCTGATGGTCCTCCCGGCCTTCACGCTCTCCCCCGCCTCGGGCATCTGGGATATTATGTGGCTGACCGGCGTCTTGTCATCGTATTTTTCCGCCACCACCGATGGAACCAGCCCGCGGTCGAGGATTATCCTTTCCGCCTCGCTCAGGGTCTTACCGACGACCGGCGGGACCTCGACCGGCGGGACGTTCATCCAGTTCATGATCGTCCACGCGCCGTATCCCCCAATGCCGGCGAGCATGACGAGCGGGATGAGCCACTTGAGCCAGCCGAAGTTCCGCCTCCGCCTGATCTTGACCCGCGTGGCCTGGCGGTCCTCCTCGGGTTCCGGCTCTTCCGGATCCGTCAGTCCGGTGTCCGCCGTGACAGCGATGGCCGACTCGCCCATCGAGGCCATCGCCTCCCGGATGTCCCTGAGCATGTCGGAGGCCGTCTGGTACCTGTCGGACTGGCTCTTACGCAGCGCCCTCGATATGATCAGCGCGACCTTGTCCGGCACGTCCGGTGTAACCTTCTTCACCGGTTCGATTTCCTCGTGCATGTGCTTCAGGGCGATGCTGATCGGGCTGTCCCCCTGGAACGGGACCTTGCCCGTGACCATCTCGTACATGACGACGCCGAGGGAGTAGACGTCCGAGCGCTCGCCGGTGAACCCGCCCCTCGCCTGCTCGGGCGAGAAGTAATGCACCGAGCCGATGACCGTGCCCGTGTGAGTTACGGTAGAGGCCGTGGCTGCGCGCGCTATGCCGAAATCCGTGACTTTGGCCCGGCCGTCCCGGGCAATCAGGATGTTCTGCGGCTTGATGTCGCGGTGGATGACGTGCCGCCGGTGCGCGTGCTCCAGGCCCTCGCATATCTGGTGGGCGATCCTCAGCGCCTGCACCGGGGCCAGCCGGCCCTTTGAGTTGATCACCTGCTTGAGGGTGCTGCCCTCGACGTACTCCATGACGATGTAGTAGGTGTCGTCTATCTCCCCAACGTCGAAGATGTTGACGATGTTGGGGTGTGACAGGCTGGCCGCGGCCTGCGCTTCCCTCTTGAAGCGCCTTACGAAGTCCTCATCGCTCGCGTACTGCGAGCGCAGGACCTTGACCGCAACGCTCCTGTTCAGGTACTTGTCGTAGGCCTTGTACACGACGGCCATCCCGCCGCCGCCCACCTTCTCGAGGATCTCGTACCGCCCCCCGAGTACCCTGCCTATCATCGTCACGCCGAGAGCTCACCCCCTTGCGTGCTCCGGATGGCCACAACGGTCGTATTATCGTATCCCCCGCGGGAGTTCGCAAGCTCAACTAGCGCCCTCACCAGGTCGTCAAGCGACGCGGTCGTGTTGACGGCGCGCTGGATTTCCTCTTTGGAGACCAGATTCGTCAGCCCGTCTGTACATAGGATTACCGTATCCCCGGTGGACAGTTTCGCCTTGTACAGGTCGACCCTTGGTTCTTCGCTGGTGCCCAGGGCATTGGTGAGTATGTTCCTGCTCGGATGTATCATTGCCTCACGCTCGGTCAGGTCCCCGCCACGGACCATCTCGCCCACTAGCGAGTGATCGTCCGTGATCTGGCGGATCTCGGTGCCGTTGGCCACGTAGGCGCGGCTGTCCCCCGCGTGAGCGACGTACAGCATGTCTCCCTTGACGATGGCGACGGTAAGGGTTGTCCCCATGCAGGCCCTGCCGAATCGCTTGAGGGACTCCTCGTGAACACGCCTGTTCGCCGCCACGGCGCCTGAGAACACGAGCGCAAGGTAGTATTCGTCTTTTGATGGGTGGGGGTTTATGGAGTTCCAGGATGACGAGACCACTGACTCGGTGACGCTGACGGCAATGCTCGACGCGACCTCGCCGCCCTCGTGGCCACCCATACCATCGGCCACCGCCGCCAGTACGGCCCCGGGCGTCCCGTCCAGCCGCGCCATACAGTAGGAATCCTCGTTGCCGGGCCTGACGAGACCCTGGTGAGTGAAAGCGCTATACTCCACCGGCGCTCCCCCTCCTCCGCCTGAGCTGCCCGCATGCGGCGTCCAGATCAGTGCCGAAGCCGCGGCGGACCGTTACGGCGATCCCCATATTCTCTAGCAGCGAAATGAACTCCTTCACTTTAGCAGGGGGGCTCGTCCTGAAAGGCCTGCCCTCGACCGGATTATAGGGGATCAGGTTAACGTGGAACAACCCGCCCTTGAGGAGCCGCGCGAGTTCGCGTACGTGCTCGTGGCCATCGTTGACCCCGTCAATGAGCGCGTATTCGAAGCTCACCCGGCGGCCCGTCGCATTGGCGTAGTCGCGGCAAGTGGCCACGAGCTCGCCGAGCGGGTATTGCCCGGCCACGGGCATGAGCCGCGACCTGAGCTCGTCGTTGGGGGCATGCAGAGACACGCCAAGAGTAATGGGCAGGCCCTCGCCTTGCAGGCGTTTGATGCCGGGCACGATCCCGCATGTCGACAGCGTGATGTGGCGCATGCCTATGTTCAAGCCGGCCGGTTCGTTGATGATCCTTATGAACCTCAGGCAATTCGCATAGTTGTCGAGCGGCTCGCCCGACCCCATAAGCGCGACACGCGCCACCCTTCGATCGGGCGGGAGCGCGCGGTTGATTGACGTAACCTGCCCGACCATCTCGGCCGCGCCAAGGTTGCGCACGAATCCGCCGGCGGCCGACGCGCAGAATCCGCAGGCCATCTTGCACCCCACCTGCGACGACACACACGCGGTCAGCCCGTAGTCGTGCCGCATCAGCACGCCCTCGACCGCGTTGCCGTCGGCCAACCCGAACAGGTACTTCGTGGCCCCTCCATCGCGGGAACGGGTTGACGTGACGACCCCGGGCAGGCCGATAACGATCGCGCCGGCGAGCCATTCCCTCAGAGCCAGCGGCAGGTTCGTCATCTCACGCGGGTCCTCGCGCCGCTTGGAGTAAACCCAGTCGAACACCTGATCGGCCCTGTACGGCGGATGGCCCGACCGCTCGAAGAATTCCCGCGCTTCGGCCAGCGTGAGGCCGAGCAACTCCGTTCGTCGCTCTTTGCCGCCTGACTCAGCCACCTGCCGACACCTTCCTCAGCCTGCAAATGAAGAACCCGTCCGTACCGTGCCTGTGCGGCAGTAGCTGTAACCAGCCCCGCGGCGAAACGTCGCCGCGCAGCGCAGCCGGCAACGCAGGCCTCACGTCGTCAACCACAAATTGCGGTTCCCGCTTCAGGAACTCCTCGATCACGTCCTGGTTCTCGGTCCTCCCGATGGTGCACGTACTGTATACGAGGACGCCACTCCGCCGGAGACATCTGGCGGCCGACAGTAGAATCCCGAGCTGCAGTTCCGCCATACGCGTTGCGTCCCGCGCTTCCTTCCTCCACCTGGCGTCCGGCCTGCGTCTGAGTGTGCCGAGGCCCGTGCACGGCGCGTCGACCAGCACCCTGTCGACCTCGGTGCCCCCGCCCAGGCACGATCCAAGGTCGCGGCTGTCGCAGGCGAGTTCCTCGACTATCGTGACCCCCAGCCTGTCACAGAGCTCCCGGACGAGTCCCAGGCGCTGCAGGTGTATGTCACAGGCGACGATACGCCCGCGGTTCCGCATGAGCTGCGCAACGTGAGTCGTCTTGCCCCCGGGCGCCGCGCACGCGTCCACCACGAACTCGCCGGGCCTCGGCTCCAGTGCGTACGCGACGAGCATCGACCCCTCGTCCTGCGCCTGCATCAGGCCATCTCGGTGCGCCGAAAGCACCGCATAGGGCGCGCCGGGCGCTATCACCAGCCCGTCGGGCGCGTACCTGCACGGCTCCGCATCGATTCCCTCGGTCGCGAGCCTGGCCCTGAGCCCGTCCACCGTAATCCTGAGCGTGTTCGCCCTCACGGCAAGCGGAGGGACCGAGTTGTCGGACTCCATGAACGCCATCGCCCCGGCCATACCGAGCTCCTCAATGAAGTGCTGCACCAGCCACTCGGGGTGAGAGTAAACGAGCGAAAGCCGCCTGACGTCCGGGGTGATGGGCGCGCCGGCCACGCCGGTGGCGACCGTGGCGTCTTCCGCGACCGTAGCCGGGGTCAACTCCGCCCTCAGCTGCCGGACCCTCGATGCCAGGGCCCTCATGACCGCGTTGGCGAATTTCACGGTCCCCGCGTGTCCGTATTTCTTCACGAGATCGACGGTCTCGCTGGTGGCCACGGCGGCGGGTATGCGGTCGAGGTACAGTAGCTGGTACGCCCCCATACGCAGCGCGTTCCTCACCCACGGCGTCATCTTCGAAACAGGCCTCGAACTCACCGACTCGACCGCCCAGTCGAGGCTATTCCTCCGCCTGCAGACGCCGTAGACCAGCTCCGTCGCCAGCGCCCTGTCGGGCGGGCTCGGGGAGAACCTGGTTAGAAAAGAATCGAGGGATATGTCCGCGTACGCTCCGTGCACGTCAACCCTCTGGAGCACGTTCAGGGCCACATCCCTCGCCGAAGACAAGCCCAAAGCCAATCCCTACAATCCTCGAGGTCTGAACCTAGTCTCTACGGTTGCGGAGGATCAACAGCCTCGCAAGCTGAGCCACCGCCATCGCCGTGGCAGCCACGTAGGTCAGCGCCGCCGCGTTGAGCACCTCGCGCACCGGCCTCGCATCCGCCGTGGAGATGTAGCCGCCGCCGGCCAGCAACGCCATGGCCCTGCTGGACGCGTTGTACTCGACCGGCAGTGTGACTACCTGGAACAGCACCGCGGCGAAGAAGAACAGTATCCCGAGGTCCATCAGCGCGGGGATCCTGAAAAGGAACCCCAGCAGGAACAGTGGCCACGCCGCGTTCGACCCGAGCTGGGCCACGGGAAGCACCGTGTTCCTTATCGCCAGTGGAGTGTAGCCGAGGTCGTGCTGTAGCGCGTGACCGACCTCGTGCGCGGCCACCCCGAGCGCGGCGACAGACGGGCTGTCGTGCACCTGCGGTGACAACCTCAGCACGCGCGTGCGCGGGTCGTAGTGGTCGCCCAGGGACGATTGAATCCTCTCCACACGAACGTCGTCCAGCCTCGCCGACCTGAGGAGCTCCGAGGCAACCTCGCCGCCCGTCTTGCCGCTGGTAGCGCGATACCTGGAGTAGCGTCCGAACGCGCCCCTGACCCTTGATTGCGCATACAGCGCGAACAAGAGAGCCGGGAGCACCAGCATGATGTACGCACTATCGAAGAACATCCCGATCCCTCCGTGAGGTTTATCTTCCGAGGACATCCCCAGGGGCCAGTCGCGCGCCCCTCAGGTAGTCCGCCGCCGGCATCCTGCGCCCACCCTCGGGTTGTACCTCGTCCAGGCGTACGAGCCCTTCCCCCGCCTGCACGACGAGGCCGTTTGTCTCGTCGGCCGCGAGTACGAGGCCCGCGCGCCCGGCCCCCTCAGGCTGACGCCTCAATAAGTGATGAATCTCGGTCCCCGCGGAATCCAGGACGGTGGCGGCCAGCACCTTGATCTTCCTGCCATCCTTGACAGTATGCGCCCCCGGCCAGGGGCTCATGCCGCGCACGTGGTTCCGGATGTCCCCGGCAGGCCGGTTCCAGTCTATCACCTCGTCTTTGGAAGTCAATGATGGAGCGAATGTCGCCTGCGACTCGTCCTGCGGGGCGCGCGGCGCCTTTCCCGCGCCCAGGAGCCGGAGGGTCACGGTCAGCAGATCCGCACCCTCATGCTTCAACTTGTCGTGAAGCGTCCCCGCGTTGTCGTCGGGCGAGACCGCGACCTCTTTCTGCAGTATGACGTCGCCCGCGTCAAGGCGTTCCGACATGTACATCGTGGTGACTCCCGTAACCCGCTCGCCCCTTATGAGAGCCCAGTTGATGGGCGCCGCGCCGCGGTATTTCGGGAGGAGCGACGCGTGCACGTTTATGCACCCCAGCGAGGGGATCTCCAGCACCTCGCGTGGGAGTATCTGGCCGAAGGCCACGACGACGATCACGTCGGGTTTCACGTCCCTGAGCCACTCGACGAACTGAGGGGACCTGCACGTCGACGGCTGCACCACCGGGAACCTGTGCTTGACCGCCGACTGTTTGACCGGCGACGGCGACAGTTCCAGCCCGCGACCGCGCGGCCTGTCAGGGCGCGTGACCACGGCCAGTATCTCGTGCGCGTCGCGTAGCACCGCTATCAACGATGGGACCGCGAAATCGGGGGTCCCCATGAACACCACTCTGAGCCGCCTCGCCGATGCGAGTTCGGGGTCGGGCCTGGTTTCGTACGTGGCTGAGGCCTTGTCGGTGAACAGCAGGCCCTCGAGATGGTCGATCTCGTGCTGGAGCACGCGGGCAAGCAGCCCCTCGCTGTCCACCCACACGGTCCTGCCATCCCTGTCGAGTCCCTTGACCCGTACCTTCGCCGCCCGCTCGACTTCGCCGACGACCCCGGGCACACTCAGGCACCCTTCTATGGCGGTCTCAGACCCATCTTCCGACGTGATCTCCGGGTTGACGAACTCGTAGAGGGCCTCGTCGGTCTCGATCACTATTATCCTCTTGGAGACGCCCACCTGGGGGGCGGCAAGGCCCACGCCGCGGGCCGAGCGCATGGTGTCCACCATGTCCTCGATTAGATTTCTCGTTGAGGCGTTCAGATTCTTGACCGGCTTCGTCTTGACTCGAAGCACGGGGTCCCCATCTTTCCTGATGTCAAGAAGCGGCATCTACGCCCTCCTGTGCCCTTCCTGGCAGAAAAGTCAACTCGCGCCCCTGATTCCTCCCGGTTTCACCGCCCACACTATAGCATCGACACCGGGTCGACGTCTACCGTGAGCCTCGATCTCGCGGCGCGCACCTTTCGTTCGAGCGCCTGCGATAGGCCCCTCGCCGCCTCAGCCAGCACGATCCTCGACGGCCCTTTCATGAGCATCTGCCACCTGGACCACCCTCTCAGCTTTGGGAATGGCGCGGGGCCCGGCCCGAGTAACTCGAAACCCCCGCCGCCATGCGTCCGAAGGTGTCTAGCGGCATCCTTCGCCAGCGCCCTGGCCACGGCATCGCCGGGGCTCCATATCACGACATTCGCAAGGTGACCGAATGGCGGGTAGCCGGATTCGCGCCTGCCCTCGATCTCGGACGTATAGAACGATCGGTAATCGCCCGTGCAGGCCGCCTGTATACAGTAGTGTGATGGGTCGTACGACTGTATGACTGCGACGCCACTCTCCGGCCCGCCCGAGATCGCTATCACCTGGGAGAGGAGCTGGTACGTACGCTCCGCCGAACGGAAGTCCGGCAGGTTCAGCGTGAGGTCGGCCGAGAGTACGCCGGCCACTGCGGCGTGCGGGAGGCCCTCATCTCCGAGGACCATCTGCGTACAGACCAGGACGTTTGCCTTGCCTTCCGCGAATCCCCTGACAAGCGCATCGTACGACGACCTGCGCGAAGCCGTGTCGAGGTCGACCCTGACCACGCGCGCGTCCGGGAAGAGCCTGCGGACCTCTTCCTCGACCCGCTGCGTGCCCGCCCCGAAGGGGCGCACCCGCCTCCCGCCGCACTTCGGGCAGACGTCAGGGGCAGGTTCCTCGTGGCCGCAGTAGTGGCACTTCAGCACCCCCGGGCGGTGGTACGTGTACGTCACGTCACAGTTGGGGCAGCGCAGGCTAAAACCGCATTCCCTGCAGAGAACGAACGACGAGAAGCCCCTCCTGTTCAGAAACAGGACAGCGCGCTTGTCGCTCGACAGGGCCGAGTGAACCTCGTCCTGGAGCTTGAGCGACAGTAGGGACCTGTTGCCGCGCTTCAGTTCCTCCCTCATGTCGACAGTATGGCACGCCGGGCGGAGGTGAACGCTGGATTCGGGCACTTGGAGTATCCCATAGGCCCCGTTGGAAGCGTGATAGTACGACTCCACCGACGGGGTCGCACTGCCCAGGATGACCGTACCGCCCTGCCGCATACTCCTCATGAGCGCCACGTCCCGCGCGTTGTACCTCGGGCTCCCCTCGGTCTGCTTGTATCCCTCGTGATGCTCGTCGTCAACTATGATGGCAGCCAGGCGCGGCACCGGTGCGAACACCGCGGACCTCGTGCCGACGACCACGTCGACGTCGCCTTCTGCTATTCGTTTCCAGTGAGCGTATCGTTCCCCCGCGGGCAGGCCGCTATGTAGCATGACGACGCTGCCCGCGAACCTCGACGACAGTTCCAGCCTGCGCCTGGGAGTCAGCGCTATCTCCGGGACCAGGACGATCGCGTTCCGGCCGCCGCGCGCCAGTTGATCCACTATCGCAGCATAGACGCCGGTCCTCTCCGCGGCCGTGCCGCCCACAAGCAGGACAGCCCGCCCACCGTCGCGCACCTGCTGGATGAGTTCCGCCGCCACCCGTTCGTGAGCCTCACCAAGCGGCTGCGGGCGGTAGAGGCGTCCCGTCATCGAGTGGCCAGGCGCCGGCCCGCCGGTGGCCGCGGCTGCTGCCGAGCCGGGCGATACCCCGCCCACCGACGCGCCCAGTATGGCGCCCGCCACCGTGCCCGTCATCGTACTCGCCCGCACGCGCTCGAGCCTGACGAGGCCCGCCTTCTCGAGAGCCTTCAAACTCGACTGCCCAGCTCCCGACCTCCTCACCGCCTCCGCGGCCGCCATGGGCCGCCCTTCGGCTATAAGCACCTTCAAGAGCTCCGCGCGGCGCGGCGCAGAACCCGATAGTACGCTGAGTTCCTCCTGGGTTACCTCGCGCGCGAGTGAGGCCTCCCAGGCCATCCTTACCCCGCGTGGCGCCTTGAACACCGTCTCGACGCGGACGATTCCCCGCACCCTGAGCGTCCTCAGCACCCTCTCGATGTCGCGGAGCCCCGTCGCCTCGGCGAGTTCGGCGGGCGTTCGCTCACCCTCGTCCACCAGGAGGTCCACGACGCTCGCCTCCGCGGGCGTCAACGGCCCCGACAGGGCTTCCACGCCCGCCTCGTCTACCGCCAGCCCGACGAGCCTGCGGCTCTGCCCGGCCATGGCCGGCGGGAGCATGGCGCGGAGCGCCATCTGGACGGGGCTACAGTATTCGGCGGCAACTGCCTGGGCGAGTCCCATCATCTCCGGGCCTAGCGCGGGATTCGGCTCAACCACGCTGATGATGCCCTTGATCTGGTGGCCGGCGACCTGCATGGTCCCGCTGCGGGGCTCGCCCTCGAGCGGAGGCGTGTGTCGCGTGCCATGCGTTTGCGGTGGCTGAACCGCCTGCGTGAGATCCGAATATCGTACGACGAACCCCCTGACCCTGCGCGAACCAAAAGGCACGACGACGACAGACCCCGGCGTCACACGGCCCTCGAGCGACCCCGGCACTGAATATGTGTACGTCCCCCAGAAGCTCTGGGACCTTATATCTACGGCTACCTCGACGAGGCGCTGCGTTTCCAATGCGTCACCGTCCTTGGCTCATGCCGACGGTGTTTGACACCGCCCGCCCATTTTCCTATGATCGACTGAAAGAACGCCGCGTGTCGCGCGCCTTGCAGGCACTCGCGAGCCGGGCACGCGCGCGGCCGGCCCGCGGCCTTCCCGCGCCGTCCGCGCGGGAATCCCACCGCAGAATGGAGTGGTCTGTCCGCCTTGGCCGAGACCAGGATCACGGTTTCCGACCTCAATCTGCCTGCCACGCTGCTGTCCGGCCAGGCCTTCCGGTGGTCGCAGGGTGGCGACTGGTTCTCTGGTTACATCGATAACATGGCGGTGCAACTCAAGCAGGAAGGTCCGGGCCTCATCATACGGCACGACAGCCAAGACGCCGGCCACACTGCGGTGAGCGTGTGCCGCTACCTCGATCTCGACAGGGACTACGAGGCAATCAGGACGGATGTCGCAGACCGTTTACCCGAATTGAGACCGGCGCTGGAGTTCTCGCGAGGGCTGAGGGTTCTACGACAGGACCCGTGGGAGGCGCTGGTCTGCTTCATAGTCTCCCAGAACAACAACGTCCCCCGCATCACGCGGTGTGTGGGCAATGTCTGCTCGATGTGCTCGCCCATGGGGGCATTCCCGTCATCCCGTCGCCTTGCCGTGGCCAGCGACGAGGATCTCAGGCGCGCCGGCCTCGGTTACCGCGCGCCCTACCTGCGCGCCGCGGCGCGAATGGTGGATTCAGGTGATCTCGACCTCGAGGGGTTGCGCCGCCTGCCAGTCGAAGAAGCACGGCGCACGCTTATGGGAGTGCCCGGTGTCGGCGGGAAGGTTGCCGACTGCGTACTCCTGTATGGTCTGCAGAAATACGAGGTCGTTCCCGTGGACGTGTGGATCCTGCGTGTGGTCGAGGCACTGTTCTTTTCCGGGCGAAGCCTCCGGCCAGAGCAGGCCCGCTCGTGGGCCGTGCAGAACTTCGGACCCTACGCCGGCATAATACAGGCGTGAGTGTTCCACTGGGCCCGTTCGACGGGCCTCAGCAGCAAAACCACCCACCCTGCCTCACTCAGATGAGTCGGCCACCGAAAGAGGCGCCCTTTAAGGACACAGCAGTCCTGCAGCGAAGCGCAGAACCGCGACATAACGAGCTCAGGTCGTTCGTGCACCACTTCCAGGCAACGCTCATATTATGCGAGTGGCAGCATGCCAGGAGGGGATGGATGCATGTTGAACGTTCAGATCGTCGGCCTGGCCGACCCGGAGTCGTTCCCCATCGCTCCCACGATGTTCACCGAGATCGCCGTGATGGATACAGTAGACGTCCCTGAACCCAAGCCTCCGATAGAGCAGCTCGTCAGCGTGTTGCTGGATGTCACATTGAAATCGACTAGAATAATCCAAACCCCGGTAGGAACATCCGTTTCCGGATTGCGGTTGACCGGCTGTAAACTGGTGGTCGAGGGAAACATTGACGAGAAAATCACTTACGTGGCCTCCGAGCCAGACCAACCCGTCCACGCGGTCGAAGGTTCCGTACCATTCAGCACATTCGTAGTCATCCCACCATCGGTGAACTGTGTGCCCGTTAATGATCTACTAAAAGCATTCAAGGTAACGCCGTTTGTTGAGGACGTCTTTGTCGATGTAGTCTCGCCGAGAAAAATCTTCAAGAACATTATCCTGTTCCTGGACGTCTCCATAACCAACTTGTTATCCCAACCCCATAAGCCGAGACAGTCTTAGGCCGGCCTATCGGTTCCAGGGACCGAACACTTCCCTCGATGGATCGACCGAAAATGGGGTCTCTCCGAGTGTGTGGGGGAGGGGGCGGGCGCGAATGCCGGCTCTCCCCCACAGGCGACGGGTTTTTGCTATCTCATTCTCGCCTCATTACCAATCTCGACGCCCGTCAGGGCAGCGGAGTGGCAATCGTCAGATTCAAGAACAGAATGACATTTTTGAATACCGACCTGGGCGAGGTGACATTTACGAACACGTCCTCAATAAATGGGGTTACCTTGATCGCACCCAACAGGTCCACGATGGGTATGCCACCAACCGTCGGGGGAACCACTATGAAAGTACTGAACGGGATGGTTCCCTCGAAGGCGTGGACCGGTTGATCGGGCGCCGCCGCGACATACGTCATCTTCTGGTTGACCGTCCCTTCGATGACCGCCTTGGCCCCCAACAGGATCTGCCCACCTAGTGAGGTCCCTATCGGCGTCTGGACTATGCGCACCGAATCAATGGACACATCGATGAAGACCGTGATCAGCTGTTCTATCGGGGGCTTCAACTCAGAGGCAACCAGCGTGTCAACTAGGGCAATCTGGGTGAACATGGTTGGAGCGACGGGATAAGTCGCGGGGTCTGCGAGTCCAACGATCTGAACCTTCGCCATTGTCTTGACCTCCTTTCTCCCTGGGGTCACCATATCTTATGACTTATGTCAATCCGATGTGCAACGGTTTTCCCCGGCGGTCCAAAGACAAGAAGTGGCGTCCGATGTGGTAAGTAAAGCGGGTGAACCGGCCCGGCAGCAGGAAGGTCACATGCATGGGCAAGCCCACGACGCTCGGGTATCGGTGGGATGACAAGGTAGGCCCCGATCATTCTCCGCAGGTTTTTAGCAGACCGGCCACGCGGTCGACGATGATCCGCGCCATCTCCCGCTTCGAGGTGAGCGACACTTCGTGTACATTACCCTCGGGGTCGATGATCTTGGCGGCGTTGGTGTCCGTGCCGAAGCCGGCGCCCTGTTGAGTGACGTCGTTGACCACGATGAGGTCGAGGTTCTTCTTGCGTATCTTCGCCACGGCGTTGGGGACGAGGTTATCCGTCTCCGCGGCGAACCCCACAAGTATCGTGCGACCCTTTCTTTGTCCTGCCTCGAAGAGGATATCGGGGTTGGGCTCAAAGTGAATGTCCAGGCCGCGCCCGTCCTTCTTGATCTTCTTGTCGTGTATGACGGCCGGCCGGTAGTCGCACACGGCCGCTGACTTGATTAGGGCGTCGCAGGATTCCAGCCGCGAGATCACCGCGTCCCTCATTTCCGCAGTGGTGACGACGGGGATGTACTCGACACCGGCGGGCGGCTCCAGTGACACGGGGCCGCTCACGAGGATGACGCGTGCGCCGCGGTCGCGGGCC
Organism: Bacillota bacterium; assembly: GCA_013178305.1. NCBI lineage: Bacteria > Bacillati > Bacillota > Bacillota bacterium. The sequence goes on along the minus strand of JABLXB010000007.1, from coordinate 220,459 downwards.
TCGCGGGCGATCTCGAAGCCCATCTTGCCGGAGGATGGGTTGGATATATACCTCACGGGGTCGAAGTACTCCCTCGTAGGCCCCGCGGTCACCATGACCGTCTTGCCGCGCAGGTCTGCGGCCACCACCGGGACACCAGTCGCCACAGTCCCCGCCGGCGCAGTCGCTCCCTTCGTACCGCCGGCCACAGCGTCCCCGCCGGCGGCGGCGCCGGCGCCGAGCACCCGCACGATCCTGTCAACGATGTCCTCCACCGGCGCCAGGCGGCCCTTGCCGGACTCGCCGCACGCCAGCCAGCCGCTCTCGGGCTCGATGAACTCGTAGCCCAGCGAACGAAGCCTCTCGATGTTCGACTGCACGATGGGGTTCTCGTACATCGCCGAGTTCATGGCCGGCGCAAACAGCACCTTCGCCCTGGTAGCCATGATCGAGGTGGTCAGGAAGTCGTCGGCGATCCCCGCCGCGACCTTCCCGATCACGTTGGCTGTGGCGGGCGCGACGACCATCACCTCGACCCACTGTGCGAACGCGATGTGCTCGACGTTCCAGCGGGCGGGTTCATCGAACATCGCGTGGATGACGGGGTTCCCGGACAGCGTCTGAAACGCGAGAGGCGCGATAAGCCTGGTCGCGTTCTCAGTCATCACCACCTGGACTTCCGCGCCCATCTGCCTGAGACGGCTGCACAGGTCGAGCGCCTTGTACGCCGCGATTCCCCCGCTGACCCCAAGGCCGACGCGTCGCCCTTCAAGCACTTGAATCACCCCGGATGAATACGCCGGATCAGGCGGGTAGCCTGATTACAGGCGCCGTTACGACCCCTGCTCCGAACCTTGCTCTGGGCCTGGCTCCGGACCAGTATCCCCGACCGGCTCGGCGGACTCCGGCTCAGTTGCGGGCTCCGGCGCCGGCTCTGATGCCAGAGCAACCGCCGAATGGCCTCCGGCGGCCCGGACCCTCTCGTAGGTCACGCGTCCCTCCGCGATCTCGTGCAACGCAATCGTGACCGGCTTGACCGAGCCGATGTCCTCGATATACGTTTTGCCCTCGGTGATTTCCCGCGCTCTTTTGGCGGCGGTAACCACGAGAGTGTACTTTGAATCTACCATCCTCATGAGTGTGTCCAAAGACGGGTAAAGCATTGAGTGACCCTTAACCTCCTTACAACCCTCAGGACCCGGCACGACAGCCGCACCTCCGGGCCCTCTCACCGAGTATTATCGCCTCGAGGTCCTTTTTTGCGCGCCCGAGGTCCTCGTTCACGATGACGTAGTCGTATTGCCCTACGTACTGCAATTCGCCCGGGTATGATTCCAGCCGCCTCTCGACGTCCGCCTCCGTCTCCGTGCCCCTCGCCCTCATCCTTCTCTTGAGCTCCTCAAAGGACGGGGGTAGCACGAACACGTAGATGCCTTCCGGGTAGAGCCTCTTGAGAGCGATGGCGCCCTGCACGTCCTTCTCCACCAGCACGGTCACCCCGCTCGCCAGCAAGTTGTCCAGCGTCTCCCTCGGGGTTCCGTAGAGGTTGCCGTACACGCGCGCCCATTCGGCGAAACGGCCGGCGACCACCATCTCCTCGAATTCGCTCACACCGACGAAGTGATAGTCCACGCCATCCCTTTCGCCGGGGCGAGCCTGCCTGGTGGTGACTGATGGGCAGAACACTATCTCCGGATGGTCATCAATAAGGGCACGACGAAGCGTGCCCTTCCCAGCGCCAGACGGAGCGGACATCACCACGAGCAGGCCCTCACCGGATCCTGCGTCACACATCCCCTACCGCCTACTCTTCTTCGACTATGTCTTCTGGTTCCTTGCTGGATAGCCTGTTTGCGACGGTTTCCGGCTGGACTGCGGACAGGATCACGTGGTCGCTGTCCGTTATAATGACGGCCCTTGTACGGCGGCCGTACGTGGCGTCGATCAACATCCCCCGGTCACGCGCCTCGGTGATAATCCTCTTTATGGGGGCGGATTCGGGGCTTACGATGGCCACGATCCTGTTTGCCGAGACGATGTTACCGAAACCAATGTTGATCAACTTGATGTCCATCCGCCTACCTCCCAATTACTTCTTGCCGAGCCTCGCGAGTAGCGCTTCCTTCTGGCGCTTGCCGAGACCCTGCACACGCCTTGACTCGTCGATGCCGACTTCCTCCATGATCTTCTGGGCTTTTACCTTGCCTACCCTCGGCAAAGACTTGAGCAAGTAGGCCACCCTCATCCTTGCGGTAATCTCGTCGTCCCCATCCAGCACCTTGCCGAAGTCGACCGTCCCCTTCTTGAGGGCGGCGCGCAGTTCACTGCGCTTCTTCCTCATGACCTGGGCTTTCTCAAGCGCTGCCTTCTTCTCCTTAGCCGTCAACTCCGGTAAAGCCACTACAGTCCCCTCCCCTTTTCCTACTCGATGTTTTGGACCTGTTCCCTGATCTTCTCGAGTTCGCTCTTGACCTCGACTACTACGCTTCCGACGTGCGTGTCGGCCGCCTTGGAGCCGATTGTGTTTATCTCACGGTTGATTTCCTGGAGGATGAAATCCATCTTCCGGCCAACCGCACCGTCCGTTCTCAAGGCGTCTTTCAGCTGTTCAAGGTGACTTGTTATGCGGACGATTTCTTCGTCGATGTTGACCCTGTCCGCGTATAAGGCCACTTCCATAGCCAAGCGCATTTCGTCAAGAGCATCGGAGGGGAGAAGTTCCTTGATTCGGCTGTCGAGCTTACGCCGGTATTGCTCCACCATGACAGGCGCCCTCGCCTTGATCTCCGAGACGAGCGCGCCAACTTTATCGATCCTCGAGATTATGTCCCGGCTGAGCGTTTCTCCTTCTCTCTCACGCATTGCGATAATGCCATCGAGTCCGGCCTCCAACGCCCGTTCGAGAGACTGCCAGAGAAGCGCCGAATCTTCCTCGGCCTCAGCCTGGCTCAATACCCCCGGGAGTCCGGCCAGCAACGAAACCTCGACACTTCCGGATATTCCCAGTTCATCCTGCATATCCTTCAATGCACTATAATATGCCAATGCCAGGGCCTTGTCAACCTTTACCTGCTTGCCCGCGTCTTCCGCGGGATTCACATCGACGAACACGTCGAACCGCCCACGCTCGACCCTCGCCTGTACCGCCTTCCGGAGCCTGTCTTCGAGAGAGGCAGCCACCCTCGGGATCCTCGGCGCCACCTCCAGGTACCGGTGGTTGACCGCCTTGATTTCCACCCGGACGCGGTAACGTGGCCCATCGGAATTGCCTCTACCAAATCCGGTCATGCTTCTGGCCACGAACCGATTCCCCCGCCTTTTCCGGCACTGATACAACCCGGCTTCACCGCCTGCCTCCATTCGCCCTCAAGCTGCCAAATTCCTGCGAAAGCCAACACTAGTTTGGCCTCGCTGGCAGGGGATTAATAACGGGCCTGCTCAACGGCCTGCCGGATGCGGTATAATTGCCCAGCGTCCCGCCCCTTTTCCCCGCCAACGCCAATTCGACAGAGGACACGTCGATGAATTCGGTCAGCGTGAGCGCAATCGACTGGATCACCATTCGCTCGGCCTGCTCTCCCTCCGCACGCACCTTCGCTAACTCATCCGACAGGTCTACAGTGCACACACCGCTTTTCAGGGTCACACTCAGCACCTTCACCCCATCGGGGATCGTCTTCTCGAGCGCCCCATCCCGGGGTGGACCTGCAAGCAGGTGCTCTATGGCGCTCTTGTGAGGGTTGAGGGTCCTGGGGACAAACCGGGTGACCGGGACCAGGTAAGCGCCCCTGTAACCGAACCACAACACCACCTTCATGCTGGCCTCCACAGGCGGCGAACCATCGTGGTTGACGAATGCCGGGCGCGGCGACGAGACGGGACTGCCCAGGCCCTCAACGGTTATATGTCGCACGCCGTCAAACCCCGTCAGCGTCCAGAACAAAGCATCCGCAGCCAGCCGGTCGAGGGGGGCTCCACCAGGGGGAAGGCTCTCCGAACCGGGAACACCCGGCGGGACCGCCACGCGAACCACGGCCGACGAGCCGTCGGTCTTGAGCGACTTGAAGCGACTACCCGGCGGGAATGGCGACCGGAGCGGCCCGGCCCCTTCCCACTCAATGACAAGCCTTGCCGCATCGGCCATGGCATCCCCCTTGGGAAGTTCCACTGTGACGGGGACCAGGTACTTGAGGTCTTCCGTCGCCAGGTGGATGACTGTCTGACTGGTTGGCTGCTTCTTTCTCCACGCCCTGAGCGCGGGGGCGCATCCCCTGACCGTGGGTATCAGCGCGAACAACGTGATCAGAGAGATCAGCGTGACCAGTCCTGCGGCCGTCCTTGAGGCCGTGCGGCTTCTCATTGTGGCACTCCTCCAACGTCGCGTCTCTGAATGTATATGCCCAACAGGCACGCTGTAACAGGGTCAACGGTAGAGACATAGGTTAGGGTGGGAGCACGCAGAGGGGGGTGTGGCTTTGTCTTCCAGTCAGGGCACCTCGGTTTGCAGCGACGCAGGTTCCCAGTTCTGCCCCTGCGTACTGGCCGATCTGGGGGAATGCATAACTTGCTCCCTACTAAGGGGCGAGGCGCTGTGCGACTGCGCGTGGTCCGGTGTGTGCGTCTACTCGGAATACCTCTGGGCCGGGAAACGACCCCTCCCACCCAGGCCCGAGTATGAGATGGCCATAAAGGACGTCTTCAGAAGCGGTAGACTAACCGTATTTACGCTGGGCGTCCCCCGCAACCTCGTAAACGAGTTGAGTGAGCCGGGGGCTTTTCTATTCCTGCGCCCCCCGGGCACCCGGCAGTGTTTCAATGCGCCGATTTCGGTAATGGACGTCGACTGGGAAAGCGCCAGGTTCGCCGTGCAGGTCATGGGTCCGAAGACAAAGGCGCTCGACAGGTCAAGGGATTTTCTGCTGGCAAGGGGGCCGTACTGGAACGGCGTGCTGGGGTCGCAGCGGCTGAGGCGGCTCCGGAATTCGCACGCGCTGGTCGTCGCGAGGGGCATCGGCCAGGGACCGGCGGTCCATGTTGCGTCCTACCTGTTGAGGAAGAACAACCGCGTAACCGCAGCGCTGGCGTCTGGAGACCTGGTGGACGGGGTGTTTGCCAAGCCGGACATGCGGCGCCTTGGGGTTCCGGTGGTGGAGTCCCCTGGGGCAGGTCCCGACCAGGTGAAGACACTCGTAGGGCTCATCAGAGAGGGCGGCTTCGACCTGGTTCACAGCTCCGGCCCGGACTCGCAGCACCGGGCGCTGCTGGCAGCCATCCGCGAGGCCGGCTCCGGAGCGAAGCTCACCGCATCGAACAACTCGGTGATGTGCTGCGGAGACGGTGTGTGCGGGGGTTGCGGCATTTCCACGAAGTCCAGCCTATGGACGAGGGCGTGCAAGGCCGCGGTCAATCCGGAAGACGTCGCCTTTTCTACAGGGGGTGAACATAGCCCATGACAGGGGAATTGCAGGTCGTGGTTGTCGGGGGCGGCTGGGCCGGGTGCTCGGCGGCGCTCGCGGCAGCGAAGGCCGGGGCGCGGGCGACGCTCCTGGAGAGGACCGACATGCTCCTAGGGGCCGGCCTCTCTGGCGGGATCATGCGCAACAACGGGAGGTACACCGCGGCGGAAGAGGCGGCGGCGATGGGGGCGGGCGACCTGTTCGCAGTGGCTGACGACAACTCCCGTCACCGCGGAATAGAGTTCCCCGGCCACAAGCACGCGAGCCTGTACGACGTCACGCGTATCGAGCCGGCGGTCAGGCAGGCACTCTCCGCCGCGGGTGTTCAGGTCTTCACCCAGTGCAGGATCATCTCGGTCAAGGTAGACGGCGAGAACGTCAGGTCGGTCGCGACAGCCGACGGCGAGGCCTGGGAGGCGGGCGCGTTCGTGGACGCTACCGGCAGCGCCGGCCCGATGGGTTCGTGCGCCAAGTACGGCAATGGCTGCGCGATGTGCATATTCCGCTGCCCCAGCTTCGGACCCAGACAGGGGCTCGCTCGCCTCTCCGGGGCCAGGGAGTTCGCCGTAACCGGGCAGAGGCCGGAGCCCGGGGTGTTCAGCGGGTCTTGCGACCTGGTCAAGGGCTCGCTGGCTGCTGACATCGTCAAGACGCTCGACCGCGATGGGGTCGTGGTCGTCCCCCTGCCCGAAGAACTCATCAACAGGTCCAAACTCGCGAGCAAGGCGTGCCAGCAGTATGCGCTCGGGCCGTACGCCGAGAACCTCATAATCCTGGACAACGGGTACGGCAAACTGATGTCCCCCTACTTCCCGCTCGACGACCTGAGGACGATACCGGGTTTCGAGCGGGCAAGGTACGCGGAACCGCTGGCGGGGGGCAAGGGCAACTCCATAAGGTATACGTGCATAGCCGAGCGCGACCAGTCGCTCCGGGTGGGGGCCCTGGAGAACCTGTTCTGCTGCGGGGAAAAGTCGGGGCCGTACGTCGGTCACACCGAGGCGATCGTTACCGGGGCGCTGGCAGGCAGGAACGCGGCGGCCCGCGCCGCAGGCAAGGGACTGCTGGTACTCGGAAGGAATACGGCGATCGGCGATTTCATCGCCATGGCGCAGGATGAGCTTGCGGGTTCGAGCGGCTTCCCGCGAACGCTCACGTTTGCCGGAGCGAGCTTCTTCGAGCGCATGAAACAGAGGGGACTTTACACGACGGACCGCGAGGAGATCGGTGCGCGCGTGCGAGCTGAGGGGCTTGAAGGGGTGTTCGAGAGACCGGTCGCCTGAGGCACCGGTCTCTCTCCCTCCCCCGTTCAGTTCAGGCCTGTCACGAGTGGTTTGACTTGATGTCGCAGGACCAGTTCCACCCGCTGTTGTTATCCCAGTGATTCGCCGAGTCCTTGAAGCAGAAGTTCATCTGCCGGTCGCCCTGGCAGGTGATGTCGCAGGTGAAGCTACCGTCTCCTCGTTTCATCATCGGTATCGTATGGATGTTCTTCCAGCCGTCGAACCCGACGTGTGCCCAGACCGCGTCGGCGCCCGAGTTCGCGAGGAGCCCCTTGTAGCCCATCTCGGCCTTCTGGTTCTTCACTGCCGGCACAGGCCTGACCCAAACCCTATCATCGGCTATCATTCGCGTACACCGCCTCCTTTTTAGCCGGGTGGCGATCGCTTGAAAACGACCGCTCCCCGGGACCTATCAGTATTGTCCCCCGCGCGCACGGTGTAATGAGTTGGATCGAGCGGTAGACCGGCTAGGTTGATAGCTTCAGCCACTTGGCCTCGTAATCGAGGAACGCGTTCACGTAGGTCGAGTGCGACCACGTGAGCGGCGCCACGGAGAGCGGTTCGCCCGAAAATGGATGGAGTTGCTCGGACATTATCCCCGTCTCCAGGGCGTGCGCGGGCGCCCACTCCAGCACGGTCCTGGGGAACTCCAGGTCGTCCAGGCTTCGCGCGGCTGCTATGTGCCACGAAGCGAGCCAGAGCGAGCATACGAACCAGGGATTACCCGGCGTCGAGGGATCGTGCGTTACCCGGAAGTACCAGTCGTTGGGATAACGGCACACGCCGCCGACGCCCGTCTTTATCCACAGGCTCTCCCGGATAGCGTTCATCGTGGCGATCGATTCGTCAGAAAGGGGATTTAGCACCCCCATCAGCACGACTCCATACGCGCTCGATTCGATCGTGTGATCGATGCGGCACGAGCCATCGCTTTCGAGGAGAAAGCCGCGCACAAACCGTCCCGCCCTCGGGCTGTAGAGGTTCGAGCGCACGGCGCGGCCCACTTCCGCCGCAGCCTGGTAGAACCGCGCCGCGACCGCCGGTTCGAACACGGACGCGAGGTCGCCCGCCGCCTTCAAGCCCGCGTATACCGCCGAACAGGTCCAGATGAAAACCCCGCGGCGCTCCTCCCACAGGTCGTGGCTGGGAAGCGGGAGTCCGGCGCGGTCGTCTCTATACTCCGACAGAAACACACCAATCCTCTTGACAAGGTCGCTGTAAACACGCGAAAGGAATTCGACGTCGCCGAACAGGCGGAGGTGTTCGCCGGCGAGAAAAGCCACGAGCCCCGTTTCGTCCTCCTGGACCGGGAGGAACGGCCCCTCTCTGGGGTGCCAGCTCGACCCCACCGTCCCGTCGGCGTGGTACTTCGGCCAGAAGAACCCGCGGTCGGTGACGGTACGCGCAGCATACTGCAAGAATGCCCTCGAGCACTCGGGATAACCCGCCAGCGCCAGCGATCGCGCGGCCAGCGCGGCGTCCCGGGGCCACACGTAGCTGTAATGATCGCGGTTGGTCATCATGATGTCGAGGTCGGTGGATGCCAGCACCCCACCCCCGTGGTCCAGGGCGGCCCGCGTGAGCAGGAGGCTCCGGCGGTAGCACGCCGCGGCCCCATCCGAGAGGTCGGACCTTTTCAGAGGCGCGCGCGCCAGCCACCGTTTCCAGTAGGTAGCAGTCTCCTCGATCAGGTCGTCCGCCCCGGTGGAGGTCACGAGGGCGTTCAGCCGCATAGCCTCGGCGGCGCCGTCAGCGACGCACATCCAGTAATGTACCGTAGCCTCAACGTAAGGTCCGAGGTCCAGCCAGAACGACACGGTGCTGTCGACCGATCCGTGAGAGACGCTGTGGCCCTCGAGGCAGCCGTCCTCGGCGTCGCGCCACGTCCCCTCCGCGCCACCGAACCGTTTCTTCCCGACGGTGAACTGGCTGAACCCTCCGCCGTGGGCGCGGCCGCCGAAGCAGAAGAAGCGCCCGCGCTTGTGGTGGACGATCGAGCCGGAGTCCGGGTCGTAGTACGCCGTGTCCCCGATGTCCGACTCGTTGATGCACAGGTCGTTTACAAAGAATAGCCTTACCTGGCGCGCTGCGGCCGAAGCGTTGCGCGCGGTGATACGCCTGAGGAAAATGTTTTCGCGATAATGAACGCAGTCGGTGATGCTCAGCTCAACGCCCAGGCCGGGATTGACGGCCCTGCACTCCGATACCATCGTGTCCTCGCGATACCGGATCGACCGGTTCCACGAATCGGCGTCGATCCAGGCAAAGCGCCCGCCTTCCCACACACCGATCATGTTTCTCCTGCCCTCGACGTGGCTGAACATTCCAACGTGTGGGAAGTAGAGTTCCCGCAGCACGAGGCGCGAATCGAAGTTGACGGTAAGGCGCCCGTTACCAAGGGTTAGCGCTCTTGCCACCTCAGACCTCCCGTATAAAAGGATCGCGATTACTCCATATTGAAAACGTGGCTTTCTCAAACAATCTCTCACCGGAAGGGGGTTAGTATGCAGCTCTTTGCTCTGCTCGCGGCCGCTTTGCTCGCCGTACTGTTCATCGCCGTCGCCTCAGCGCGCGGTCGTCTTGGCATGCGCGCCTCGCCCGACCGGAGGCCCCTGCCGCCACTCGGCAGGCCGGTTCGCGGACCAGTCCGCAAGCCCGAACGCACGCCGGAACACCTTGAGGACACGGAGTTCGCCGAAGAGCTCGCCCCTCAGGTTACAACCCCCGCCGTAACCGAGTACTCCGTCCCATCAAGGTACGGTGACAACCGGGTCGCATTGATGGTTCGCGATCCGAACTGGCTGTACGCCTACTGGGAGGTCCAGCCAGAGTGGCAACAGGCACGCTCGCGCGAGGACGGCGTCGAGCTTATGGAGACGGTGCCGGTGCTGCGACTATACGACATCACCGGCGGACAGCGCATGCACCAGGACATCCGGCTCACCGATCAATCGGATAGCTGGTACCTCGGCCTGGCGACGCCCGCCCACACTTACTACGCCGAGATCGGACGGCTCAGCCGGTGGGGCAGGTTCGTGCCGATGGCGCGGTCAAACGTGGTGTTGACCCCTCCGGCAGGCGTGTCGGATGCAATGTCGGCGGAATGGCCGCCCATTGGCTGGACGGGGCTTTACGGCGGAGCGGGCCCGAGCTCGCCGGAATTCGTCAAGACGGGCAACAACAAGTAGAACAGGTAGGAAAGGCGGCCGCCAAGTGCTTAAAGGTCTTGTGAGTATAATCCTTCACGCGCACCTCCCGTACGTACGCCACCCCGAACACGAGGATTTCCGCGAGGAGTGGTGGTTCTTCGAGGGGATGACGGAGTGTTACGTCCCGCTCGTGGACGCCCTCACACGGCTCGAGTCGGAGGGCGTCCCGGGCCGGATCAGCATCTCCCTCACTCCACCGCTGCTCTCGATGATGATGGACCCGCTCCTCAGGCGGCGTTATTCACGCCACCTGGCCAGGCTCATAGAGCTGGCGCAGAGGGAAGTCATCCGGCTCGAGCACGACGCCACGTTGCGGCCCCTGGCCGAGATGTACTTGAGGCAATTCCTCCGCGTGCGGCGGGTCTACGAGGACACGTACCACACCGACCTCGTCCGCGCTTTCCGCGAGTTGCAGGACGCGGGGCGGATCGAGATCCTGGCCAGCGCCGCGACCCACGGGTTCCTCCCGCTGCTCGACCTCAACCCCGAGGCGGTCCGCGCCCAGATGGAAGTGGGCGTCAGGCTATATGAGCGGGTGTTTGGGCGAAAGCCCGCGGGTTTCTGGTTACCCGAATGCGGTTATAGCCCCGGCCACGACGAGCACCTGGCGCGCCTGGGCGTGCGATACGTGATCCTCGAGTCCCACGGGGTACTGCACGCCACCCCGCGGCCCAGGTACGCGTGCTTTGCGCCGGTGGAGTGCCCATCGGGCGTGGTCGCGTTCGGCCGCGACACGGACAGCTCCAAGCAGGTCTGGAGCGCCCAGGAAGGCTATCCCGGTGACCCGAACTACCGCGAGTTCTACAGAGATATCGGGTACGACCTGGACTGGGATTACGTCTCGCGGTACCTCCCCGGCGACGGCGCCAGGGCGAACACCGGGATCAAGTACTTCCGCATAACCGGCAAGGACTCGGGATACAAGGAGCCCTATGTCCCGGACATAGCGCGAGAGCGCGCGGCCGTGCACGCCGGCAACTTCATGTTCAACAGGCAGAAGCAGGCCGAATACTGGTCAAAAGCGATGGACCACGTGCCCATCGTCGTGTGTCCTTATGACGCCGAGCTGTTCGGGCACTGGTGGTTTGAGGGGATACAGTGGCTCGAGTTGCTCATCCGGAAGACGGCGTACGCTCAGGACGAGATCCGGCTGGCGACCCCATCTGACTACCTGGCGATGTACCCCGTGAACCAGCCGTGCCAGCCACCGATGTCGAGCTGGGGGTTCAGGGGATACAACGAAGTATGGCTGGAGGGCAGCAATGACTGGATCTGGCGCCACCTGCACAAGGCCGCCGAACGAATGACGACACTGGCGCGGAGGTACCACGACGCCGGGGAGCCCACGCGCCGCGCGCTCAACCAGGCCGGACGGGAGCTGCTGCTCGCCCAGGCGAGCGACTGGCCTTTCATCCTCAAGACGGGCACCGTGACCGAGTACGCGGTGAAGCGCCTCACAGGGCACCTCGGCCGCTTCACGAAGATATTCGATTGTCTATCGGAGGGCCCGGCCGCGGAGGGCCTGCTGTACGAGGACGGGTGGCTGCCGCGGGTGGAGGCGAAGGATAACATATTCCCGGACATGGATTACAGGGTATTTGGGTAGGGGTGGCGGTCCATGCCGCCCCGTTGTCACTCTTTCCCGGTATCCCTCAGTTCAGCGACCTTGCGGGCGAGTGACTCCGCTATCTCCGACGCAACCTCCATCGAGGCAGCCTCGGCGTACACGTGATACGCCGGTTCGTCCTCGTCGGGCAGTATGAGCGACCAGCCCCGCTCCTGCCTCAGCCTGACGCCCTCAGGGACCTCGTCGTCGTGTGGTAGGGTCGTGACCAGCGTTCGCATCACGCGGCCCTTGGCCTCCCAGGGGCAGTGCACCGTCCTGGCGGCCACAATGGTGCCCGGCGCCGCCCCGGACAGCTCCGCGAAGGTCGCGCCGCTGTGCCCGCGCCATTCCAGGAGCCACAGCAGACAGCTCAGGCCGTCGAACCACACCCTGAACTGGGGCGAACCCGACTTCTCCGAGTGCTCCAGCATCTTGGACATCAGGGCGGGGACCGAGGTCTTGGAGCGTACAACGCGGCCACCCAGAACCCGAGCCAGTTCCTCGGCGTACCCGGGGAAGTTGGCCGGCACGACGACTGTGGATCCCGGGCGGGTTTCAAGGAGCGCGCGAAGCAGCAAGGCATGAAGCGCGACGCCGGCGATGACCCTTCCCGTCTCGTCGACGAGGGACACCGACTCCATCGTCGGCCCGAACACTGCGCCCACCGAGGCGCCGTCGCTTCCGACGAGAGCCTCCACATCGCCTGCCCCGCCGGTGACGTTGATTTCAAACCCAAATCTCTCGCCGGCCATGTCGACCAGGTCTTCGGCCTCGGCGGGGACGGCAGCATAGAGGCGCAGCGCCTGGGTGCGAATCGCATCGGCGTCGAGACCTTCCGACATATTCCCCAGGTAGTCGGATACGACCGACGGGCAGAAGGTCACTCGGCCGATGGACTCCGATGGCACCCTGCCGAAGTCGCCCCGCGCCAGTGAATGGTTGACCTTCCTCTGCATGTCCGCGGGCAGGTTGACGCCGCGCGAGTCGTATATCTCGACTACGACGGAATCGTCGCCGGAGACACCGCGCTTGACGGCAACCCCACATTGGGCCCCGAGGAGCCGGACGGCAAACCTGATGATGGGGGGCATACCCAGCCCGAGGTCGATGACGTCCATGCCGGACGAGGTGAACCCGCACGCCGCGGCCTGCCTCAGCATCTGCGCCGCCGTACGCGAGTCCGCCGCCACCACAGCCGTCCCCTTCCCGCCCAGGGCGCCGCCCAGCGCGGCGCACATGCGGGTGACTGCTTCGGGGGTAACGTCGGTGTTGGGCAGCCCTGCCAGTCCGAGGCTCTTGACCTGCGAAATCGGGGCCACGTTCCCCCAGACCATGCTCTCGTGCACCGTGGCTGCCTTGCCCACGATCTTGTTCGGCCATATCTTCACGCCCGGCTTTACTACGGACCGCTCCTCGACCCGAGTGTCATCGCCGACCACGGCCATCTCGAACACCTTCGCGTTCGGCTTGGCCTGCACCCTGTCGCAGAGCACCGCACCGCGGACCTCGCAGCCCTCGCCCACGAATACCCCGTCCCATAGCACCGCCCGCCGGAGCGACGCCCCCGCACAGACCTGAGAGCCCCTTCCGACCACCGTGTGCGGGCCCACAACCGCGCCGGGCGCTATCCGTGCGCCGTCGCCGATCACCACCGGAGGGATGACCACCGCCCCCTGTGAGATCGCGGCTTCGCCCGATACCCAGACCCCCTGCGAAGTCCCGCTACCGGGAATGGCGAGGTTGACCTTGCGATCCATGGCGTCGATCTGCGCCTGGACGTACTGCTCCAGGTTGCCGATGTCGCACCAATAGCCATCGAGTACCAGGCCGAACATGGGCTCTCGCGATGCCAGGAGCGTCGGAAACAGGTCTTTCGAGAAGTCGAACGGTCTTCCCTCCGGGACCTTCTGCAGTATAGACGGGTCGAGCACGTAGATGCCGGTGTTCACGGTGTCGCTGAATACCTCGCCCCACGAGGGCTTTTCGAGGAACTTCCTGATGGAACCGTCGGGGTTGGTGATCACGATCCCGAGTTCAACGGGGTTGGAAACCCGCGTCAGCGCCAGGGTGGCCTTCGCGCCCGTGCTCACGTGGTACTCATACAGGCGCGTGAGGTCGAAGTCGGTCAGGGCGTCGCCGCTCAACACGAGGAACGGCTCGTCCAGGAGGCGCGCCGCGTTCCTGACGGAGCCCGCGGTCCCCAGCGGTGAGTCCTCAACCACGTAGCGCATCCTCATCCCCAGTCCGGAGCCGTCCCCGAAGTGGTTCATGATCGCCGTGGGCATGAACTGAAGCGTCAGCACGACGTCGGTGATACCGTGCGCCTTGAGCAGATTGAGGATGTGCTGCAGTATCGGAGCGTTGACCACGGGGACCATTGGCTTCGGCCTGTTGCACGTGAGTGGGCGAAGACGCGAGCCCTCTCCCCCGGCCATGATCACGGCTTTCACAGTTGCGGAACCCCCCGGCAAGTTGATGTGTATGGTTGAACGTAGCCTCACTACGCGCGACTGTACCTTCCCCACTCCATGAACGCCCTGGTCAGGGCGAACGGCTTCGGTAGCCTCAACCCGGCGGCCTCGCTCTTCCAGAGGCTCCTGCGGTGGTCGTTCAGCACCTCTGAGTACACCGACAGCGTTTCGTCCGCGACGCCGCCCCAGGTGTAGTCCATGGTCACCTTCTTATAAGCGTTGTCTCTCAGGTAGCCGGCGTACTGTGCATCGCACAGCACGTGCAGGATCTCAGCGGCAAGGCTACCCGAATCGCCCACGCGGCATTTGAGGCCGTCTACCCCGTGCTCGACCGTCTCCGACAGGCCCCCGCAGTCCGCCACGATCACCGGGCACCGCGCGGCCATACCCTCGAGAGCGACGAGGCCGAACGGCTCGTAAGTGCTCGGGAACACAGCGACGTCTGCCCAGGAGTACAGGCTGTTGCGCACGGGGTCGTCTATATACCCGGTGAATCTGACCTGGTCCGCGACACCCATCTGGTACGCCTTCGCCTTGAGCCAGGATTCGCTCGGCCCCGTGCCGGCGATGACGAATCTGGTCATCGGTTTGACCTTCCTCACCTCGGGGATCGCGTCCAGCAGTACCTGCACTCCTTTTTCGGGCACGAGCCGCCCCACGAAAAACACGATCGACTCGGACCGGTGGGCGAATTCCTCCCTCTTCCGGTTACTCCTGGTCTCGAACTCGGCGGGGTCGACGCCGTTTCTTATCGCCCTGATCTTGTCGGCAGGCAACTGGAACACCGATTGCAGTTCGCCCTGCATGTACTGGCTGCAGCAGATGACCCTCCAGGCCTCGTAGGTCAGCCACCATTCCACGTCCCCGATGTACCGCTGCCACGCGTTGTGCAGGCCCTGGTGCCTCCCGTGCTCGGTGGCGTGTATCGTCGCGATGAGCGGGACCCTGTACGTGTGTTTGAGCGCCCTTCCGGCGAACGCGCCGAGCCAGTCGTGGCAATGGACCAGGTCCACCCCATCCAGGTCGTTCAGCACGGACACCGCACGCTCCAGAAGGCTCACGTTGAGTTGGAGCACCCACGGGACGAACTCGGGCGGGCTCAGGCGGTATGGGACCACGCGGTGAACGCGCACGCCGCCGTCGTCCTGTCTCTGCTTGAGTGACTCATCGCCCACCGTCACGACGTGTACCTCAACGCCGCGCCTGGCGAGCGCCTTCGACAGGTGCCACACGTGCCTGGCCAGCCCGCCGACGTTCTTCGGCGGGTACTCCCAGGAGATCATCAGGACCCTCATCTCTGTGCCTCCGTCTTGTTCCTCCGTGACTATCCTCCGCCCGGACCGGCGGGAGTGAAGGGGCCGCGCGGCGGCCCCGCCTCCAAGTATTCCTCAACGTACGCCCTGTAAATCTCGGCGACGCTCCGCGCCTGGGATTTACGGTACGGAAGCGGTGCGAAGGCAGCACGCCTGTTGGTAGAATTGGCCTGCTATAGGACTTTCATGCTACCAGCATGAGTCTCCGGGTTATACCGCAGGCAAAGACGAAAATCCAGATGGGACAGGGGTTTCGGGGCTATGATTTCTGGTACTAACTTGGCAACCGCCGGCACAATAGCGCACTCAGCGTCGGCGCCAGCAGCTAATGGAAGGCGTGCACCCGGATTTTTCTGGTCGGTCCGGGTGGAGGATTCCTGTCATTCGGATATTCATTCGGATATCATTCGGCTAGCGTTTTCGTATCTGAAGGATATGTTCCACCTTCGTAACGCGTTTGTCCAACCCGTGAATTCCGGCCCTCATCTCCATGTATCTGCGTTCACAAGTCTCTTCCGCTTCGTCCATTCTTCTGGACATGAGATCCGTTCTCTCCAGGAACGTCGTCAGGTTCTCAAGGATCAGGTGGACGGTCTTGTCAGTCTGCTCCATGAGAACCCTTGCACGCCTGGCCTCATCCTTCGCCTCGCGCGCCTCGTTCCTGGCCTCTTTTGCCACGGCGAGGGCTTCCTCGGCTACGGTGAGAGCCTTCTCGGCTACGGCAAGGGCTTTCTGGGCGAGACTCTCCACCCGTGCGAGGTTATCCGCCATATTCTCGACCTTGTCTGCAAGGCAATCGACTCTCTCAGTGAGACTGTTGACCCTGTCAGTGAGGCCATCCACCCTTTCGGTGAGGCAATCGACTCTCTCAGTGAGATTGTTGACCCTGTCAGTGAGGCCATCCACCCTTTCGGTGAGGCAATCGACTCTCTCAGTGAGACTGTTGACTCTGTCAGTGAGGCCATCCACTCTCTCGGTGAGGCAATCGACTCTCTCAGTGAGACTGTTGACCCTGTCAGTGAGGCCATCCACTCTCTCAGTGAGGCAATCGACTCTCTCAGTGAGACTGTTGACCCTGTCAGTGAGGCCATCCACTCTCTCAGTGAGGCCAGCGACTTCCTGTCCCAGGACGTCAACCTTGACTTCCAGCGACACGCTAACCACTTCCTCTTCCCAGCCAAACCCAGCGCCCCATTGTCCCTATTCTCTAACCGCATGGCTAAACCCTCTTGAGGGTAATCGAGTGCCGCTGTATGGATAGAAAGAGGGCGTGGCAGGTGAGATGTCCTGCGCGATCGGCCTCACCCGCGGTCGGCGTGGGCGATGGAGCCATGCGGCGGCCCCGCTTCCAAGTATTCCTCAACGTACGCCCGGTAAATCTCGGCCACGCTCCAGGCCTGCGAAATGCATCCACCCGGCGCGTGCGGCGGGTCGCCGTCGAAGACCTCCGACACCGTTCCCAGGCCGGCCTCGTAGAGGTGCGCCTTGAACGGGTGGAGCAGGCGGCCGGCCAGCGCCCTTGACCGCTCCGAGTACCCGTCCGCCCTGCGCAGCGCCGTTATCAGCGGTCCCATGAGCCACGCCCACGCGGTCCCCTGGTGGTACGCCTCGTCCCTCTCGGTTACACCTCCGCAATACCGGCCCCTGTAGCGCGGGTCGCCGGGGTCGAGCGTCCTCACGCCGGTCGGGATGAGCAGCCGGTCCATAATGACGCGCAGCGCGGGCTGCGCCGCCTCCGCGTCGATCACCGGAAAAGGCAGGAACATGCATATCAGCTGGTTGGGCCGGAGGCTCCTATCCGGCCCATGCCCGTCGCGGACGTCGACGGCGTACCCGAGCCGGCGGTCGAGCATCAGGTAGTCGAACGACTTCTTCATCAGGCGGGCGGTCGAGGCATATCTCTCCGCCCGCGCCACGTTCGCAGGGCTCTCCGGGAACGCGCGGCATAGCGCCGACGCGACCTGGAGGGCGTTGTACCAGAGGCCGTTGACCTCCACCGCCCAGCCGGTCCGCGGAGTGACCACGCGATCGCCGGCTTTGGCGTCCATCCACGTGATCTGCATGCCGGGCTCGCCCTGCCAGAGCATGCCATTGGGCGTGGCGCGGATGCCGAACCGCGTCCCCTCGAGGTAGGCGTCGACGATCCCGGTCACCACGCCGAGCATTTCAGCCGCGAACTCCATATCCGACGTGTATTGCAGGTATTTCCACAGCGCGTAGACCATCCACAGCGAAGCGTCGACCGAGCCGTATTCCGCCTCCCTCCCGGGCGCAGGGATACGGTTCGGGACAAGCCCGTCCCTGACGTAGCCGGCGAAATGGGCGATCACCGACCTGGCCTCGGAGTACCTCCCGGTGACGAGACACAGGCCCGGCAGAGAAACGAAGGCGTCCCGCCCCCACTCCTCGAACCAGTGGTATCCGGCGATTATGGAACTCGGGGATGGGGTCTTCGCGGAGCGCCGCGCGGGATTCTGGGGAGGCGTCGTCGCGAGGCGCCGCGTGGAGCCCAGCGCCGCGCCTCGCGGGTCCGGCGCGGTGACGATGAACGAATCGGCCGCCCCGGCCAACGCTGTCTCGAATTCAGGATCCCGTGAAGGCTCGGCAACGACGTCGAACACCGCCTTATCGAGCGACGTCCGCCGGCGAAGGGCTGCAGCCTCCTCGACCCTGGTCTCGCGCAGGCCGATCGGCGGGACGAAGCCCCCGGGCAGGGCCTCGCCCGCACAGCGGCCGGCGCCGGCCCACGCCTCCCCCGGCATTATCGCTGCAGCATACAGCCCTGCCAGCTCGCCCTGCTCCAGGGCCACCGAGAACACGCCCGGCGAGTAATGGTCCTCCCTGAACTCCAAACCACGCGCCCGCTCGGCGGGGTACTCCATGTCGCGATACCAAACCCCGCGGGCGGAGTATTCTGGAGTACGCGCCGGCGGCTCGTCACGCCCCCCGGAGATAAGCCACAGCGAAAGAGAAACGCCACCCCAGGGAGGCGAGACCAGTACACCCGCCGACCCGAGCGCTCCCCTGCGCACGTCCGCCGGTGCGGGCAGGGCTTCCTTCGCAAAATCCCAGCCCGGCCTGGATGTAATGCCGTGATAATCGCGATTGTTCACGAGGGGTTCCAGGTGAAGCGTAACCGGGCTACGCGACTCCAGCACGGTGTATAGGACGAGCATCGCGTTGCGGCCGTGGAGGGGAACGATCTCTTTCGTAAGCACCGCCCCACCGAATTCGTACGTGTAGATGGGAAACGGGGCCATCTCGAACGCGGTCAGGCGAGAGTAACCGTCGGGGTGGACGACCCCGGGGTAGAAGTTCGACGACAGGTGATAATCGACTCCGCCCAGGATGGCCCTATCCTCCACCTTCGACAGGAGCAGCACGCGTCCGGCCGGAGGTCGCGTCGCCGCCACGAGCAGCCCGTGGTACCGCCTGGTGTTCACGCCGGCCACGGTGGACGAGGCCCACCCGCCCAGGCCGTTCGAGGCCAGCCACTCGCGCGTGGAATCCATCTCGAGGGAGCCGGTAAGCAGAGCGGGGATGGTACGGCTCTCGCCCGACCTCGCGGCACCGATTACACCAAGCAAGAGCGACCACCCCGAAACACATCGTCAGCCAATGGTTTTAGGGTGGTCGCTGCAACCCACGATTATACCCACGAAAAGCGTGACGGGTCCAGATCGCAGGCTAGCCCCGCGCGGAACGCCTGCCTCAGACCCTCACGTGGTCGACTATCCTCCGCACCGCCTCGCGGAGCCTGTCCTCCTCGACAGTCAGCGCAATCCTCACGTAACCCTCGCCGAATTGCCCGTATCCGGTGCCGGGGACGACCACCACCGCCGCCTTCTCCAGGAGGAGCAGGGCGAAGTCGGCCGAGGTGTAACCTTTGGGAACCGGCGCCCACACGTAGAACGTCCCTTTCGGCCTGGTCAAGTTCCAGCCGGCCGCATTAAGGCCATCCACCAGGGCGTTCCGGCGCGCCGCATACATTTTGTTCATCCCGGCTACGAACCCCTCCGGGTCGTGGCGCAAGGCTTCGATGCCCGCCTTCTGGGCGGCCACGAAATGGCCCGAATCCGTGTTCGTCTTGATTATGCCGAGCCCCTTGTAGACGATCTCGTTATTACCTACGCAGGCCCCGATACGCCAGCCGGTCATGTTGAACGGCTTCGACAGCGAGTAGAACTCGGCGGCGATGTCTTTGGCTCCATCGACCTCCAGGATGCTGGGCGCCACATAGCCGTCGAACGTCATCTCGACGTATGCCGCGTCGTGGACGAGGGCTATGTCGTGCTTCCTGGCGAACGCGACCGCGTCCTTGAAGAATTCCTTCTCCACGTGGGACGCCGTCGGGTTTCCCGGGAAATTGAGGAACATCACGGTGGCGCGCCTGGCCACGTCCTCGGGGATCTTACCGAGGTCCGGCACGAAGCCGTTTTCCCTGGTCAGGGGCATCTGGAATGGCACACCGCCAGCCAGCAGGGTCTGTATGCGGTACACCGGGTAGGCGGGATCCGGCACGAGCGCGTAATCGCCGGGGTCGACGAACGCCCAGATCAGGTGGGCTATACCCTCCTTGGAGCCCGATACCATGAACACCTCGCTGGAGGGATCGAGGTTCACGCCGAACCGCTTCTTGTAGTATCGAGCGACCTCCGAGTTGAACTCCTTGTCGCCCTCGTACGGCGGATAGTGGTGGGTAGAAGGGTTCTGCGCCGCCGCGTTGAGGCGGTCTATTACCCAGCTGGGCGTCGGCTTGTCGGGGTCGCCGATCCCGAGGTCGATTACGTCCGCCCCTGTCGCCCGCTTCGCCGCGACGCGCTTGCTGAGCTCGGCGAACATGTACGGAGGAATGCTCTTGATCCTCTCGGCCTTCTTCAACTCTTCTGGTCCTCCTTCCACCGGGTGAACACGCCGGTGCATATCTTCTCAGCGGGGCCCGTCAGGTACACGCGCCCGTTGCCCGCCCACTCCACCTCGAGAGTCCCGCCATCGGCAACGACCTGCGTGTGGTTGCCGGTGAATCCCATCTTGTGCGAGGCCACGGCGGATGCGCAGGCCCCCGTGCCACACGCCATCGTGATACCCGCTCCCCTCTCCCACACCCTCATCCTTAGTAGTTCCCTGCCCAGCACCTGCACGAACTCGACGTTCGTCCTCCGGGGAAACATGGGAAGGTTCTCGATAACCGGTCCAATCTCTGCGAGCGGCACACCCGCCACGTCCTCGACGAAGATGACGCAGTGCGGGTTGCCCATCGAGACCGCCCCGAACGTGTACGGCTTCCCTTTCACCAGTAGCGTTTCTCCGAGGGCGCTCGATCCGGGCTCACCCTGCATGGGTATGTCTTCCCGCCTGAGCGACGGGACTCCCATGTCCACCCGCACCGCGGTGACTGAGCCATCCCGCAGGATCAAGTCCGGCCGGATCATCCCCGCCAGGGTCTCGACCTCCAGATGCGTCTTCCGGGTGAGGCCGTGTTCGAAAACGTACCTGGCGAAGCAGCGAATGCCGTTCCCGCACATCTCGCCCTCGCTGCCGTCCGAGTTGAACATCCTCATCCGGAAATCGGCATCCCCGGAATGGGGCGGCATCACCAGGATGAGTCCGTCCGACCCGATCCCCCAATGACGGTCGGAGATCTCCTTCGCGAGGCGCGGCCAGTCGTGGTCCTCTCCCTCACGGAAGCAGTCCACGAATATGTAATCGTTGCCGCACCCGTGCATTTTGACGAAGTGCATCGCTACCCCTTACTCCTTCTTGGCGAAGGTGCCTTTTCCACCGCACTGGGGGCACTTCTGGGGCTTGCACCTCGCGTCTTTTTCGTAACCACAACCGGAACAACGCCAGACTGCCATGTATATCCCTCCCCCGTCACCGACCTGGGCCCGGGCGGGAGGAGCCCGTTACCTGCAGCGCCGCCCGCCCACAGCCCTTGCTTTTCCCACCGTTTGTTATACGTCGGAGGGCGATATCCTCCCTAATTCCCTGCCATCGGGTGCGACTTTCAGCGCACCCAGCACGACCGAGCCCACGCGGGAGAACCGCTCCGCGTCCAGGCACGAAACAATAGTCGCGGCCCGCTGTTCGAAATCGATACTCTCGATGATCCCCTCGGCGAGAAACTCACCGGCGGCGTCCAGCAGTCCCACCAGGAGGCTCCTGAAACTCTCATCGCGGACCAGGTGCACGAAACCGGGGGCGCCCGACTCGGACAGCGCGATGTCTTTCAGGCGCAAGGCGTCGGGTTCCCTGTCCCACTGGCCCACGACGAACAGCCCGCCGGGGACAGCCGCCGCGTACAGGGCTGTCACCCCCAGCGTAGAGGAGATCCCGGACAGGCGTGCCTCTGTGAGGTCCCTCCCGCAACCGAGGAACGTCCTGAGGAAAGGGACGGACCTGAACGACAGGGTGTTGCGCACGGTGGGCGCTAAATGCTCGCGGAATGCGCGCTCCCTGAACATACGCCTTTCCTCCCGGGAGCGCAACCGAACTTCAGGCGACACCGGGAGCCTCAGAACCGTGGCGGCGCCGCAGCGCTCCAACGGCGCCAGCAAGTGCTCGATCTCGCGGGAAGCCTGAAGGCCGATGACGTATCTGGGGCGTACTGCATCGAATTTGGCCTGCTTGAGTTCGCGGGCGAACCACCCGTGGACAGTGCCGGTGGTATCCACGATCACGGCCTCAGCCCCGCGCTCGCGCGCCCTGTCCACCATGCGGCGGGCGCCGACGACCATGTAGTGCACGTGGCCGGCGGGGGAATTCGAGCCAACGAAGTACGCCGCCGCCAGGGTCGCGTCCCTCATACGTCGCAGGGGTGCGGTCACCAGGCCCAGCCCGATCGTGCCGGGGGGCCCGATGTCGGACTGGCCGATGTCCGAATCGACCAGAGCGGTCGGGCGGCCCCGGTCAGCGCACACGCTGGCCAGGAGCGTCGCGCAGGTCGTCTTTCCGCTGTTGGGAGCCCCGATTAGCATGGCGACCCCCGGCTGCGCCGCCAGCAGCCCGGCAGCCCTTGCCCATTCGTCCACTGCAGGGAACCCCACTTCCCGGTCCTGGCATTCGAAGTCGCCGTGAGAGTTCATCGTCCCCGCGCCGTTTCCTCCGTAGTTTTGCCCGCCCTCAAAGCCTGTAGTATACTTGGGCTGCGAAGGAGGGTCGCTCTTGCCTTACGACACCCTCGTGATGTCGGCCGCGACCGCGGAGATCACCCGGGCACTGGGGGCGCGGGTCGCGAAGATATACCAGCCCCGCGCCATGGACGTGGTTATCCACCTGCGAAAGCCCGGCTTCGACAGGGCGCTCCTCCTGTCGGCGTCCCCTGAAGCGTCGCGGGTGCAGTTCACCACGCTCGCCATCGAGAACCCCAAGTTCCCACCGATGTTCTGCATGCTCCTCCGGAAACACCTCGAGGGGGCCAGGCTTTCCGGCGTCGAGCGAGTCCCGTTTGAAAGGATACTCTCCCTGCGATTCGACGGCCGCGACGACATGGGCGTTCCACAGGTGTATACGCTGCTGGCGGAGATGATGGGCAGGCGCAGTAACATCGTATTGCTCGATCGGGCGGGCGTGATAACGGACGCATTGAAAAGATCCTCCCTCGACGTGAACCAGGCGCGGGAGGTTCTTCCGGGGAGCCGGTACTCGCCTCCGCCGGCGAGGGCGAGGATCTCCCCCCTCGATCTGGAGCCGGATACTCTCGCGGCGTGGGCGCTCGAAGACCCCTCCAGGCGCCTCGAAGACGTGCTGGTGGACAGGGTCGCCGGTCTCGGGCCCGCGCTGTCCAGGCACGTTGTCTCGGTGGGGCGAAATCGGAGCGGCCCGGTCTCACCCGGCCTCACCGCTTTGGCGGTGGCCGTTGTCGCCGCGCTCCGCGAGGCGTTTTCAAACCACGCGCCAACCGCATTCTCACCGGTCGTCTACTGGGACGGTGAGCGACCGGTCGATTATTACTGCTTCCCGCTGGATCACCTGAGCGGGTTCGAGTCCAGGCGCTACGAGACGATGAGCGACGCCCTGGACGCCTATTACGGCGCGAAACTGCGAGCAGACAGGTTCCAGTCGCTGCAGCACTCGCTGCGCTCGGCGGTAAAACGGGGCCTGGACAGGGCGGTCTCCCGCCTGGACTCACAACAGCAGGACCTCGCCGAGGGAATGAAGGCCGAGCAATACCGGCTGTTCGGCGAACTCCTGACGGCCTACGGGGCGCGAATCGAGAGGTCACAGGAAGTGCGGCTACCGAACTACTACGAGGAGGCGGCGCCCGAGGTCACTATCCCCCTGAATCCCTCGATGGACGCCCAGGCGAACGCTCAAGCCTACTTCAAGAAGTACGCGAAGGCCAAGGCAGCCCGCGAGCAAGCCGGGTCGCGCCTCCGGAAGACCCGGGCGGAGATCTCCTACCTCGAACAGGTCGCCGAAACGATAGACCTGGCGACCACCGAGGGGCCTCTTTGCGAGATCAGGGATGAGCTCGCCGCCGAGGGGTATATCGCGGCCACCGACCACGGTCGCCATGGCACAACAGGCAGGGTGGCAAAGACGGGACGGCGCGCCGGCGGAGGCGGCGGCGCGGGGCCGGGCGGGCGGTCCGGCCCAGTGGGCGGAACGACCGGTGCGTCGGAGCCGGTGGCAATGCGGTCTTCCGAGGGGTTCGAGATCCTGGTCGGGCGGAATAACAGGCAGAACGACCTCCTGTGGAGGAACGCCAAGCCCGAGGACGTCTGGCTCCACGCCAAGAACGTGCCGGGAGCTCACGTGATCCTGCGGTATTCCAGGGATGCGGGCCGGCCGCCGGAGGTGTGGCCCGCCGAGCGCTCGCTGCTCGAAGCCGCTTCACTGGCGGCGCATCACAGCAAGGGGCGCAATAACACGAAGGTACAGGTGGATTACACGCTGGCGCGTCACGTGTGGAAACCGCGCGGGGCGAAGCCCGGCATGGTGCTGTACGACCACGAGCGTACCATTGTGGTAGCGCCGGACCCCGCTCCTATTGGATGTACTCCTCGATAACCACCGCGTCCTCGCAGTCGCTCTCCTTGAGCCTCACGCTCACGTTCTCCTTGAGGGACGTGGGGACGTTCTTCCCGACGTAGTCCGCCCTGATGGGCAGCTCCCTGTGCCCGCGGTCGATGAGCACCGCAAGCTGGATCGACGTGGGTCTGCCCAGCTCCATGAGCGCGTCCATCGCGGCGCGGGTGGTCCTGCCGGTGAACAATACGTCATCGACAAGCACGATCTTCTTCCGGTTCACGTCGAACGGGATCTGCGTCAGCGTTTCTCCCTCCGGGATCCTGCCGTGGAGGTCGTCCCTGTGGAAGGTGATGTCGAGGATGCCGACCGGCACCTCCTGGGTTTCGATCTCCTTGATCTTGTCCCTGAGCCGTATGGCGATGGGCACTCCCCGGCGGCGTATGCCGACGAGCGCGAGGTCCTCGGTGCCCTTGTTCCTCTCCAGTATCTCGTGGGCGATCCTGACCAGGGCCCTCCGCATGGCGTCGGCATCCATTATCCGCGCCCTTATTCTCCGCTTGCTCACGTGCATCCCCCCGGTGCAGCGACGCCCCCCGCCCGCAGGCGGTCGAGCACTCGCTGAAAGTCGGCCGGCGGCTCCACGCTGAACTCCACGTACTGCCCGTCCCCCGGCCGGCTGAATCCAAGCCTCCACGCGTGAAGCGCCTGGCCTTCAAGCCCGGGGGTCCTCCTGCGGCAGTACACGGGGTCACCCAGCACGGGGTGGCCGGTGTGCGACATGTGAACGCGGATCTGGTGGGTGCGTCCTGTTCGAAGCTCGCACTCAACCAGGGTCTCGGCCTTGAACCTCTCCAGCACCTTTACGACGGTCGCTGAGGGCTTTCCCGACGCAATCACGGCCATGCGCTTACGGTGGACCGGGTGGCGGCCCACCGGCGCCTCGATGACGAACCGGTTCTCCAGGATCACGCCGTGAACCATGGCGAGGTAATGACGCTTGAGCAAGCGATCCCTGACTTGTCTCGCCAGTAACTTGTATGCTTCCTCGTTCTTCGCGATGACCATGAGCCCGGTGGTGTCCTTGTCCAGCCTGTGCACAATGCCGGGCCTTATGATGTCGTTTATGCCTTTCAGGTCGCCGCAACGGAACAGGACGGCGCTCACCAGGGTACCACTTCGATTGCCTGCCGCGGGGTGGACAACCAGCCCCCTTGGCTTGTTCACGACGAGGACGTCGCGGTCCTCGTACACCACGTCCAGTGGTATGTCCTCCGGAGCCGCTTCGAGCGGTTCAGGGTCTGGAATGGTAACAGTCACTTCGGACCCGGGCCGCACTTCCCACGACGGCCTGGCTTCGGTGGCCCCGTTTACCGCCACGAACCCGCCCTTGACCAGTCTTTGCGCGTGCGTTCTGGTCAACTCACCGCCGGTCTTAGCGGCGAGCCACCTGTCCAGGCGGGCGCCTGCATCCTGTTCGTCGACGCGGTAAGTAAGCGATTTCATCGTTGTCCCCGTGAGTCCTTCCCGAAGAAGGCGTCGAGCGCGAAAAGACCGACGCCTATCACTATTGAAGCGTCGGCGACATTGAACACGGGCCAGATGCGGAAATCCATGAAGTCGGTGACCTTCCCGGCCACGACGCGGTCGACGAGGTTACCCACGGCGCCCCCGAGCATCAGGCCGAAACCGGCCTGGAGGACTCGGTTCCCCCTCGCGAGCCTGTTCCCAAAAAGCAGGATGAGCGCGATCACCACCACGCTCACGGCGATGAAGTAGTTCGTCCTCTGCGCGAACAGGCCGAATGCGGCCCCGGGATTCAGGACGTAAGTAAGGTGAAACACGCCGGGGATTACCGGGATCGACTGGTTCGGAGTCATCAGGGTGCGCACTACTTTCTTCGCTATCATATCAAGCAGGAAAACGACTGCCCCGGTCGCCAGGATCTGCAATACCTTCACCCTCCCGCGTTCATTCTAGCACGCGCCGGAAGGGCGAATCCAGCCCGCATGACCGGTGACCTTACTGGAGCGGGCCGGGTGTGTCGTGCATCCCCCTGCGCTCGTGAGCGCGGCGCTTCCTCGTGTGGTCGGTTATGACGTCGTGGTCCTCACCGATCACCCCCTCAACACCCTCGACGATCCCGTCGTCCGGCTCCTCCTCCAGGAAGATATACTCGTAGTCGATGGACCCTGGCTGGTCCTGCGGGGAATACGACGAACCGTGCCGCGCCACGTCCTCCCACGTGTCCACCCCGTCATACGCGACCACGTCCCGTTTTTCGCCGTGCCTGTACCCGTACGGCGGCTTGATCACCTGTTCCTCAATGGGCCGCGACGACACCCTGGGATCGGCCTCCTGCTCCTTCCTGCAGTCGAGGCAGACGGTGGTCATGGGCATCGCCTCGAGCCTGGCGGAGTCGATCAGCCTGCCACACCGCTCGCAGAACCCCCAGGTGCCCTCGTCTATCCTCCTGACGGCTTCCCTCGTCTTCTGAAGCATTATCTTCAAATTGTCCTTCAGGCCGAGGTCCTTGCCGCGCTCGAACGTCTCCGAGCCGACGTCGGCCGGGTGATTGTCGTAAAGCGACAGCTCCTGGATTCCGTCCTTCGCCCCCTGCAGAAGCCCGCCCTCATTCAGGCTCTCGATCTGGCGCACCAGCCGGGCCTCCTGGGCCAGCAGCTGCTGCCTGGCGTTAAGAGGGTCCATTACCCCACCTCCGTATCCCGATCCTCACCGGGCCAACTGGGTCTGAACGATCCTCACGATCTGCGCGATGAACCCACCTATCACGGGCAGGTTCCACCAGAAGGTCCTCGTCAGCACGTAGATGATCACGGCGCCAAGCAGAGAAAACCCTATAGCCATTCCGACGCCGCGCGCGAGTCCCGCGATAAAGTTCACCCACAGGAGTCTCTTCGTGTCGTGCAGGAGGTCAACGTACTCGGCCAGCTTCATCTTCTCCATGTACTGCGCGAACTGATCCAGCCGGTGGTTGAGCGCCTTCAGCGCTTCTCCGCCTTCGTCTCCGCGCGAACCGGCCATGCCCACACCTCCGCAATACCCGCAGACCTAATGTCCCCAGCGAGCGAATTGCTTAACGCTCCCCGGTTGCTATTCTAACGCACGAATCTGACCGGAAGATCGCGATTATGGCTGAGAAGGTGCTGCTGAAAGTCGGGCAGCCCGTGTCAGCCCGTATGTATCAAGTCAGCCTCTTCCCGTCTCCGCTCGAACCCGTTGAAACAATACCGACCCGCGAGAACCACGCGGCGCCATCCCCTACAGCGTAATCGGCTGGTCGAGGTAGATCTCGTCGGTGTCCTCGTTGTAGCCGATGAGCTCGGCGTAGCGTCCCCAGTCTATCATGGTGTGGAGAAGGTCCCGCGCCTCGAGCGAGTAGAGCCCCTCCAGCACCCGTGAAAGGTAGGCGGTGCGGGGGATCCTCCCGTTCCTGCGCGAGCGGAGTATACTCACGAGCTCCTTGAACAGGCCGATCTCCTCGAGGCGCAGGCAGATGTGCCGCTTCCGCGTGTTGATGTCGGACATGAGGAACCGCGCGCCCTCGTCCGTGATCTCCACGTCGCCCCTCTCAATGCGCATGAGCCCCAGGATGCGCCCAGCCTCTATAACCGGGAGTATGTCATCGAGCTCCATCTGGAGTGATGTCGCCGCCCGGTAGACGTCCTCGCGCCCGCCCAGGTCGTCGAGTATCTCCAGGAACCCGATGACCTTACCGAGCGGCACGGCCGGTAAAAATTGAACTGTCATCTGCGAATCCCCCTGATCTTGCGCAACCTGGTGCAACCTGACACGCAGCCCTGACGCAGGCCTACGTGGTCCTAAAGGATATAAGAGTAAACCCCGTCTATCACGTTCTGCACGGCCGGGTCCTTTATCGACCTGGGGCGCGGCAGGTCAATCCTGATATCCGCCGCCACGGCAGCGGGGCGGCGCGAAAGCACGATCACCCTGTCGCTCATCAGCACCGCCTCGTCTATCGAGTGAGTGACCATGATTACACTGGACACCGGGAGCGAGTCGTCATTCCACAGCCTCAGCACCTCTTCCCTGAGGCCCTGCGCGGTGAGCGGATCGAGCGCCGAGAACGGCTCATCCATGCACAGGAGCTCCGGTTCCACGGCGAGCGCCCTGGCGATGCCCACCCTCTGCTTCATCCCGCCCGAGAGCTCCCTCGGGTACGCCTCCTCGAAACCGTCGAGTCCCACCTTGTCGATGTACCTGTCCGCAATCTGCCTCCGCTTCCCGGGTTCAACACCCCTGGCCTCGAGCGCGACCTCGACGTTGCCCATGACGGTCAGCCACGGGAACAGCGCGAACGACTGGAACACCATGGCGATCCTGCCCGACTCTGCAGCCTCGTGCACCGGGTTGCCGCGGTAGAGGATGGTCCCCGACGAGGGGTCGTCGATGCCGACCACCATCCTCAGGAGCGTGCTCTTCCCCGAGCCGGACGCCCCGACTATCGAGACATACTGCTCCTCGTCCACGGAGAGGCTGACCCCGCCCAGGACCTCGATGCTCCGTCCCTCTTCAACGAACGTACGCCTGACGTCACGGATCTCCAGAAGCGCCACGAAAACGCCCCCCGCCCGCTCCGCGGGCTTATTTCAGCACACTCAATATTCTATCCTGTAGCGACGCGCCGCGTAATCGTAGAGCGGCCGCCACAGGAGCCTGTTCGACGTGACCACCAGCGTCACCATCGCCGCCAGGCTCAGCCATATCATCTGCAGGCTCCCGGTCACGTAGGTGGCCCTGTCGAGGAGCGCCCCGATGCCGAACGACTCGAAGGTGCGCCCGGCGTACACGACGTACTCCGAAACTATCAGCGCGTTCCAGCCTCCGCCCCACGCGGTTATGCTGCCCGTCACAAGCGACGGGAACAGCGCGGGAACGAGCACGCTCCTGACGTACAGCCATCCAGTGATGCCGTACGCCCTGGCGGCGGACAACAGGTCGACCGGGATCGCCCTCACTGCCCCCACGAGGTTGAACAGCAGGTACCACTGCATACCCGTCAGGACGAGTATCACCGAGGCGACCCCCATGCTGCCCGTAGTCCTGACAATCAGGAGTATTATGAACGGGAACAGCGCGGTCGCCGGCACGCTCGCGACCACCTGGAACACCGGCATCAACCTGGCGTACACCTTCTCGTTCCTCCCGATCCATAAAGCCACGGGGAGAGTCCACGCCAGCGAAATCAGGTAGGCCGCCGCCAACCTGAGCGTTGAAGCCGCCAGCGCAAGCGGTATGGACGAAGCTTCCGGGGGCCACGGCGGCTTGATCGCCGACCAGAACAAATACAGGACCCGCCCCGCAACGGCGGCGGCGATGAGCAGGCCGGTGGCCTGGAGTATCCTGACCCTGGCAGGGCGCGCGGCTGCCTCGTGGCCGTCCCCCGGACCACCGGCCCCCGCGACGCGACCCCCCACCGACGCGATCGCCCGCGACAGGCCGGCGCCGA
This sequence comes from Bacillota bacterium, assembly GCA_013178305.1. NCBI lineage: Bacteria > Bacillati > Bacillota > Bacillota bacterium. The sequence goes on along the minus strand of JABLXB010000007.1, from coordinate 190,681 downwards.
ATCCGAACACCCTGAACATGACCTTGTAGAACAGGACCGCCAGCGCCCTGCCGATGACGTTGAACGGCCAGCGCCTCCAGCCCCTGAATCCGCCGATCGCCGAGCGGCCCGACGGGGCGCCGCCGCCGTACTCGTACTTGAACCTCTCGGCGTACACGCCGAGGGGGCGCCAGGCCGCGTAATCCAGGAGCCATATCAAGAACACCAGCGTGGTAAGGCCCCATACCAGCATCGGGAAATCACCCGACTCGGCGGCGCCGATCAGGAAACTCCCGAGGCCGGGGAGCGTCACGTTTACCGGCCCGAGCGCGATTATCTCGCACGCTATCAGGAAGTACCAGCCCCCGGCCCACGAGAGCATGCTGTTGTATACGAGCTTCGTGACGCAGGCGGGGAGTATCAGAGTTCTCAATCTGAGCGGGCCGTCGAGGCCGTAAGCCCGGGAGGCCATAAGGAGGTCCGCGGGGATGGTCGTCAGCGACTCGTATACCCCGAACGTCATGTTCCAGACCTGGCTGGTAAATATCAGGAAAACCGAGGCGGCCTCGATACCGAGGCGGGATCCGCGGAAGAGAGAGACGAAGAAATACACCGCCGCGGGAAAGAATCCGAGCACCGGAACGGATTGCATAACGTCGAGCAGGGGAAGCATCACCCGCTGGAGCCGCTGCCTCGTGGCGGCGAGGTACCCGTACACGAGTGAGAAAACCAATGCAAACACGTATGCGGCGAGCATCCTCATGAACGAGAACAGGGCATATACGGGGAGCCGGCGCGCACCCACCGGCATCACAACGCCGGCCCCGCGGGGCGGCTTGAAGGTCGCGTAGAGGACGAAGATCAACAGGGCGACCCCCGCGAGGAATACCGCATCCCGCACGAGTCGCCCCATAATACCGCGCCGCCGGCCAGAGCCGGCGTCGAGTAAATCCCGCGTCATCTGGCGGCGAAATGCTCCTTCAGCACGTCCGAACACCTTCCGCATATGGTGGGGTGCCCGGCGTCAGTCCCCACCGTCTCGGAGTAGTTCCAGCACCGCTCGCACTTCACCCCGCGGGCGCGGCTCACCATCACCGCAGGTCCCCCGTCGAACCTGACGGCCTCCGCGGGGACCGCCTCGCCGGCCTCGTGCAGCCTGACCTGCGAGACGATGAAGATCGTGGGCAGCTCGCCCAGCCACTCTTTGAGGAACTCCGCGGAGGACCCGTCATCCGGGTAGAGTTCCACGCACGCTTCGAGCGAGGACCCAATCTCCTTCCTGGCCCTCGACATCTCGAGCGCCTTGGAGACCATCTCCCTAACCGACAGGACCTTCTCCCACCTGTCCCCGAGGGAGTCGTCGATGAACTCCTCGTTGACCTCCGGCCACTCTACCAGGTTCACGCTCCACGGCTCACCCGGCGCCTTGGGGACGAGCTGCCACGCCTCCTCCGCGGTGTGCGTAAGTACCGGCATTATCATCTTGATCAGGGCCACGGCCACCTCATGCATCACAGTCTGCGCCGCGCGCCGCCTCGGATCAGCGGCGCCGAAGGTGTACACGCGGTCCTTGAGGACGTCGAGGTAGAAAGCGCTCATGTCCAGGACGCAGAAGTTGTGTATGTCGTGGTACACGAGGTGGTACTCGTAATCCCTGTAGGCCTCGCCCACCCGCTGGATCAGCCTGTGCAGCCGGTGCATCGCCCACCGGTCTATCTCCAGCATCTCGGCCTTGCCCACGCGGTCCCTCACCGGGTCGAAGTCGTACAGGTTACCCAGCAGGTACCTTATGGTGTTGCGTATCTTCTTGTACACCTCTGCGAGTTGCGCCAGGATGTCCGGCGACACCCTGATGTCCTGCTTGTAGTCCGAGGAGGCCACCCACAACCTCAATATGTCGGCCCCGTACTGGTCGATGACCCTGGCGGGGGCGATGACGTTCCCGAGGGACTTGGACATCTTGCGGCCCTCGCCGTCGACGACGAAGCCGCACGTGACGACCTGCCTGTACGGCGCGCGTCCGCGGGTGGCGACAGCCGTGAGGAGCGACGATTGGAACCATCCACGATGCTGGTCGCTCCCCTCGAGGTACACGTCGCACGGCCAGGTGAGTCCCGGCCGGTGATCGAGGACGGCAGCGTGCGACGATCCGGAGTCGAACCACACGTCCATTATGTCTTTTTCCTTCGTGAACCGCGTACCGCCGCACTTGCACTTGACACCGGGCGGCAGTATCTCGGAGGCTCCCCTGAGGAACCACGCATCCGAGCCCTCGCGGGCGAACAGGTCGGACACGGCCTGGATCGTCTCGTCGTTGACCAGGATTTCGCCGCAGTCCTCGCAGTAGAATATCGGGATCGGCACACCCCAAACGCGCTGGCGCGATATGCACCAGTCGGCGCGTTCCCTGATCATGTTGGACATCCGCTCCTCGCCCCAGGCGGGGATCCACTTCACCGATCCGACCGCCTTCAGCGCCTCGTCGCGGAACTTCTCCACCGAGGCGAACCACTGCTCGGTAGCCCTGAACAGCACCGGCTTCTTGCATCTCCAGCAGTGCGGGTACTGGTGCTGGATGAACCCGAACTTGAGCAACCGGTCGCGATCCTCCAGCTCTTTGACGATCTCCCTGTTGGCCTTGTCGTAGTGCAAGCCCGCGAACTTGCCGCCCTCTTCGGTGAATACGCCTTTTCCATCCAGCGGTTGCAGCACGCCGAGGTTGTACTTCCTCCCGATCTCGAAGTCCTCGTGGCCGTGACCGGGGGCCGTGTGCACGCACCCCGTGCCCTCAGCCAGCGTCACGTGGTCGCCGGGGACGACGGGCACGATGCGGCCGTCGACGAACGGGTGGCGGAGAGTCACGCCCTCGAGTTCGATGCCCTTGAACGTCTCCTCCGCCTCGTACGCTGCGAACCCGATATCCTTCATCGCCTTCTCGACCAGTCCCGACGCCATCAGGAACCGGCCCTTCTCCGTGCGGTACAGCGCGTAGTCGAACTCCGGGTGGAGGCATACCGCGAGGTTGGCGGGCAGCGTCCACGGGGTGGTCGTCCAGATCACCACCGCCGCGTCGTCCGGGAGAAGGCCCTTCCCGTGCTCCACGGGGAAACTCACGTATATCGAAGGCGACTTCGCGTCCTGATACTCCACCTCCGCCTCGGCGAGGGCCGTTTCACACGAGGGGCACCAGTAAACCGGCCGCAGCCCCTTGTAGATGTACCCCTTCTTGGCCATCTCGCCGAATACCTTGACCTGCTCGGCTTCAAATGCCGGGCTCAACGTGAGGTACGCGTTCTCCCAGTCGCCTCTGACCCCGAGCCGCTTGAACTGTTCCTTCTGTATGTCCTTGTATTTGAGGGCGAACTCGGCGCACCGCTTGCGCAGGTCGACGGGGCCGATCTTGCTCCTGTCCAGCCCTAGCGCCTTGATCGCCTGCAATTCGATGGGTAGCCCGTGCGTGTCCCAGCCGGGGACGTACGGCGAGTCATACCCGTCCATGGTGGCGAACTTGACCAGGATGTCCTTGAGAATCTTGTTGAGCGCCGTCCCGATATGGATATCGCCGTTGGCGTACGGCGGACCATCGTGCAGTATGAACTTGGGCCGCCCCTTGCGCGCCTCGACCACCTGGTGGTAGATGCCGGCCCGATTCCACATATTCTGGATCTCGGGTTCCCTGGCGGGCAGGTTGGCGCGCATGGGAAACGAGGTCCTCGGCAGGTTCAGGGTTTCGTCGTACTTCACTGTGCTCAGCTCCCCGATTCGTCCTTCAAAAAGCGTACAAGCCTGCGCTCGAGGTCGCAGGCGGTAATTCCGCGGATTCTAATCACTTTGGTCCTCGACGCGGTCCCCCTTGCCAGTTCGACCTGGGAGTTGCGCAATCCCAGGAACGCGGCGAGCGCCTCGACGGCTTTCTCATTGGCCCGTCCCTCCACGGGCGGCGCGGTGACCCGCAACCTTACCTGGCCTCCGGTAACCGACAGGTCGTTTCGCGACGCGCCCGGCTGCACTCTCACCGTCAGTTCGGCTCCCCCGGCCACGTCCTTCAGACCCGGGATCGCCAGCCTGGATTCACTCACCTGCTCGCTCTTCGGTGAGAGGCTCCTCCCTGTCGATGATATCGAGGTAAGACTGCAGGAGCGCCCTCATCCTGGCCCTGAAGACCTCCACCTCGTGCTTGAGATCCTGGTACTGCGCGTGGATCTGGCGGACCCTCAGCTGGTTCTCCTCGATTATCTTGTCGGCCTGCGCGCCCGCATCGCGGACAATGATCTCCGCTTCCTTGTGGGCGTTGTTCTTTACCTCTTCGGCCGTGCGTTGCGCCACTACCAGCGTGTTATTCAGCGTATCCTCGATGAGCCTGAAATGTGCGACCTTCTCCTCCAGGTCCTCGATCTTCTGCTTGTACTCGGCGTTTTCTTTCAGGAGGACTTCAAAGTCGCGGACGATTTCGTCGAGGAACTCGTCCACTTCAGTCTCGCTGTAACCGCGAAACCCCCTCCTGAATTCCTTATTATGGATGTCGAGGGGTGTTAGCATACGCGCACCTCCAGATTTCCAGTCCATCCAGCGGTTTCGACAGGTTTCTGCTAAATCCTTCCTCGCTCCGGCGCGCGGACTATGCGAGCCTCGGTCCGAAGATCGCCGTGCCGATCCTCACGATCGTCGCGCCTTCTTCGATGGCGACCTCGTAGTCGTTCGTCATGCCCATGGAGAGGTGCCGTAAATTGACCCCGGGGATACCGGCGCGGTTGACGCGCTCGAGGATCTGTCTCAGGCCGCGGAAAAACGGCCGCGTCTCCTCCGGGTTGACAGTGAACGGGGCGATCGTCATGAGCCCCTCAACCGCCAGGTGCCGCATTGCCGAAACGCGCCGGAGCAACGGCTCGACCCCGGCCGGTGGGAGTCCGAACTTCGTCTCCTCGCCGGAAACGTTGACCTGTACGAGCGCCCTGACGGGCGTGCCGGCCGAGCGGCCCAGGCGGTCGAGTTCCTCCGCTAAAGAAAGCCTGTCCACCGAATGTATTACATCAAAGACACGCACCGCCTTCGCCGCCTTGTTTGACTGGAGGTGACCGACCATATGCCACCTCACGGCGCCGCCGAAGGTCCCATGCTTCAACAGGGCTTCCTGCACCCTGTTCTCCCCAACGTCCGTGACGCCCAGCGACACGGCCTGCATGACGACATCCGCGGGGACCGTCTTGGTCACCGCCACCAGTGTCACGTCGCCGGGGTCCCGCCCGGAACGGATGGCCGCCGCTGCGATCCGTTCTCGTACATCCGCGAGGTTACGCTCCAAGCTTTCACGACCGGTCACTTGACCTGACGCCCCTCCCTGACAAGCCACGGATTCACCACCACCTCGGAGCCCGGCAGGATGCCGTCCACCACCGCGCGGCCACCGTCCTCCGCTTTGACCTGCACAGGCTTCCACTGCGCCATCGTCTTGTAGACGATGAACACCCCCGCCACCCCCGCCCTCGTGGTCACTGCCGACCCCGGCACCACGACACCCTGTGTCGACCTCGTCACCACCGATACACGGCTTTTTCTCAATGTCAGGAGCTCCTGCGGCAGGCCTTCCAGTTCCAGCACGACGAGGGCGTGCCCTCCGGGCGGCCCCGTGTCCACCCTGACCACGCGCGTGTTCAGCGTCTTCCCGCCGAGCTCCGGTACGCGCACGCGGACCGCCGCGCCGCCCAGCTCGGTTATGCGGTTTGACGGGAACGCCACGGCCAGATATCCCTGATCCGCCTGCACTACCCTGAACAGGGGCTCACCCGCCTTGACATCCTGCTGGTCGGAAACGGCCTTCGGTTTGGGCTGCGCAAGGAATACCGTTCTCGCCGTCACATCGCGCGTCCGCGTGGACGCGAATTCCTTCTCGTACCCGTCGAAGACGTAGCTTACTATCCCGGGCGTCTGGGACTCGAGCACGTTCGCCGCTCTTTCGAGCAGCGTCCTGACCCCGTCCCTCTGAGTCTCGATGTCTCTCCTCTTCCCGTCCAGCGATTCTATCTCATGGAGCGCCGCGCCCCGCTTCTCGATGAGCGCGGCGAGGTCGGCCTCGGCCTGCGCCATTCTGGCGCGGTCCTGGAGTGAGTATGCCCCTTGCAGGGCGCGAGCCGCCGTGGAGATCGACGAATCCAGCGATGCTACCTGCCTGCGCAGGCTCTCGTACCTCGACCTGTTCTCGCGGTCGAACTCGGCTATCCTCGCCTCGACCTCAGCCAGCCGTTCCTCGGCGGCCTTCCTGGTCGCGGGGTTCGATATCTCAACGACCGTCATCCCGGTACGGACCCGCTCCCCCTCGCCAACCAGAAACCTCACCCGGCCCGAGATCGCCGCGACGTAAACGGTCTCCCTGCGCATCACGGCGGCGTCCGCCTCGAACACCCTCTCGATGGCCCCCGACTCGACGACCTGCGTGCGGACGAGGAATGGGAGGACGACGCCGCGTGCCCACGTCAGGCCCCCCAGCAGCGCCACGAGGACCACCCCAAGAATGACAACGAGGGCTACCGGTTCGCCCCTGGGGCGCCTCGCCCTTCGCACAACTCTCTTCTTACGCACCTTGTTCAGGCTCCCGGATCGCGAGGACTCCCGCCATCCTGCCGCTACGCGGGCCGTCCCTCCTGTATGAGAAGAACAGGTCGCCCCTCGACGCGGTGCACAGCCGCCAGCACGACACGTTCGCCTCGTTCAGTCCTGCATCGAGGAGGAGCCTCCTGTTGGTTTCCCACAAGTCGAACCTCCACACCGGACCACGAGGCCCGGCGGGTTCCCGTTGGAGCACGGAGGAAGCCCAGGGGAAGGCCCCCGCTACCTGGCCGGCCACGTCCTCGCCGACGTCGTAGCAACACGGGCCTATAGAAGGGCCGATGACGGCCAGGCAATCGCTGGGTCGCGCCCCGAACTCAGCGGCCATCGTCTCGACTACCCTGCTGGCAATCCCCTTCACTGTTCCCCGCCAGCCCGCGTGCGCTATACCGCCCGACCGCGTGGCCGGGTCGAACACGAACACAGGGGTGCAGTCCGCGAAATATGCCACGAGCGGCAAACCGGGGTCCCGGGTCACCAGAGCGTCCGCCCCCGGCGCAAACCGGCCGGCGTCGCGCCGCGACACTATCGCTACCACGTTCGAATGGACCTGTTCGGGCCTGACCGCGAGCCGGCCGTCCAATCCGGTCGATACCCAGAACAGCTCGCGGTTGCGCTCGACATTCGAGGCGGCGTCCCCGACCTTCGAGCCGAGGTTGAGCGACTCGTATGGCGCGGGGCTGACCCCGCCCAGCCGGGTGCTGAATGCGGCGTACGCCCCCGAACCTGCGAATTCCCTGGCGACCAGTACACGGGCATCCCGCTCGCCCGCATCCGCGTCCGTCGTGTGTACGTTCATGAGTTCTTAGTTCGCAGCGCAGAGGGTCATTCCTGCCACTGCCTGCTGAGACGCCTTCCCGCCCGCAGCCATCAGCACCTCGGCGACCTTGTCGAGAAGTTCGCGCATGCCATATGGCTTCTGGAGGAACGGAACCGGCCCGCGTTCGGCGCCGTCCACCCTGCCCGCGGCGTTCCCATAGCCGCTCACGAGCAGGACAGCCAGCGAAGGGCTTGACTTCCTGAGCTCGGCCACCAGGCTGGGTCCGCGGCCGTCCGGCAGCACGACGTCGCTCAGTACGAGGTCGAACTTGCCGCCTTCGCGGTCGTATACCCTGAATGCCTCCCCAATGGTCCGGCAAGGGAACACCACGTAGCCGTGCTCGGCCAGAACTCTCTCAGCCAGCGCGATCACGCCCGGCTCGTCCTCTACCAGGAGTATTCGCTGTCCGGCGCCACGGGCAGCGGATGGTTCCGGTCGCGCCGGTTCGGCGGGCCCCTCGCTGACGGCGCCCGGCGCCGCCGGCAGGAACACCTCGAACGTGCTCCCCTTCGCCACCTCGCTCTTTACGTTAATCCACCCATCGTGGGCGGTGACGATCCCGTACGTGACGGACAGCCCAAGCCCGGTGCCGGTCTCTTTTGTCGTGAAAAACGGCTCGAACAGCCTCGGTATGACGTCATCCGGAATACCGGTGCCCGTGTCCGACACGGACAGGCGCACGAAACGGCCCGTTCGAGCTTCGATAGACTCGCCAGGGGATGCCTCGTCAATAACCACGTTCCCTGTGCTAATGGTGATGATCCCGCCCGACGGCATGGCGTCCCTCGCGTTTATCACGAGATTGGTTATCACCTGGTCAATGTTAGTCGGGTCGGCGTTGACTGGCCAGAGATCTGCGCTGAGATCCAGGTTTGTCCTGACGTCTTCCCCCATCAGCCTCGAAAGCATCCGGTAGATCTCCCTCACACTCGAGTTCAGGTCGAGCATGGTCTTGTTCTGGGGCTGCTTGCGGCTGAAGAGAAGCATCTTCCTGGTGAGGTTGGCGGCCCTGTCGGAGGCTTTGCGAGCCTGGTCTATCAGAGACTGCATCGAACTGTCGCACGAGGGCTCCCGGTAACACAACTCGATGCATCCCCTGATGACCAGCAGCTGGTTGTTCAAGTCGTGCGCCAGCCCCCCGGCCAGTTGCCCGATCGCCTCCATCTTCTGAGCGTGCAGGAGTTGTCTCTGGACGGCCGACAGCCTTTCCGACGCGCGCTGGGCCTGGGCAAACAGCCGCGCGTTCTCGACCGCGACCGCCGTGTACGATACGAGCGCGTCGGCGAGTACGCGGCGCTCGGGCGTGAACCAGCCCTCCACATCGGACCCGACGGCGTATACCCCCAGGAGTCTCCCCCCGTGGCAGAGAGGAACCAGGTAGGCCGAGCGCAATTTGCTTGACGCGGGTATCCAGTCCGGGTACGTATCCAGCGAGCGGAAGTGCATGGACCTCTTGGAGGCGGCCGAGAGACCGAGGTCCCCTCCAGCCTCGCCGGCGGGGACGCGCAGTCTCTCCCCGGACGGCATCATCGCATCCCTCAGGAGCCCGACCACGCTGAGCAGCGTGAGCATGCTGGTATCGTCGTCGAACGAGAAGTAGCATCCTCCTGTGGCCCCTATCGTCTCGCAGGCAACTTCGAGCACGCGGGTCGCCACCGCCTCCTCGTAATCGTCGGGCCGCCCGGCCAGGAGGGGGGTCGCGGGCGGGTGGCCCAGGTTCTGCAGGAACACCTCCTCGAGGGCTTTGAGCATGGCCTCGTATATGCGCTCCCGCGCGTTCAGCTCGGCTTCTTTCCGCATCCTCGCGGCCACGATCTTCCGCTCTCCAACAGAAGCCATGGGCTAAGACCCCCGATCCACGAGAGGGTTCGTTTCAACAACTCGTCCATATTTACCATTCTATACTCTCACCCCATGACGCTGGAAGGGTCTGGCCGCGAGGAAGCCGAAAAGCCGGCTCACGTGGAGCCGGCCTGCGAGAACGCCTGGTAACTGGCGGCTCGCAACCTAACGTGGTCTGGCCCGTAACTCGAGAGTGCTGGCCAGTTCGACCAGTATGACGTCGGGCCCTATCTTCCTTATCCTCTCCCAGGGAATGACGTAGTCGTCCCCTCTACCTATAAGCCCCAGGAGCTTCGCCGCCCCGGGCACGACAATAGCGGTTATCTTTCCGGACTCGGTGTCGATCTCGATATCCGAGACGGTCCCCAGCCGCCTGCCATCGAGGACGTTCACGACGTCCCGCATCCCAAGATCGGAGGTGCGCACGGAATCGACCCCCCTGTTTCGCCGGAAACATTATATGCGCCCTCCGGGGGGTTGACGACCAGGGAGCCTAGGGCCGCGTAGCCATCCTCGACAGCGCAAGCCTGGCGTCGTTCGCGCGGTCCTTCAACCAGTCGGCCACCAGCAGCCGGACGCCGGGCTTTTCGGGGGCCGGATCCCCGGCGCCCCGCGCCTCCGTGACGTCCACCAGGCAGAGGGGAGGGAACATCACGCACCACCAGTTCTGGCCGCGCCCCTCGCCCAGCACCACGCGGAGCGCGCGGTATTCGCCCTCGGGAAGCGCGAGTTGCCCGTAAACCCTCGGCGGGAACTGGAACCTGCCGATGGTGGCTTTCACGCCGTACGACTTGCCGGCCTCCCTCACGACGCCGGCGGCCGCCTTCTCTATGTTCTCGAGATTCCGCCTGACCAGATCCTCCGCCTCACCTGCCCCGGACACACCCCTCATCGCGGGGCTGATATCCTCCAGGATCCTGTCCCTCACCGCGAGTTTGATCCGCTGGTCATCGTCCGAGTCGCTGTTGGCGATGATGTGGATCCTGACCAGGTTGGACGTGGTATAGGCCTTGCGGTAGTCGGGGGCCTGTGCGCGGGCGGCCCCCAGCACACCGGCAAGGGTGGCGGCCAGCAGCGCGATGGCCGCAACCGCCGTTCTCCGGACCCTCATCCCACGCAACCGGCTCACCTCCCGCCTCATATATGCTTCTTCATACGCTGCAGCGCCGCTTTCTCGAGCCTGGAAACCTGCGCCTGCGAGATGCCGATTTCCTCGGCGACCTCCATCTGCGTTTTCCCCTCATAGAACCGCAACGTAAGTATGAGTCTCTCCCTGTCGGTCAGCTTCCTCATCGCCTCCCTGATGGCTATCCCCTCCAGCCAGATCGAATCCTGGTTCTTCTCGTCTCCAATCTGGTCCATCACGTAGATAGGGTCGCCGCCATCGTGATATATGGGCTCGAACAGCGAGATCGGCTCCTGTATCGCGTCGAGGGCGTATACGACCTCTTCGCACGGCAGCTTGAGTTCCTCAGCTATCTCGTTGATGGACGGCTCCCGCGAGAACCTGTTGACGAGCGTGTCCCTCACCTGAAGCGCCTTGTACGCTATGTCCCTCAGCGAGCGGCTCACGCGGATGGGGTTGTTGTCCCTCAGGTACCTGCGGATCTCACCTATTATCATCGGAACGGCGTACGTCGAGAACTTCACGTTCTGGTTCAGGTCGAAGTTGTCAATGGCCTTCATCAGGCCGACGCAGCCGACCTGGAACAGGTCGTCCACGTATTCCCCGCGGTTGGAGAACCTCTGAATTACGCTCAACACGAGCCTCAGGTTTCCACTGATGAGCTCCTCGCGGGACTTCCTGTCGCCGGCCTTGACCTTGGCAAACAACTCCCGCATCTTGGCGTTTGTCAGTACGGGGAGCTTCGAGGTGTTTACGCCGCATATTTCTACCTTGTTTGCCAGCAAAAATACCCCTCCTATGCGGCATCCTGCCATGATTATCTCCGCACGGACGGGTAAATATACAGCGCGGGCTGGGAATAGAGTAAAAATCTGGAAACAAGTGAACTAGATTCAGTGAGGATCTCGAGGGGAAGTGTGCCCTGCGATTATACAGACTGCACGGCGATTGCCCTGCTGCTCCGGCGCCTTTGGCTCAGGTACACCAGAGCGACTGCGCCGAGTCCGACAACATCCGTCATCAGACCGGGGTCTATCAACATGAGGCCCCCACAGAACAACGCGAGCCTTTCTAATGGTAGGAGATGGGTGAGGAAGTAGCCTTCTACCGAAGCCGCGACAGCCACCATGCCGGTAAGAGAAGTGATTGCCATCTGCAACAAAAGGCCGGGGGTAACCCCCACGAGTACCATGACGGGGTTGAACACGAACATGTAAGGGATGAGCCACGCGGCGATCGCAAGCTTGGTAGCGGTCACCCCTGTTCTGAACGGGTTTGCTTTGGCTATGGCCGAACCGGCGAATGCAGCGAGGGCGACCGGTGGCGTAATGTCGGCGATAATGCCAAAGTAGAACGTGAAAAGGTGCGCGGCTATCTTCGGGACTCCCAGGCGCACGATGGCAGGCGCGGCAATCGACGAGGTTATCACGTAGTTCGCGGTGGTCGGCACCCCCATGCCCAGGATGAGCGATGTGAGCATCGTGAAGAAAAGTGTAAGGAGAAGCCTTCCCCCGGCGAGAGAGATGAGGGCATCCCCCATCTTCAGCCCGAGGCCGGTCAGGGTCACGGTCCCTACGATTATGCCCGCGCAAGCGCACGCCGCGGCGACGCTCAGCACTCCCCTCGCCCCCTGCTCGAGGGCCGCCAGAATGTCCCTCACAGTCAGCCTGTCCTCCCGTTTCAAGACGCCGGTTATCAGGGTCAACGCCAGTCCGGCCAGAGCCGCCCTCATTGGGGTGTAGCCACTGACCAGGAAGTAGATAATGCCGGCGAGGGGCAAGAGGAGATACCATTTCTCTCTGAGCAGTGAGCCGAGGTGCGGGATCTGATCCCTCGGCAACCCTTTGAGGCCCAGCTTCTTCGCCTCAAGGTGGACCATTATCCAGATTCCCGTGAAATACAGCACCGCCGGTAGTATCGCCGCCTTGACGACGGAGGCATACTTCATCCCTATGAACTCGGCCATCAGGAAGGCTGCTGCGCCCATGATCGGTGGCATAAGCTGCCCGCCGGTGGATGCGGCCGCCTCAACCGCGCCGGCGAACTCGGGCCGGTAGCCCAACTTCTTCATGAGCGGAATCGAGAAGGTGCCCGTACCGACCACGTTGGCGACGGAACTCCCTGAGACCGTCCCGAAAAGCGCACTCGAACACACCGCTACCTTCGCCGGGCCCCCTGCAGCGCCGCCCGCGGCTGCGTTGGACAAATCGATGAAGAACTTCCCGATCCCCGTTTTCTCCAGGAAAGCCCCGAACAGAATGAAAAGAAAGATGAACGTCGCGCACACGCCAAGCGGGATGCCGAGTATGCCTTCGGTTGTGTAGTACATGTGCGTGAAAATCCGCTCGACCGAATACCCACGATGGGTCAGCGCGGCCGGAAGGTACGGCCCGAACCAGTTGTACCCGAGAAACACCGAAGCCACAACCACCATTGCTGGACCTACGATCCTTCTGGCGGCCTCGAGCACCAGCAAGACCCCAATGATCCCCACGATCAGGTCGGTGGAGGTATAAGCCCCGGCGCGCGAAACCAGCCCCTCGTAACTGAGAAGGCAGTACGCCCCTGTGCCGGATGCCACAAGTGCGAACACCACATCCACCCAGTGCACGCGCCGCCTGTCCCAGTTCCTTCGCGCCGGGTAGAGGAGGAAGATCAACGTGAGGGCAAAGGTCAGGTGGGCGGGCCGTTGAAGCTTGTCGTCGAGGGTCCCGAACAGCGCCGTGTACAGCTGAAAACCCGAGAAGGCCAGCGCTATCACCCTGACGGTCACGGCCCAGAGCCCGTCCAGATTCCGGTGGCGGGCCTCGGGGTCGAATTTCTCCAGCACCTGCTTCACCAGCGATTGTGTGTCCTCCACGTCGAATCCTCCTCCACACGTGAACGTGGCTGCGGGCGAGCGCGCCGTCCGGCGGCCGACTCGCGGCCGCCTGCGACCGGCTCCACGCCTTACCTGGCTATCCCTTTCTCCTTGAAGTACTTCATGGCCCCGGGATGGAACGGGATTGCGATACCCTCCATCGCGGTCTCGAGCTTGATGTGCTTCCCGAGCGCGTGAGCCCCGGCGACCTCTGCGGCGTTTTCGTACAGTGTCCGGGTAAGGTTGTAAACGAGCGACTCGTCGAGATCGTTCCTGGCGAGGAGGATAGCCTTCAACGTGATCGTCTTCGTGGGGTCATCCTGGCCCTTGTACGACCCGCCCGGGATCACCAGCCTGGAATAATACGGGTACTTCGCGTGTATCTTTGCCAGCATGTCATCGTCGATATCGAGAAGCCTGATCGGGACCACGGCGGTTATATCCTGGATCGCGGCGTTCGGAACGCCGAGCACCGCGTAGCCGGCGTCAATAAGCTTGTCCTTGAACTGGTCCGCCGTTTCCGCGAACGAAATGTACCTGGGTTCAACGTCCTTGCGCTGCTTGTAGTCCAATCCATAGATGCCCAGGATCTGGCGGGCGCTGACCTCGGTCCCGCTGCCCGGCGGCCCGACTGATACTCGCTTTCCCTTGAGGCCGGGGATGCTCTTGACTGGACTATCCTTGCGCACAAATATCTGAACGGTTTCGGGATAGATGGCGCCGACGGCGCTGTAGTTGGTGTATTTTTCCTGCTTATCGGCAAAGATCTCCAATGAGTTCTGGCCATAGTACGCGATGTCGCTCATGCACAGGGCAAGTTCGGCATTCTTGTTACCGAGCAGGCGCACGTTTTCGACCGATGCGCCAGTAGCCTGCACCGTTACGCTTAGCCCCTCAATCTTCTTGTTCCAGACCTGAGCCATGGCGCCCCCGAGAGGATAGTAGCTGCCCGAGGTTCCGCCGGTAGCGAACAGGAGCTTCGCCTCCTTCCCGGGCGTCTTGCTCTCGGCCGGTTTCGTCTCACCCGGCTTGGGTTCCGGCTTCTTTTCGGCCGCAGGCGCACCGCACCCGGCGATGAGGAATACTGCCACGAGAAAGGCGCAAATCCACACCGCAGCACGTCTGTTCATTTCGCTCCCCCTCCTTAGCGATCTTTCAGTCCCAGGATCTCCCGCGCCTCGGCCACCGTGGCCACACCACGGCCGGTAGCCTCGGCCACTCTCACCACGCGTTCGACGAGTTGTGGGTTGGTAGCCAGTACCCCCTTTTCATAGAAGACGTTGTCCTCAATGCCGGCGCGGACATTTCCGCCCAGCGCGATTGCTATTGTAGACAGTTGTAGATGGAGAGGACCGATCGCCGTACACGTCCACCGCGCCCCGTGCGGAAGACTATCGACCAGGAAGAAGAGGTTTTTCGGGCTGGCGGGGATGGACCCGCGCACGCCCATGACGAGATTGAACGTGAGAGGAGGCGAAATCAGCCCGTTTTTCTCGAGATCCAGCGCGTTGGATATCATGGCGCTGTCAAAAACCTCGATCTCCGGCACCACACCGTACTGTTTCATCTGCCTGCACAGGTATTCAATCAGTTCCGCCGGGTTCGAGTTGATCGTCGTGGGGAAGTTCGAAGAGCCGGTCGTCAGGCTTGCCATCTCCGGCGCGAGTGAGATGCACTCGCCGCGTTCCTCCGCGGTCTTTCCGGCGCGCGCCCCCGTCGAGAGCTGGATGATGATGTCGCACTTCTCCCTCACTCGCTCGACGATCTCGCGGAATACGTCGAGCCTGTGCGTGGGGAGCCCCCTTTCATCCCTCGCGTGAATGTGCGCCACGGAAGCGCCGGCTTTGTAGGATTCGTAGACAGAACGCGCGATCTCCTCGGGAGTGACCGGTACGTGAGGGGTCTTCTCCTTGGTCGGCACATTGCCTGTTGGGGCAACGGTCACTATGAGATTGTTCACTGGCGATCTCCTCCCTGACGGCCCAGCAGCTCTCGGGCCGCGTCAGCCAGTCCGGCTTTCAGCCCTTCTACCAGTTCGTCCGTCTCCCGCCTGGTGATCGTAAGGGGCGGCCCCACGAGGAACTGGTCGCCATTGACCCCGTCGGCGCACCCCTGGCCCGGGTAGACGATGACGCCGTGTTTCATGCACGACCTTGTCGCCAGCTCGGCCGCGCCCGCGGAGACCTCGAACGGCTGTTTCGTGGCCTTGTCCTTTACGAGCTCTACACCTATCATGAGCCCGATGCCCCTTACGTCCCCCACGATCGGGTTATCAGCGAGAACCGCCATGCGCTGCTTCAGGTAGATCCCCACGCTGGCCGCGTTCTCAACCAGCCCGCGCTCCTTCATGTAGTCGAACACGGCGCATCCAGCGGCGCACGACACCGGGTTACCCCCGTAGGTGTGGCCGTGAACGAACTTGCCGGAGCCCTTCCTGAATGTCTCCCAGATCTCGTCCTTTACCACGATCGCAGCGAGGGGGGTATATCCCGACCCGAGCCCCTTTGCCAGGGCCATGATGTCCGGCACAACCCCCCAGTGGTCTATGGCGAAGTACTTTCCCGTGCGACCTACCCCGCACATGACCTCGTCGGCGATCAGTAACACGTCGTACCTGTCGCAGATCCGCCGGACCGCCTCGAAATAGCCGGGTGGGGGCGTGAGCGCGCCGGCGGCGGCCCCGACGACGGGCTCGGCAATAAACGCAGCCACGTTCTCGGGACCCTCGGCCAGGATGGCTTCTTCGAGCGCCGCAGCGCAGCGCAGGTCACACTTCGGGTACGTGAGGTCATACGCGCACCTGTAGCAGTAGGCGGCGGGGATGTGAGGGAAGTTGCACAGCAGTGGCTGGTATTTCCGGCGCCTGGGTACGTGACCGCTCATCGACAGGGCGCCCAGGGTGTTGCCGTGGTAGCTGTGCCACCTTGCGATCGCCTTGTACTTCTGCGTTTTCCCGTCCCTCTCGATAAAATACTGCCTCGCGAGCTTCAATGCCGACTCAGTGGCTTCCGATCCCCCCGAAACGAAGTAGATCTTCTTCAGAGACCCCGGAGCGAGTTCGGCGATGCGCCGGGCGAGCCCCAGGACCGGCGGGGCGGTGAATCTCTCTCCGTGCGCGAACGACAGGTGCTCGGCCTGCGTCGCCATCACCCTGGCGATTTCGCGGACCCCGTGGCCGATGTTAGCCACAAGCGCCCCGGCGCAACCGTCAAGGTACCTGTTGCCGTCGCGGTCCCACAGGTAGACCCCTTCGCCTTTGACGAGCACCGGGTATCCTTTCTTCACATTTCGGTAGAAAACGTTGCCGTCGTTCAACTCGTCCTCGTACAATTGGACACCTCCCCGCTCTTAAGCCCGCCTCGTCCTGTCGGTGAAGTAGATCTGGTATTCATCCCACACCGGCTCGAGCTCACCAAGCGCCGCCGCCGTCCTGGTCTCATCCTCCGCGCCCACAGCCGTGATCAGCGCGTTTATGAGGCTCAGCGGGCCCACAAACGAGTCGATGTAGGAAGGCATACCGCTCTTGGCGGTCAGCAGGATCTCCGACACGCCCGCGAGCGGCGACATCACGTTGTCGGTAATCCCGATGGTGGTCGCCCCGCGCTTCTTTGCGAGCCCGACCAGTTCGACCGCCTGCCTGGTGTAACGGGGGAACGTGATGCCGATGGCCACGTCTCCCTCAGCCGCACACATCACCTGCTCGAACATGTCACCTGCTCCATGGGATATCATGGTGACGTTCCTCAGGATCCAGTTGAGCGAGTACCCCAGGAAGAAGGCCATCGCCGACGCGCTCCTGAGGCCTATCACCAGTATCCGCCTGGCCTCGCTGATAGCCTCCACGGCACGCTTGAAATCCTCCCTGGATACTTCCCTCAGTGTAGTCTCGATGTATTCGATGTCGGCCCGCATTACCCGTTCGATGACATGCTCCCCTGAACCGGCCTGATCGCTCGCCGCCTTGAGTCTATCGACGGTTGTCAGCCGGCTCTTGACCATTTCCTGGAGGTCCCTATGCATTTCAGGATAACCCGAATACCCGAGAGCCATGGCGCATCGCACGACGGTCGACTCGCTGACCCCAACCTCCTGCCCCAGGCGCGCAGCGGTCAAAAACACCGCACGCTCGCTGTTCGTAATCAGGTACTCGGCCACAAGTCGCTGCCCCTCGCTGAGATCCCCGGCAGCCTCGCTGATTCGCTTCAGAACGTCGACCCTTTGAGGATCCAACCCGGCGCCTCCTGACGTCTCCTGTCTATATGATGCAGGTATTGCATCATATATGGTCATTGTATGAATTTATTCCTTCATCTCATGCCGATCGTTCGACGCCAACCGGCAGATCCCTTCAAGGTTTGTGAATCTCACAGTGCTCTGGAAAAATGTTGCGCCGGAAGGTGTCAAACGTCCTCCCGGCGCGCGGCATCCCGCCTCAATCGTCAGACGGCTATTCCAGCCTTTTCATCTCCCTGTTGAGCCTCTTGATTATCCGTTTCTCAAGCCTGGATATGTACGACTGCGATATCCCGAGGAGGTCCGCGACCTCTTTCTGGGTGCGCTCGGTGCCATCCCTGAGACCGAACCTGAGCTCCACTATCGCCCTCTCGCGGCCGGACAACTTCGTCAGCGCTTTCCTGAGGAGCGCTCTGTTGACCTCCTCCTCCAGGTCGCGGTAGGTGACGTCGTCGTCGGTCCCCATAACGTCCGAAAGGAGGAGTTCATTCCCATCCCAATCGACATTGAGCGGCTCGTCGAACGATATCTCGTACCTCGTCTTGCTGGTCCTCCTGAGGTACATCAGGATCTCGTTCTCTATGCACTTGGAGGCGTACGTCGCGAGTTTTATCCTCTTATCGGGGTCGAACGTGCTCACCGCTTTTATCAGGCCGATCGTTCCTATCGATACCAGGTCCTCGATATTAATGCCCGTGTTCTCGAACTTCCTTGCTATATACACCACGAGCCGCAGGTTCCTCTCGATAAGGACCGCCTTGACATCCGAATCCCCGCCCCTCAACCTCCCGATCAGGAAGCTCTCCTCGTCGAGGCTCAGGGGCGGCGGTAGCGCCTCGCTCGAGCCTACGTACTGGATCGACGGCCCCAAGGCGAGTCCCAGGACCCGCAACGCCTTGACCAGGGCAAGCCGCCATGCCAGGCGTGCCCTGGCCACCGTGTTCAGCAATTCGAATCACCTCACCCGGGCTCCAAGATCCCCTCCATCATTCCGGGGTGCAGCAGCGCCTGGTACGATCCGTCAGGGGACAGCGGACCCCTGCATACCGCCACGACGGCGCCGGAGCGATCGTACCTGCGGCCACCGTGCTCTATCACCAGCGAGTCGGGTCTAAAGCCGACCATCAGGCCGCCCGCTTCCCCCAGCGCGCTGAACGGCAGCACCCTGAACCTGGACGAAAAGGCCGGCGACGGAGTCCCGGCCACCGCCGCGGCCACCGCCTCTGGGTCTCCGCTCGCCACCGCCTGACGCGCGTCCGCGGGTATGATCCCCTTGACCGCCTCGTATTCCGCTACGAGGACGGGGGCCCCGGTAATCGGATCCTCCAGGTGGTTGCCGGTGTCCAGCAACGCCGTGACGCCGGTGATCGCCCCGCATAGCCCTATCTCGACGCTCATGCAGCCGCCGCCCAGCGCGTAGCGCCTCCTGAACAGGCCCGCCACCGATCTTGCGCCCCCCGCGGCCAGCATCGCCGCGGCGCCGAGCGCCCACCACTTGACCGGATGCGCCCAGGCGCCGGGACCTGCAGTCGTAGCCCATACCGCCATGGTCGCGCCCGCAACCATGAACGAGAAACTCACGGCATAGCCGGTCAGCCTGAGGACCTGCCCCGCGCCCCGGACCTGGAACACCACGCGCACCATCACCAGGACGACCAGGACTTTCGCCCACACCGATTCCATCCACGCCGCCTGGAGCCAGACGGCGGCCAATGCGTAGGCCGCTCCGATCGCCGACGCGGACGCGATCCGCGCCGCCGGCGCCGCGGTTCCCGTGAAACGGGACGTCCCCCAAAGGATCAGCGCGTTCATGATGAAATTGACCGCGAACAGCACGTCCCCATATACGACCCTGGGCATGCGGGAAGGACCATCCCTCTTAGGAACCGCTATGCGTCCGGCCGGAATGATATGCCGCTGCAACAATTATAGGTACGACCCCCGGCCAAAACGTGTCAGCCCGTGATGGCGAAAAACATACGCCCGCGACGGAATGTCGCGGGCGTTACCTGCGGTGTCGCCTTCGCAACTCCCCCGCGGGCGTGGGGCCGGATCTATTCGTCCACGGCCTTGCGCCTCAGGAATGCCGGTATTTCGAGGTCGTCGTCCGGGAACGTCTTCAGGTCGAAGCGCGGTTCGCTCTTCTCTGCCTGATTCCGGTCGAAGCCCGTGGCGATGACTGTGACTCTGACGTCGTCCTTCATGTTCTCGTCTATGACCGCGCCGAAGATGATGTTGGCCTCGGGGTCGGCGACGGACGATATGATTTCGGCGGCCTCGTTCACCTCGAACAGGGTCAGGTCTCCGCCGCCCGTGATGTTCAGCAGCACGCCCCTCGCCCCATCGATCGACGTTTCCAGGAGCGGGCTCGACACCGCATGCCTGGCCGCCTCGACCGCGCGGTTCTCGCCGCTCGCCACGCCGATGCCCATCAAGGCTGACCCGGTATCCATCATAATCGTGCGCACGTCGGCGAAGTCCAGGTTAATAAGGCCCGGGACGGCGATCAGATCGGATATCCCCTGGACCCCCTGCCTGAGAATGTCGTCCGCAATCCTGAAAGCCTCGAGTATCGACGTGTTCTTCTCGACGACCTGGAGCAGCCTGTCGTTGGGGATGGTGATGAGCGTGTCGACACTCTGGCGAAGGCTGGATATGCCCTTGTCGGCCACGCCCATGCGGCGCCTACCCTCGAAGGTGAAGGGCTTGGTAACGACTCCCACCGTGAGCGCGCCGGCCTGCTTGGCGAGCTCAGACACCACGGGCGCCCCGCCGGTCCCCGTGCCGCCACCCATGCCAGCCGTGATGAACACCATGTCGGAGCCCTGAAGCGCCTTAGCGATCTCCTCGCGGCTTTCCTCAGCGGCCTGCCGGCCCACCTCGGGGTTGGCCCCCGCGCCGAGGCCCTTCGTGAGATTCGCCCCGATCTGGATCTTGTGCATGGCGTTAGACAGGGTGAGCGCCTGGGCGTCGGTGTTGATCGCAATGAAATCGACTCCCTTGAGCCCCGCCGCGATCATCCTGTTGACGGCGTTGTTCCCACCGCCACCCACACCGACAACCTTCAGGTTGGCGAATCGCTCCACCTCCAGGTCGAGATCAAGCACCGCGTTCCCCTCCCGCTAAAACAGATCCTTGAATGCGTTGCGTACCCGGCTGAATATCGAACCCGCCGGTTTCGTATCCCTTTTCGCCTGCAAGCGGCCCTTATCCTTGTTGGCGAACAGCACGAGCCCCACCGCTGTCGCAAAGGGGGGGCTCGATACTATGTCCTTGAGTCCTTCCACGCCCGAGGGCATCCCGAGCCTTACCGGCAGGTCCAGCGCTTCGGCGCTCAAGTCGGCGATGCCCGCCATCTGCGGCGAACCGCCTGTCAGAACCGCCCCGCCGGCGATCACGTTCGGATAGCCGGATTTCTTGATCTCCTTCTCCACCAGGCCGAATATCTCGCGCACCCTTGCCTCGATGATGGACGCCAGAACCTTCCGCGACACCTCGCGCTTGCCGGTCCCGCCCACGTTGGGTATCGAGACCATCGCGTCCGCGTCGCCGTCACCGCTCAGGACCGTCCCGTCGTCGATCTTGATCTTCTCGGCCTGCGTGACCGGGGTCCGGAGGCCGACCGCAACGTCGTTGGTAATGTGGTCGCCACCGAGAGGTATGACCCCTGCGTACCACAGGCTGCCCTGCTCGAAAATCGCCACGTCCGTGGTCCCCGCGCCCATGTCGACCACCACGACCCCGAGGTCCTTTTCGGCGGCCTGCAGCACCGCCTCGCCCGAGGCGAGCGGGGCGAGCACAACGTCTTCTACTTCGAGTCCCGCCTTGTAGATGCTCCGGAGGAGGTTCTGCACGGACGTCACGGCTCCGGTCACTATCTGCGCTTCCACCTCGAGACGAACGCCCATCATACCGACGGGGTCGCGCACCCCGTCGTAGCCGTCGACGATGAACTCCCTGGGCAGCACGTGGATGATTTCACGATCAGATGACAGGTTGAAGACGCGGGCGGCCTCGATGACACGCTGGACGTCGGCCTCGGTAATCTCCTTGTCGTCCGCCGTCACCGCGACCACCCCGCGGTTGTTGAACGACTGGATGTGCGCTCCGGAGATGGAGAGGTATACTGAACTCGCGGTGACGCCAGCCATTCGCTCGGCCCTGCCGACGGCTTCCTGGACAGATCGCGCGGTGCCCTCGATGTCGACAACCACGCCTTTCCGCATCCCGGTGCTCGGAGCGACGCCGACGCCGATGATGTTGGGAGCACCCTGTCCCACCTGAGCCACTACGGCCGCGACCTTGCCGGTGCCAACGTCCAGGCCCACAACGAAATCGCGTACCGGCAAAAGCGCCACCTCCGGAAGCGGGCTTGTCTCGCGACTACATTCAACGCCAGGGGGCGATTCCCTGCCCTACTTCTTCGCGCCGGCGTCCTGCCTGGATGGGAGGAGGTGCCACTGCTGCAGAAGGAGCCGCCGGATCGCTCCGAGGTTCTGGAACACCCTGTAGCCGAATGCGAACAGCGCGGCGTAATACAGTTCGACGCCCAGCCTGTCGCCGATGTAAGTCAGGAGCGCGGCGAGGAGGGAGTTCGCGGCGAAACCCGTGATGAACACGGTCAGGTCGTACGTCCCCTCAAGGCTCGCGCGAATCCCGCCGAAGACCGAGTCGAGCCCGGCGAGCACGGCGATCGACATGTACCGCGCGTAGAACAGCGGTATCTTGACCGGTACGTTGTATCCCAGTATGAGGCCGATTGCCAGGCTGGCGATTATAACCCACATAGAATGTCACCCTTTTTTCTTCGGCTGCGCGTATTTGAACGACGTGCTGCCCGCGTACGCGGGGATCTCCACTGTCTGCAGTTGTCTTACGGTGACCTCGATCCCCCACAGCCCAAGGTTGTCGATAATGCCGCCGCGAGTCTTGAGACCGGCCTCGAGCGTCTGGGCGTCGCCGATCGCGTGGATGACTATCGGCGGGGCAACGCGGACGCCGTTAATGGATATCGTGGGCCCCGTGCAACGCACCTCGGTGGTGGCTATCACCCTCTGGCCGTTGATCGACACCGCTTCGGCGCCGGCCGCGAACACCTCGTTGACCACGCTGAGAATGTCGTCGTCGTGTATGATATATGCGTTCGGGTCCTCGTTGGGCTTGCTCGGCCTCTTGGAGTCGTTCATGGTGACGACGATTCCGGGCCCTTGCACCGGCAATATGCCCGCCAGCATCTGGGCCGCCTGGAGTTCCGCGGTCAGGCTCGCGATCACGTTCCTGCCTTCCGCGAGCTCCCCCACTCTGGTGCGCAGCGCAGCGACCTCTTTCTGCAGCTCGTCCCTGTCCTTCTCGGCGTCGCGCAGGCGCCGCGCCACTTCCTCCTGGCGCTGGAACGCGGGGTTTGCCGTAATGGACTGCTGCACCTTGAACTGCATCGACAGCATGACCCCGAGTATCACGCAGACGAGCGCTATTGCAGCCTGGCTGTGTTTCTGTCTTACCTGCATAACCTCAGCCCTCTCAACCCGGACGGGATTTCTGTCTGGGCTTGACCACCGGTTTCTCGTACCTGAGGTCGACGTATTCGACCTCCAGACCACTCTGTTTCACATCATTGATGATACCCAGCAGGACACCGACTTTCCTCTCGATGGTCGAGTCGGCTTGTCCGAGCAATCCGCGCAGTCCACCAGT
Organism: Bacillota bacterium; assembly: GCA_013178305.1. Classification (NCBI taxonomy): domain Bacteria; kingdom Bacillati; phylum Bacillota; species Bacillota bacterium. The sequence goes on along the minus strand of JABLXB010000007.1, from coordinate 167,524 downwards.
CATATACACTGTAATCTGGTTCTTCGAGTCACAGTGGACCTCGGCCACGTCCCCCACCCGCGGCCCAAAAGCCGCGGCGCACTGTATCGCCCACCGCAAGGCCTGCGAGTCGGCCTGCTGCCCGACGACCATCTTCGACACCGGATCCGCGGTCACGAGCGGGAGGCCGCCGGGCGCCTGGCGCACCTCCATCGCCCAGCCGTCTTCGTCCAGCACGACGAACGAGTTGTGGTGCGGCGTCACCGCCGCCGCCTTCCGCTCCGTCACGACGATCTCGATGGTGTCCGGAAAGCGACGCCTGCAGGTGACCGACTTGACCAGCGGAATCCCGGCCACCCTCTCCGCGGCTTCGCCGAGCGGCGCCTTCAATATGTTGACGCCCTCAGGGAGCGCCGCCGCCGCCACGATCTCCTCGGTCTTGACGCGGGCGTTGCCAAGGACTTGTACACTCTTGACCCAGAAAAACGAGGAGTTCAGAAAAACGCAGGCTGCGCCGGCCACGGCGGCTACCCACGCCATCAGCAGCACAACCCGTAGTCTACGAGACATCGGGCACCGCCTTCGCTCCAGCACATTGTAGCACTACGCGGGTGCAATGTTTAGTGGTCTTCTTTGACTCTTCTGATGTTCGCGCCGAGCCGGGTCAGATTCTCCTCGAAGCCGTCGTAACCGCGTTCAATGTGTTGGATACCCTCAATCGTCGTGACGCCCTCCGCGACGAGGCCGGCGAGCGTGAGCGACGCACCCCCACGCAGGTCGAACGCCTCCACGTGCGCACCGTAGAGCGTCTCCCTGCCCTTGATTACCGCGCTTCGCCCTTCGGTCTTTATGATGGCGCCCATCCTCTTGAGCTCCTCCGCCTGCTTGAATCTGCTCTCGAATATCGTCTCCGTTATGACGCTGGTCCCCTCGCTCACGCACATCAGCGCCATCGCCTGGGGCTGCATGTCGGTTGGGAAACCCGGATAGGGCAGCGTCTTGAAATCAACTGCCCTCGGACGCGCCGGGCCGCGCACGAACATCCTGTCCTTCTCTTCCCGGATATCGGCGCCCGTCTCGCGCAGCTTCGCCGTGATCGACTCCACGTGCTCGGGTATGCAGTTCTCTATGCAGATTTCGCCGCCCGTGATGCAGGCGGCGGCCATGAACGTGCCCGTCTCGATCCTGTCGGGAATTACGGGGTAGTCCACCCCGCTCAGGCTGTCGACCCCGTCAATTCGTATGACGTCCATCCCGGCGCCGCGGATCCGCGCGCCCATCCCGTTCAGGAAGTTCTGCAGGTCGACGATCTCGGGTTCCTTTGCGGCGTTGCGGATGACGGTCGGCCCCTTCGCCATGACGGCGGCCATCATTATGTTCTCAGTCGCCCCGACACTGGGGAAATCGAGGTGCACCTCCGCCCCCTTGAGGTTGGATACCTCGGCGTAGATGTACCCGTGCCGTTCCCGAATGATGGCGCCCAGCGCCTGGAGCCCCCTCAAGTGGAGGTCGATCGGCCTCGGCCCGATGGCGCAGCCGCCGGGGTACGAAACCCTTACCCTCCTCAGCCTGCCCAGGAGCGGCCCCATCAGGAATATGGACGAGCGCATCTCGCGCATTAAATCCTCGGGAACCTCGTGGTCGCCCAGGCCGGAGCCGTCCACGAGGAGACAAGGCCTGCCGTCCGGCGTCGTTTGCCTCGAGACCGAGGCCCCGAGCCGGCGGAGTATTCCGGACATCACCTGGACGTCTTTCAAATTGGGGGCGTCGATTATCTTGCACGGTCCGCCGCAGAGGACCGTCGCAGCCATTATCGGCAGGACGGCGTTCTTGGCGCCGCTCATCCTCACCCGTCCCGACAACCGCTGCCTTCCCTCAATAACGTAGCGCTCCATGCTCCCCGCCTCCGGCGACGACCCGGTCAGGGCGTCTTTCTACGTTGGATGAGCATGTCCATGACCCGCGGCGGCTCGGTCTCTGAGGATTGTTGCTATCCTGGGGGCCAGCGTCCAAACGTCGCCCGCCCCAACGGTGATGATCACGTCTCCGGGCATGGCCATCCCGGCTGCCACTCGGACCGCTTCATCCTTTTCCCGTATGTACGCTACTTTCTTCCCATCCCGGCGGCGGATGGAGGAGGCAATCATCTCCGACGTCACGCCATCGAGCGGCTTCTCCCCGGGGCCCGGGTAGATGTCAAGCAGTATCACCTCGTCCGCGACGTGAAACGCCGTGCCGAACTCGTCCTGCAGGAGGAACGTCCTCGAAAACCTGTGCGGCTGGAACACGCAGATGATCTTGCCCTTCGTGGCCTGCCGCACGGCCTTGAGGGTCGTGGCGATCTCCGTCGGGTGGTGTCCGTAGTCGTCCAGGATGCGGATCCCACCGGCGCAGGCGATCGTCTGCAGTCTGCGCTGCACGCCGTGGAATCCCTCCAGGGCATCACGCACCGCCTCAAGACTGAGGCCCACCTCCATTCCGACCGCGATGGCGGCCAGTGAGTTAACCACGTTGTGAATTCCGGGTATCTGCAGGGTGAGCCGGCCGGCCGGCTCCCCGCGCAGCCGGACGTCGAACGACGACGTCCACGCCTCGAGGTTGACGTTGATCGCGGTGTAATCCCACGCCCCCGTTATACCATAGGTAACGTTGCGCCCCCCGATACCCGAAGCGATGGAGCGTACCCGCGGATCGTCGAAACACAGCACCCTGAAGCCATCATCGCCCACATTGCGTATGTAGTCCCCGAACGCGGCCACAATGTTGCCTATGCTGCCGTAATAGTCGAGGTGATCGTCGTCGATGTTCGTCACGACGGCGAGGTGCGGCCTCAGCTTCAGGAACGACCCGTCGCTCTCGTCCGCCTCGGCCACCAGGTACTCGCCCCGGCCCAGCTTTGCGTTTCCGCCGAAGTCGGCCACCTCTCCCCCGACCAGGACCGTCGGGTTGAGCCCGCCCTTCTCCAGCACCATCGCTATCATGGAGGTAGTTGTCGTCTTGCCGTGGGCCCCCGCCACCGAGATTCCCTTGCGCCCCTCCATCAGCTTCGCAAGCATCTCACCGCGGTGCAGGACAGGAATTGACCTGGCCTTCGCTTCGAGCAGTTCCTCGTTATCCTCGGGGACCGCCGATGACACAACTACGACGTCGGGGCGATCCAGGTTATTGGCCCTGTGACCCAGGAACACCGACGCACCCATGCTCTCGAGCCGCCTGGTGCCCTCGGTTTCCTTCAAATCTGACCCCGACACGACGTACCCCATCTCGAGCAGGACCTTGGCTATTCCGCTCATCCCTGTTCCGCCTATGGCTATGAAATGTACGTGCGGCATTATTGCGCCTCCAAACCCGCGTTGCCCATCTTCATACTATGCCTCTACCAATACCCATGTCACAGGGACCCCGTCCGCGCCATGGACAGGAGTCCCACGGCGATTTCGCGGGCCGCGCCCGGCCTGCCGGCCGCCCTGGCCGCGCGTTTCATCGACTCGAGCCTGGTGGGGTCGGCCAGCAACCCCCGCACCGTATCCTCCACCCTGTCGACAAACCGTTCCCCTTCGAGCACGACCACCGCCCCGCCCTTACGCTCCAGTGCCCTCGCGTTCCATTCCTGGTGGTTATTGGCCACGTTGGGAGAAGGAACCAGGACGGCTGGGACACCGGCGGCGGCCAGTTCCGCCACGGTCATCCCGCCCGCGCGACAGACGGCCAGGTCCGCGCACGCCAGCGCGTTCTCGACGTTATGAATGTACGGGATAAGGATAGTATTTCCAGCTCTCCCCGGCGTAATACCGGCCCCCGCCGCCCTGGCCGCGGCACCATAATAGTCGTTCCCCGTGACGAACAGCACCTGCACGTCGTCGCCGAGCCCGCCGCGCGACAGGCGCAGTCCGGCGTCCACAATGGACCGCGCTCCACGACTCCCTCCCAGTATGAACAGCGTTTTCTTCGACGGATCGAGTTCCAGTATCTTAAGTGACGAATCCCGGCCGGCGCTGGAGATCTCCCCCCTGACCGGGTTACCCGTTACCCTTACCTTATGGCGTGGAAACTCTTTCGCGGCGTCCTCAAACCCGAGGAACACCCCCTGTACGACATGCCCCAACAAGCGATTGGTAAAACCGGCGATGGCGTTCTGCTCCTGGATCGCCCTGGGTATCCCCAGCGTCGCGGCGGCGAGTACGACCGGCCCCGAGACGTATCCACCCGTCCCAAGAACGCAGGACGGCCTGATGCCCCGCAGGAGCGCCATGGCCTCGAGCACCCCGCGACCGGCCGCCATCACCCCCGCGAGCGCCGCCACCGGGGACTTGCCGAGTATACCCCTCGCGGAAATCGCCCGGAACTCGATCCCGTTCTTCGCCGCCAGTTCCCGCTCTATCCCACGGCCTGTCCCAACGTAGGTTATGGATACCGAGGGTTCGGCCGCGCGCAGCGCTTGCGCCACTGCGAGCGCGGGGTAAACGTGGCCCCCCGTGCCACCCCCCGTCAACACGATCCTCAAGCCCATCACTCCTGGCAGTACCTCGAGATGTTGAGCAGCACACCCACACCCGCCATCGTCGGCACGAGCGACGACCCGCCGAAGCTGATGAACGGCAACGGTATTCCCGTGATCGGCATCGACGCCGTTACGACGCCGATGTTGATGACCGCCTGCAGGGTCACAATCGTGGTGACGCCCGTGGCCAGCAGGCAGCTCATGGTGTCCGGTGCGGTCATGGCCACGCGGTAGCCCCTCCACGCGAACAGGAAGAACAGCGCCAGAACGGTGGCTGCGCCGATGAATCCCAGTTCCTCGCCAAGGATCGCGAATATGAAGTCGGTATGCGCTTCAGGCAGGTAGAGCATCTTCTGACGCCCGGCGCCCAGCCCCATGCCGAACAACCCACCCGAGCCGAGCGCGTACAGCGCCTGGATGATGTGGTACCCCGAATCCGACGGGTCGGACCACGGGTCGAGGAACGCGAACAGGCGCCTGCGCCTGTATTCCTCGGCCAGCGCCGCCCACAGGAACGCGGGCACGGCCGCAACCGCAAGGCCGAACAGGTGGGCAAGCCTGGCCCCCGCCGCGAACAGGACCACGAATGTCGTCCCGGCTATGCTGAGAGCTGTGCCCAGATCGGGCTCCTTCAGGATGAGCCCGAATATCGCGCCCGTGGCGACGAGGTACGGGCAGAGCCCCATCAGGAACCGTTTGATCTTGTCTTTGTCCCGCGTCAGGTAAACCGACATGAACGTCACCCAGGTGAGTTTCATCAGCTCCGCGGGGTTGAAAACCAACTGTCCGACCCCTATCCACCGCCGCGCGCCGTGCGACACTTTCCCTATGCCCGGGATCAGCACGAGAACCAGCAGGATCATGTTCACCACGAACGCCGGCGCGATCAGCCTGCGGTAGTGCCAGTAGTCTATTCCCGAGACTACGCCCATGGCGAGGACGCCCAAGGCCGCCCAGATCAGCTGCTTCTTCAGAAAGTAGTACATGTCGCCGTAGTCCTGGAGCGCGCGCACGGAGCTCGAGCTGAACACCATCACGATCCCTATCGCAAGGAGCGTCGTGGCCGAGAACATTATGAGGAAATCCGCCGGCTTCTTCCTTCGCCTCGACAACGCCGTCTCTCCCCTAGAACCCCGTCACGAGTAATCCAACGAGCCCCACTACCCCGAAGAACAGCGACACGAGCCAGAACCGGCCCACCACGATTTCCTCGGGCCACCCCTTGAGCTCGAAGTGATGGTGCAACGGGCTCATCCTGAATATCCGCTTGCCCGTCAACCGGAACCAGGCGACCTGCAACACCACCGAAACGGTCTCCAGCACATATAGGCCGCCGATCAGGGGTAGCGACATCTCCGTCTTGCTGAGCACAGCCACCGACGCGAGCGCAGCGCCCAGGCCCATCGAGCCGGTGTCACCCATGAACACCTGCGCGGGGTGGGTATTGTACTTCAGGAATCCGATCAGCGACCCCATCACCGCCAGGCTGAACACCGCCATGCCGTCGTTGCCGCCGAGCGCGGAAACCACGGCGTACACGCCGAACGATATCGCGCACGAGCCCGCCGCCAGCCCGTCGAGGCCGTCCGTCAGGTTCACGGCGTTTGACTCCGCCACCCCAATGAACGCCACGAACGGCATGTAAAGCGGTCCGAGATCGATCATTATCGCCGTGAACGGGACCCTGACCGACGTCCCCAGGCCCGCCCACCTCTCAGCCGCCAGCCCGAGCAGCAGCCCCAGCAGGATCTGGCCGAACAGCTTATCCCTCGCCCGCATTCCAAGGGACCTGGAGAACACGACCTTCAGCAGGTCGTCTATAAACCCGATGCCCGCGAAACCGAGCGTCACCGCGAGCGCCACGAGCGGTGGGAGCGCATCCTGGGCAACCGGTCGCCACCCACCTTCGCCCAGGCCGGCCGCGGGTCCCAGCACCGCCAACACAGAGGCGGTCACCGCCGCCAGGAAGATGACTCCTCCCATGGTCGGCGTCCCCGCCTTGGCCAGGTGCGCCTTCGGGCCGTCCGCCCTGATCCTCTGTCCGAGCTTCAGCCTCCCCAGGAACGGTATCAGGACTGGGCCCAGGAGCAGCGCCAGCACCAGCGACACGGAGAAAGCGGCCAGGTACCGCAAAGTCTAACCCTCCAGGAGCCCGTTGACGACCTCTTCCATCCTGGCTCCCCTCGAACCCTTGACCAGCACGGTATCGCCCGGCTTCAGCATCGACTTGAGTATTGACACGGCGTCGCGGTTTGACGAGCACCAGCGAACGTCTTCGGGCGGCATCCCCGCCTCGAGCGCGCCCATCGCGGTATCGCCCGCGAGGCTACCCACGGCGACCAGGGCGTCGATCCCCATGGAGCGAACAGCCCTACCCGTCTCGCGATGCCCCTCAACCGTGTAGTCGCCCAGTTCAAGCATGTTCCCGAGTACCGCCACCCTGCGCCCCCCGGCCACGGTGGCCAGGACGGCCAGGGCCGCGCGGGTGGACACCGGACTGGCATTGTACGCGTCGTTGATCACCGTAACGCCGCGCGCCGACCTTATCTCCGTCCTCATGCCGGCCGGCTTGAACGCCGCCAGCCCTTCACGGACTTCGTCGAGCGACAGGTCCGCCCGCAGGCCGACGCACGCGGCCGCGAGCGCGTTGTACACATGGTGCTCGCCCGGGACCGGGATGAAGCACTCGGCGGCGCCCGCCGGAGACCTCAGCGTGAACCGGGTCCCCTCGATGGATACACTCACGTCCGTCGCGCTGACGTCGGACCCCGTGCCCATTCCGTAGAACACCCTGTCGCAATTCGCCCGCGCGCTGACCTTGCGTATCCACTCATTGTCGCCGTTAAGGACCGCGCAGCCATCGGGCGGCAATGCCTCGAGCAGCTCGGCCTTGGCGAGGGCGATGTTCTCCCTCGTGCCCAGGCGCTCGAGGTGGGTTTCGCTTATGTTGGTTATGACGCCGATGCGCGGCCGAACGATCCCGGCCAGCCACGCGATCTCTCCGCGCAGCCTCATGGCGAGCTCGAACACGGCCGCGTCGTATTCACCGGACAGGCGGAACGCGGTCAGAGGCACTCCGATCTCCGTATTCATGTTCCCCTCGGGCTTCAGCACGCTGAACCGGGTCGACAGGACCGACGCTATCATTTCCTTCGTGCTGGTCTTGCCCACGCTGCCGGTGACGCCCACGACCAGGCCGCCGAAGCGACTCCTGTGCTCCGCGGCCAGCATTCCAAGGGCCTTCAGCGCGTCCTCAACCTGGATGATCGCGTATGCGCCGCCGTGCGCGGCCGGGACCGTAACCGGCCTGCTCACCACGGCCCCCGCCGCCCCGGCGCGCAGCGCATCCCCCACGAACTCGTGCCCGTCGCGCCTTTCGCCCTTCAACGCGAAAAACAGGTCCCCCGGTAAGGCCTGCCTGCTGTCGGTGGCCACACCAGAGAACACGATGGCCGGGTCTCCCGACAGGAGCCTTCCCGCGCAAGCCCGTTCCACATCGCGGGCCGAAAACCTCATCGAGCGCCGGGTCCTCCGAGCGTCCTCACCCTCAACGCCTCCCTGGCGATCTCCCTGTCGTCGAAGTAAATGGTCCTGTCCCTGAATATCTGGTAAGTCTCATGCCCTTTCCCCGCGATCACGACGATGTCCCCGGGCCGCGCCATCCCCACGGCAAGTTCGATGGCGGCCTTCCTGTCCGGCTCGACAGCGTAACCGCCCGCGCCTTTACCGCCGCGCCTGACCCCCGGCTCGATCTCCGCTATTACGGCCGACGGGTCCTCGCTCCTCGGGTTGTCGGACGTGATCACGCAAAAGTCGGCCAGGCGCGCCGCGATCTCCCCCATTATGGGCCGCTTCTTCCTGTCGCGGTCGCCGCCGCACCCGAATACACATATCAGCCGGCCCCTGGTCACGCCCCGCGCCGCTTCGAGGATGTTGCGAAGGCCGTCCGGGGTATGGGCGTAGTCCACCGCCACCGCGAACTCCTGGCCCTCGTCGACCAGCTCGAACCGGCCCGCGACGCCGCGGTGACGCTGCAGCGCCTCCCGCGCGTCGAGTGGGTCGATCCCCTCGACCCAGGCGGCGGCGACGGCCGCCAGCGTATTGTACACGTTGAACCTGCCCGCAAGCCTCATCGCGAACCGGGCCGACCCACCGGGCCAAACGAGCGTGAACGAGTTGCCGCGGGCGGTCATCTCGATGTCGCGGGCCGCAAACTGCGCCCCGTCCTCGAGACCGTATGTAACCGTCTGCACCTTGACCAGCCCGCAAAGCCTCCGGCCGAACGGGTCGTCGGTGTTGATGACGGCTGCTTTCCTCCCCGCCTTGGGAGCGCCGGAGTACGCGCCCCCGAGCGACTCGAACAGTATAGACTTCGCCCTGAAGTACGCTTCCATGGTCGGGTGGAAGTCGAGGTGGTCCTGTGTAAGGTTCGTGAACACCGCCACGTCGAATTCTGTCCCGGCAACGCGGTGGAGTTCGAGGGCGTGCGAGGATACTTCCATCACGGCGTGGGTGGAGCCGCACGAGCGCATCCGCCTGAACAGGTCCTGGAGGTCGGTCGCCTCGGGGGTAGTCCTCTCGACAGGCAGCGATTTCCCGCAGACGATGTTCTCCACTGTGCCGACGAGGCCGGCTTCCCTCCCGGAATGCGCGAGAACCCACCTTATAAGGTGGGTCGTGGTGGTCTTTCCGTTAGTGCCGGTAACCCCGATGACCCTCATTTCCTTCGAGGGGTGGGAGTAGAACTGGCTCGCAACCATCGCCAGCGCCGCCCTGGAGTCGGGCACCAAGACAACGGGGACTCCGCGAGAATCGACGGGCCTTTCCGCGATCACCGCAGCCGCCCCGCGGGCCACGGCGTCAGCCACGAAATCGTGGCCGTCCAGTTTGAATCCCTTGATGCAGACGAATACAGAACCCGGGGTAACCGTGCGCGAGTCGTACGATACTCCGGTGACTGCGGACGCGCCGGCGTCCCCGTTTACAGATTTCTGGGGCAGAATCCCTATCAGCCCCGCAAGGGTCACCGCAAAGCCTCCTTACCTGCTAAAGCCCGAATTTAGTATATCTGCCTGTTGCAGTCAGTTTCAATACGCCTAATAGCCTATACAAGTCCCCGCATGGACCGCCGATCTACTCGGGCGCGCGGAACGAGACCTTCACCGCCTGGTTCTGCGGCGCCGCGCTGCCGGGGGCGGGGTCCTGCGAGACCGCGAACCCGCTGCCCTCCACCTCGATCTTCAACCCAAATTTGCCAAGGGTCGCCGTGGCTTCCTTTATGGTCTTGCCCACGACGCTCGGCACGTAGACGTAACCCGGCTGCGCGGGGTCTATCGCGGGGCGTGCCTTGACGCGGACTGTGCTGTTTGGGGGCACCTCGGTCCCCGCGGCAGGCTCCTGCTCCTCCACGATGTTCCCCGAGCCCTCCACTCTCAGGCTAAGCCCCGCCGCGGAAACAGCCTCGCGCGCGTCCTCCAGCGGCAGGTTCGCCACGTTTGGGACCCACGCCGCCGCAGCCACCGGCTTCTTCGAGGCGTTTGAGGCGGCCTGCCTGGGCTTCGGGGGCACCTCCAGGTAACGCAGTATATCCCCGATCATCCCGCCGAAGACCGGCGCGGCGATGAGCCCCCCGTAATACTCCCCCACTGGTTCATCGATCGTAATGAGTGCTATTACTCTGGGCTTCTCCACAGGACCGAAGCCGACAAACGACGAGATGTACTTGCCCTCCGCGATCCTGCCTCCGATGACCTTGTTCGCGGTCCCCGTCTTGCCGGCCAGCCTGTACCCGTCTATCCTCGCCTGGCGGCCGGTGCCCTTCTCGACTACCTGCTCCAGCGCCTGTTTCATCTCCTGGGCGGTCTTGACCGAGATCACGCGCCTCTCCACGACGGGGTCGAGGGACTGCGCGATCCCCCCGCTGGACGACCTTATCTCCCTGACGAGATGCGGCTGCATGAGCACCCCGTCGTTCGCGATGGCCGCCATGGCAGTGATGAGCTGGATCGGCGTCACCGTCAGCGTCTGCCCGAACGACATGACCGCCAGGTCCACCGGCTTTATTTCCTGCGGCTTTATGGTAAGACCTACTCCCTCACCCGGGAGGTCTACACCCGTGGGCTCCGTCAGTCCGAACGCCTCCAGGTACGAGTAAAAACGCTGGGCGCCCACACGGAGCCCCAGTGTAACGAACCCCGGGTTGCACGAATTCTGAACCACCTCGAGGAACGACTGGCTCCCGTGCCCCTCTGTCAGCCAGCACGTGATCGTGTGGCCCGGCACCTTGATGCTGCCACCGCAGTAGAAGCGGTCGTGGAGTGATGTGACCCCTTCTTCGAGCGCCGCGGACGCGGTCACCGGCTTGAATGTGGAGCCCGGCGGGTATGTATCGCTGATTGCGGGGTTGCGACGGTTCTTGTCGGGGAAGTCCCCGTAACGGTTGGGGTCGTAGTCCGGCCTCGCCGCCATGGCGAGTATCTCCCCTGTAGCGGGGTCCATAACCACTACCGTGCCGCCCTTGGCCTGCGTCCTGGCCATCGCCCGCTCGAGCTCCCGCTCGGCGATGAACTGGATGACCTCGTCAATAGTGAGGATCAGGCTGTGTCCCTCGACAGGCGGGTCGTAACGGTGGGTGGCCTGGGGCAACTCCCTTCCGAGGCCGTCCATCTCTATGATTATCCTCCCCGGCGTCCCGCGCAGCTGGGAGTCGTACGTCACCTCCAGGCCTTCGAGTCCCTGGTTGTCTATCCCCGATATCCCAAGCACGTGGCTTGCGAGGTTGGCCTTCGGGTAGTATCGCTTGCTCTCGGGGGTCAGGTCGACGCCCTTGAGCCTCGCCTCCCTGATACGCTTTGCCTGTTCCGGCTCGATCTTGCGCCTGATCCACTCGAACGAAGAAACCCTGGTCAGCCTCCCGTATACTTCCTCGTACGGCATGTTCAAGATGTCCGCCAGAGTCCTGGCCGACTTCTCGGGCTCTTTCACCTGGGCGGGAAACGCGTAGACCGATTCGACGGAAACGGAAACCGCCAGCTCGCGCCCGCGGCGGTCCAGGATGGCGCCCCGCTTGGCGGCAACGGGGATGTCCCTCATCCTCACCTCGAGCGCCTTCTTCTTGAGCTCCTCTCCCCACAGGAACTGGATGTACGCGACCCTGCCGACCAGCAGCGCAAGCAGCACCGAAGAAAAAACGAAGAGCACAACCACCCTTTTCCTGAGACTCACGCCCGCGGACGCCAGCACCTCAGGATTACCTCCCCGGTAGGCGGTCCTGCTCAAGGACCATTCGATTTGTGATCATCCGCTCGTTACCTGGCCGGCCGGGCCTGGGCAGTCCTGGCCCCCGACGCTATCCGGGTGAATACGTCCAGCCAGGAGGCGGCCTGCGTCACTTCGGCGTCCTCCCCGGACCGCACCGCCATCGCCGCCTGCCAGCCCTGGTCGACGCCCGCCACGCGGATCTCCTCCGGCGGCGCCATGCCGAGTTTGTTGCGCGCGATCTCCTCAATGCGTGACGGCGACTGTATCCTTGCGAGCTCGGCCTCGAGGAATGCGTTCTCGTTCTGAAGTGTCGCGAGTTGCTTCTTCAGGTGGACTATCCTGTATCCCGATTGCACCGCGCGCGCCGCCCGCGACGTTAGCCCGAGCCCCACCGAGATTATCACCAGGGCGACCACCAGGCAGGCCACGGGCGCCCGTACCACCGGCGCCTTTCGCCGCGCCTGCGCGGCCGCATTGGCCCTGATTTCGATGGACGATGATTGCTCAAACCCGAATCTGTCAAGAACCATAATATTCGTCCCCCTGGGGCCCTAGAACCCTTCGATCTCCACCGCCCGAAGCCTGGCGCTCCGGGACCTCGGGTTTCGCTCGATTTCTTCCCTGCCCGGCATGGCGGGCTTTCTCGTCAGGAGCCGCACCCTCTCGCGGGACATGGATGCAAAAGTCCGTTTGACAATCCTGTCTTCAAGCGAATGGAACGATATCGCGCACACCCGCCCGCCCCGCCTGGTCACACCCACCGCATCTCTCAGGGCCTTCTCGATCACCTCGAGCTCCCTGTTCGTCGCTATCCGCAGGGCCTGAAACGTACGCCTGGCGGGGTGCCCTCCCTTCCGTCTCGCCGCGGCCGGTATCGCCGCCTTGATCACGTCAACGAGTTCCGCGGTGGTACTGATGGGCCTTATCTTCCGCTTCTGCGCTATGAACTGCGCTATCCTGAAAGCCCAGCGCTCTTCGCCGTATTCCCTGATTATCCGCGCCAGTTCGCCGGGTTCCATCTCGTTGACCAGGTCGGCCGCCGTCGTCTCCTGGTCCGGGTCCATCCTCATATCCAGCGGCGCGTCCACGTTGTACGTGAATCCGCGCCCGGGCAGGTCCAGCTGCGCCGACGAAACCCCGAAGTCGAACAGCATGCCGTCTACCGTGTCCCTGCCCGCCCCCCGCACTATCTCGACCAGCCGCTCGAAATTCGACCTCACCGGTATGAAGCGGTTCCCGAATTCTCTCAAGCGTTCCTGCGCCATCGCGATCGCCGAAGGGTCCCGGTCGATCCCTATCACTACCCCGTCCGGGCCACTCATTCGCAGGATTTCGTAGCTGTGGCCGCCGTGACCCACCGTACAGTCAACGTACACGCCGCCCGCGCGGGGCCCGAGCAAGTCCATGGTTTCCTGAAGCAACACCGGCACGTGGGGCGTGCTCCGCCCGGCGTCCCCCGCACCGGTGTCCCTCTCAACCATCAGATTCCGACCAGATTCTCTGCCAGCTCTTCATAATTCGAGCCGGCTTTCTCAACGTAAGCATCCCATTCGGTCTGGCTCCAGACCTCTATCCTGTTGGAAACGCCGATGATGACGACGTCCTTCTCGATTTTCGCGTAGTCCCTGAGCCCCCCGGGGATGACGAAACGACCTTGCCGGTCGATCTCGCACTCGGACGCGCCCGCAAGGAACAGCCTGGTGAACGCCCTGGCCTCTCCCCTGGTGAACGGGAGGCTCTTGAGCTTCTCCTCTAAGCTGGCCCATTCGGCGAGAGGGTATACGAAGAGGCAGTTGTCGAGCCCACGTGTGGCCACAAACCTGTCGCCGAGCCCGTCGCGGAACCTGGCTGGCATGATGAGCCGCCCCTTCTCGTCCATGGTGTGGCGGAACTCACCCATGAACAACGGCCTCTCCCCCCTTTCCCTCGCTATCCCCTACCTGATCTATCGTGGAATCCTCCACTTTCATCCACTAGAAACCACTTTGTGCCCAATTGGTTCTACCTTTCTCCCCAAAATCCTCCTGGCACAGAAAAAATCCTCCAGAAAATGCGCCGCTTGCTGCGCCCAAGATGCGGGGCCCTTGCCGGCTGCCCGGCCAAAACGGCCCTCCCAAAAGGTCATACACTGGGGGAACGGTTGCGAACCATCTCATAGCAACCTTGCCGTGCTGGGTTTGATGAGTCGTGTCAACAATGTAACGCCGGATGTGGTGGGAGGGGGGCCCGCAATGTATGCACGATGAAGCCCCGCTTCGCGGGGCTTCGGGGTTCATATAGAAGGCGTCGCGTTACGAGACAGTCTTCCAGTCGATCAGGTCCTGGAGGCGCCTCAGCGACCATATCACGGTGTCGTCCCTCGGAATGACGTCGTCGTACCTGACGAGTTCGCCTTTCCTGACGGTCCGCTTCAGCACCGCGCCCCTGGCCAGACCGAGAGGCAGCGCCCCTTCGGCCCTCGCCGCTTCCGCGGTATCGACCGAGCCGTACACAGTGTAGCCGCCGATCCCGTCGATCTCCTCTCCGGGGGCCAGGTCCTTCTTCGCCACTGTCATGCATTCCGCCACGAGACCGGAAGACGGCGCTATCGTGGCCTCGCGGAGCAGCACGGCTTTCGCTATGGATATCGGCGTCTCTATGTTTGCGAGGTGGAACGGCCGGTAGAACAGGTAGTTCGGGCCGCTCCCCATCTTCAGGTACCCCAGGTCCTGCCTGACCTTTTCGTTCTCGATCGAGGCAATCACGAAAACCCCGGGGGCGACGTTCCCCACGGTATAGTCCACCACGCCGAACCTGTTCAGCGCCCCGCCCCTCGGCTTGAGCTCGAACACCTCCAGCAGCCTGTCCAGGTCCGCGTTGGGGCCGTGCATCGAACGTACGTCGGGGACCAGCCCCGTTGCGTTGGCTACCGCAGCCATCTCCACCATCGTCTTGGTGCCGTCCACGAACGCCGCGAGCATCTTCGCGTTCATGGCTCTAGCCCCTGCCTCATCCGCGCAGGTCGAGGGGTTGGCCGAGCGGTCGAGCGGGTTGTTCTTTCCCTTCCCGGCGACGAGCACGCTGAAACCGAGCGCCTTGAAGTGGTTGTACAGGTCCATTATGACCCCGGGCTCATCGCCGCTGGCCACCGTGTACACCACGCCTGCGGCGCGCGCCAGTCTATTCAGTACCGGCCCCACCGTCACGTCCGTCTCCACCGTCAGCAGGACCACGTGCTTCCGCGCGGTGATGGCCTCGAGGGCCACTTCGGCCCCGCTGTTGGGGTCTCCGGTGCAGTCCACGACGACGTCGAGGTTTGGGCATCCCGCCACCAGTGTCCCGCGCCTGGTCGCCACACGCTTGCCGCTGGATAGCGCCCGGGACGCCTCCTCGAGGTCGTCCGTCACGACCACGTCGCCGGGGGTCACCCCGGCCATGAGCAGAGAGTCCCGGGCGCGCTCCGCCACAATATCCGCAACGACGGCGGAGCGCATCCCCGGCATGGTCTCGAGCTGGACCACCAGGCCCGCTCCCATCTGGCCCGCGCCGATCACTCCTACCACGATGGGTGACCGCTTACTCTCGAGTTCCAGTAGCCTCTGATACATCCTCCGCTGACACCCCCCGGGGACCCACCGGTCCGCCGCTGTAACAAGAATGCCTTACAGTGATCAAATCGCCCGGGTTCAGGACGGGCAGGCTCCGCGGGACCACGTTGACCTGGCCCGGGAGCTCCACCCGGACCGAATCGCTGAACTTCAGTACCAGGTGGCCCAGTTCCCTGAAGTTCTTCAGCGCCACATCCCCGACAGCGACAACCGTGTATTCCTGGCCTGCGATGCCGAGCACGTCGCCCGGTTCCAGTCCCCCGTCATACCCCGGGTGACCGTGGAGAACCGAAATATCCCAGAGCTCGGTCGGAGCGCACGAGGCGAAGAGGACCACGAGATCCCCTCGCTCGAACAGATCGCCGACCAGCGGCCCCACCCGCTCGATCCTGCTTTCGTACAGAGAGACCACCGCCCCTGAAACCGGCGGGCCGTCACGCCCCCGGCCGGAATGAGGTGTGGACTACCCGGTGACCGTGATGTTGTTCTCCTTGGTTCCCGACACGAAGTACTCTGCCGTGATGAAGTTGGCCAGCGGTCCCGATGGTGACGTCGCATATATGTCGATCGTGGGGATCTTTTTCATCGGATACACGCCCACGCGAGCCGTCCCACCGCAATCGATGACCACACAGAGCACCTCGCTTTCCTTCGGCGGCTTACGGAAGCCGTCGACCGCCTCGCCCCCGCACATCTCGGCGATCTTCGTGGCGAGCGGGTGTATCCCGCCGCCCGTGACCGAGGATATCTTGTCCTTGCCGGGCTTAGGGGTCAGGACCAGCGGGCCTCCCCAGCCGCCGGGGCCCTTCTCGACCTTTATCGTCCTGTACGCCACACCCATCCCTCCTGGTCAGCAGCTAACCACCCGGGCGACCGGGGTCGGAACCACCCCCGCCCGCCCGGGCCGGCCGCCGTGTCTCTAATACATGCCTATGCTGAACAGATAAGCCAGGACCACGGATATCGGCCCCGTCACGAAGCGGGTGACCAGGATCGCCGGCACACCGATTTCAATGGTCTCGGGTTTGGCCTCGCCGAGCGCCAGGCCGACGGGTATGAAGTCGCAACCAACCTGCGGGTTGATGGCGAACATGGCGGGAAGCGCGAGCTGTACGGGAACGTTGCCCCTCCCGAT
This sequence comes from Bacillota bacterium, assembly GCA_013178305.1. Classification (NCBI taxonomy): domain Bacteria; kingdom Bacillati; phylum Bacillota; species Bacillota bacterium. The sequence goes on along the minus strand of JABLXB010000007.1, from coordinate 151,062 downwards.
CTCGACCCCGATCAGCGTCCCGATCACCTGGGCTATGACGGCACCCGGGCCGAGAAGCGGCGACAGAATCGGGAACCCGACGATGAGCGACAGCACTATGAGTCCCACGAGGCTCCCGGCCAGCGGCCTGAGCACCTGGGCCAGCGCGTTACCTATGCCGGTGGCCAGGATGATGCCGATCAGCGTCGCCACGAACGCCATGAACGGCAGGACGTTCTTGATCAGCTGGTCGATGGTGTCGCGTCCGGCCTGGAAGAACAGGCCGACGAATCGCCCGGCCCCGCGGCCGATCTTCTCAAGTAATCCCGTTACCCAGTTCACCGCAGGCACCCCCTATTCCAGCGTCACGCCGCGCTGGCGTGCGAAGTAAGCCGTGAGCGATTCCGTCATCAGGCCGCGCATCAGGATAACGATGACACCGACGATGAAGTACCTGATAGCAATTGGACCGAGAGACAGTCCCTTGTCCTGGAGACCCTTGGCGATGCCGAGGTAGACGAACAACTCCGCAGGGTTGGCGTGCGGGAACAGGCCCACGATCGGGTGTACGAATGAGACGGCAGCGTCGTAGAAGGCGGGTTTGTGCTTCTCGTTGAGGAAGCGGCCGAACGTGTACGCCATCGGGTTGGTGAGGAAGAACACTGCGAGAACCGGAAACAGCGTGTACCTGAGCAGGCGGTTACCGGTGAGGCGCCTGGCGAACGCCTCGACCTTCTCCTGCCCTATCGCCCTCGTGACGAAGTAGACCGCCGTCATCAGGGCGATCAGCGTCGGGACTATACCCGACAGGAGACTTATGTAGACCTCTCCTCCCTTCTTGAACACACCAATGAATGCCTCTGCGCCGTGAGCTAGGGCTCCCACTCCTACCTCCTCCTTTGTCTGGATTTGCCCTCGACTACAATTCAGGCCCGCCGGCCTGAACACGAGTCTCAAGTCTCTCCGCGCCGCCTCGAGCGCCTGTGGAGTCATCGCTTGCATGCTGGTGACTCATCGCCCTGAGGAGATTCCTGGCGGCCTCACGGAACGCGCGAGCCGATACACCTGCGGGGAGCTCGACGCCGTCGTCCGCGAGCAGCGTGACGTCTATGCCGGTGAGGCCGGGGACCGGCGTGAACCGCGCGAAAACCGACACACCCCTCATCTGTCGCGCCGCGACTATGCGGCCATCGCGACCGGCGGCGACCACCGCGACCGCCCCGGGGCTGAACCTCCCCTTGACCAGCGCGCAGCCGGTCGCTCCCATGCCGCGGAGTTCGCGGACAACCGCGAGGTAGTGCCGCGCCTGAATGAGGGTGAGCGCGTACTGCACGGCCCACAGTACGGCGAATACCAGAACACCCGGGAACCAGTTGGTCAACCAGGACACCTACCCACCGTACGGCCCGGTGCCGGTGGCTCAAACCTGGGGGCCGCACGGCCTGAACATTTATGTATACATGTGCATACTAGTATATGACTGTGTTATTCTCGCCTCGCCCTCGAAATTCCTTCTTTCCAGACCAGCGGTGCGAAAAGAGAGTCCGGCCGGCGGACCTGAACGCGGTCGCTGGACTGATGTGTGTTTGGGTAGCCTGGTACGGAGAAGTGTTACAGGGAAGAATGCCGGAGGTCTGGCTGAAAGTCCGCGCGTCGAGACCGATGGCGGGGCCCGGTCGTGGCGGCCGTCATCGCGGCGTCCCGTACCAACCCGATCAGCCCGGGTTCCGCGCGGGCACGAAGAGGAACCTGTCGCCCCTGTATATAGCCTTGCTGTACTTCACGGGTCTATCCGTGTCGTCGTAGGTTATCCCCTGCACCACGAACACAGGACTCCCTTCCCTGATCCTGAGCAGTTCGGCCTCTATGGGCCTCGCAAGGGAGATCGATAGCTCATCGCTGGACTTCAGTCTCGATGACCCCGCAAGGTCGGCAATTATCTTGAGGATCGAGTCGCGGGTAACGTCCATGTTCATGATCGCGGCATACCGGGGGTACGGCAGATAATCCCAGTTCAGTGCGACGGGATCGTCCCCGATGAACCTCACGCGGCCGATCTCGATCACGTTGGACTCGGAGTTCAGACCTAACCTCGAGCGGATGCCGGCCTCGGGCTCAACGACCCGGCGTTCTACCATTTGCGCCCTGGTCTCGTAGCCGGCCGCGGACAGGTTGGCGCTAAAACTGAATATTGTGGAAGCCCCGTGGACTATCTTGGGCTCCGCCACGAACGTCCCCTTCCCCGCCCGGCGGACTATTACCCCGTCCATCTCGAGCCTGTCGAGGGCCTTCCGGACTGTCATCCGGCTGATCCCGTGAGCGGTGGCGAGCTCGGCTTCGGAAGGGACCCTATCGCCGGGCCGGAGGCGCTTCGAGTCGATAAGCTCGCGGATGTGCTCCTCCAGCTGGAGGTATATGGGGACCTTATCCATCGGTTTGATGACCAAAGCGCATCCCTCACGGAATCGAGTGTGCCGGAGATGGCTGGCGCTCACCGATTCTCTTCAACGGCGAGGACGCAATTCCTTCACCTGTATATACCGGTGTTATTCGAGGCAGGGGAAGACGAATCGTTCCAGCGCGCAGGCGACCCCGTCACTATCGCAGTCCTCGCACACGACGTGAGCGGCCTGCCGGGCGGCGTCGCTCGCGTTGCCCATCGCCACCGCCAGGCCGGCGTTCTCGAACATGCTCACGTCGTTCTGGCTGTCGCCAAACGCCACGACTTCCTCGCGCACCACTCCGTAGGCCGCCGCCACCCAGGCGAGGGCCGCGCCCTTGGACGCGCGGGGATTCATGAACTCCAGCAGGCTGGGGCCGGTCCGGGCCACGGCCAGGGGTCCCTCGAACAGGGACCTGAGCTCGTTCTCGAGGGCTGTGCCCTCGCAGAGGACGAGCATCACCTTTAACAGACGGTCAATATAGGGCGTGACGCGGGCGACCTCGGGGATGGGATCCCCGATCCTCTCGAAGGCGGCCGACTCCTCCCTACCCTCCCACGGGGAATACGGGGTCTCCAGGGTATGGGCGGCGTACCATACGCGGTGCGCCTCCAACCAGCCGGTCAGGTCCGCGGCCGGCCCCGGGCGCATGTACTGCACGTTGAAATGGGCCGCCCTGTCGTAGTCCACGACGGCAGCCCCGTTGAAAGTGATATGGTATCCGCCGGCACCAAGCCGGCGTACCCAGCGGGCGGCGATGTACGATGCCCGGCCCGTGACTACGACTACCTTCACACCGCGCTCCTGCAGGCGCTTGATGGCGAGCAAGTTGCGTTCACTTATCTCGTGCCTCGAGTTCAGCAGCGTTCCATCGAGGTCGACGGCGACGAGCCGGTGTCGCGCGGGCCTGGGTCCGGTCACGACCCTTTCGCGAGCGAGCCGAGATATTCCCTGACCTCCGCGGTCTCGCTCATCTGCAGCACCCTGTCCGCGATCTCGCGCGCCTTCTTCATAGTCAGACCCCGCACGTTTTCCTTGACCTTTGGAACGAGCGGCATACTGGCGCTCAACTCGGTAAGCCCCAGCCCGACCAGGAGGCCGGTGGCCAGCGGGTCACCCGCGAGTTCACCGCACATTCCCGCCCATATCCCGTTTGCCTTCGCGCCGTCCGCCACCATGCCGATCAGCCGGATTACGGAAGGATGGAGCGCGTCATACAGGTGGGCTATCTTCTCGTTAGTCCTGTCCACCGCCATGGTGTACTGAGTGAGGTCGTTCGTGCCTATGCTGAAGAAGTCGACCTCGCGGCCGAGCGATCGCGCCATCACCGCCGCCGACGGGATCTCCACCATGATGCCGACCTCGACTTTCGGGTCGTACTTGATACCCTCGCGGTCAAGTTCCCCCAGGACCTCGGCGACCACGGCTTTGGCCTTGCGGACCTCCTCGACGGTGGCCACCATGGGGAACATGATCTTCGCCTTGCCGTGTACGCTGGCGCGGTAAATCGCGCGGAGCTGCGTCTTGAACAGGTCGGGGCGGTCGAGGCACATGCGAAGCGCCCTCCAACCCAGGAACGGGTTGAGTTCCTGCTTGAGGCCGAGGTACGGTATGTCCTTGTCCCCACCTATGTCGAGGGTCCTGATCACCACGGGCCTCCCCTTCATCCCCGACAGGACCTCGGCGTACGCCTTGAACTGTTCCTCCTCAGTGGGGAGCGAGTCCCGCTTCATGAAAAGGAACTCCGTCCGGAACAGCCCGACCCCTTCCGCGCCGTTCTCGATCGCGACGGGTACGTCACCGGGGAAGCCGATGTTGGCGCTGACCTCGATAGAGACCCCGTCCTGCGTCCTTGCGGGCAGGGATTTCGTCCCGGCCAGGCGCTGCTTCTCCTGCTTCTGCGCCTCAATGGCCCGCCTGTACACCTCCATCTCCTCGCCGGACGGGTCGAGGTGGACAGTCCCCGCGTCACCGTCGATCGCCACGGTGACGCCGGTTCTCGCCACCGTCGAAACTGGGGCGGCGCCGACCACGGCGGGTATCCCTTTCGCCCGCGCGAGTATGGCGGTGTGGCAGGTAGTGCTGCCCTTGTCTATCGCCATCCCGAGCACCATGTTGTCACGGAGAGCCGCCGTTTCCGAAGGCGTCAGGTCCTGCGCGATTACTATCGACGGCCGGTCGAGCGCGGGGCCGGCCTGCGCCGCGCCCAGCAGGTTCTTCACGAGTCTCCGGCCGATGTCTCGGACGTCCGCAGCCCGTTCCTTGATGTAGGCGTCGTCGACCTGCTCGAGAGTCCTGGCGTACTGCTCCGCCGCCTCCTGGACCGCCCACTCGAGGCCGGCCCTCTGGTCGCGGACCGTGGATTCGATCAATCCGGTGAGGCCGGGGTCCTCCAGCATCAGGAGCTGCGCAGACAGGATCTCGGCCGCTTCCTTCGTGCCGGCGCCGGCCTTGACCGTCTCGATCTGCCTGGCCGACTCCGACACCGCCGCCGGCAATCGCGAGAGTTCGCGCTCGACGTCCTCAGCGGCTATGGCCCTCTTCTCGACCTTGAGTTCCTCGGTCCGTAGAACGAACGCGGGTCCGATCGCTACTCCGGGGGATGCTGCTACTCCTTTGATCAACTCAGCACACCTCTCGCAATGAACGTTATTCCATCTCCGTGGTTACCATCTCCACGAGGGCCTTGACGGCCCGCTCCTCGTCATCGCCGTGCGCTTCGATTGTGAGTTCGCAGTCCTTGCCCGCGCCGAGCGTGAGGATCTCGAGGATACTCTTCGCATTGGCCTTTCTCCCGTTTGCGGAGACGGTGATATTGGATTTGAACGTGTTCGCCAGCCTCACGAAGACTGACGCGGGCCGCGCGTGCAGACCCGTTTCGTGAATTATCTTCGCCGTGGCGATCGCCACCGGCGTCACCCCCCTGCACCTTGCGTAATGACAGGAAAACGCCGACAAGCATCATACTAGCCTGAGCCGCCGGCCTGTTCGCCAGTGTATGTTCTACCCTAACGTCATAATTCCTGTCTGTGAGCAAATGTTCCGGGGTCTGTCTTCTGACAACCGCTTGTGACGAGAAAACGGGGGTAGGAAACCCACCCCCGTCTGGAAGGGTACCAGTCGAATCTTACAGCCGGACCTCTGCCAGCGCCATCTCCCCGCTGTCGGGCGCCAGTTCCCTCGACAGGGTGCTGTTCCCGCACGCGGGACAGGTCACCTGCAGGCTACGGTCCTCCGGTTCTGGAATAACCTGGGATCCCTGGGTTCCACAACCCCGACAAAGGTAAACCACCGTCTTGCGGGCCGGGTCCAACCGGTTCGCCTCCTCGGTTACCTAGTGTCGATCCGCCCTAACAAATAGTATTCTCTGCGACCGGTGGCTTTCCTCCAGGCGAGAAAGGGCCCGTCCATCGATCCGGACGAGCCCGCTGGAGCTGTCTGTCACTTGTCGCTGACGCCGCTTATCCAAGCCAGCCGCGTACGCGCATCGCCTGGGCGACCCTGTTCACCGCGTTCATGTACGCGGCATCCCTCATGGAGACGCCCTTCTTCTTGTGCAGCGCGTGGATCGCCTCGAAGGACTCGACCATCATGCGCTCGAGCCTGGCGTTGACCTCTTCCTCGGTCCAGTAGAAGTTCATCAGGTTCTGGACCCACTCAAAGTACGACACGGTAACGCCGCCTGCGCTCGCGAGGATGTCCGGTATCACCATGATACCCTTCTTGAACAGGACCTCGTCGGCCTCGGGGGTGGTTGGGCCGTTGGCAGCCTCACCGATGATCTTGGCCTTCACGCCGTTCACGTTCTTGCTGGTGATCTGGTTCTCCAGGGCCGCCGGAATAAGTATGTCGCATTCCAGGTTCAGGAGGTCGTCGTTCGACATGTCTTTCGTGCCCGGGAATCCCTTGACCGACCCTGTCTTCGACTTGTACTCGGCCAAGGCCACGGCATCGAGGCCGTTCGGGTTGTACGCGGCGCCCTTGGAGTCGTTGGCCGCGATAACCTTCGCGCCGAGGGCCTGGATCAGCTCACCCGCGTACGCTCCCGCGTTGCCGTAACCCTGGATGACCACCGTCGCGCCCTTCATGTTGATACCGAGCTTCTTGGCGGCCTCCCTGATCACGAAAACGCAGCCGCGCGCCGTCGCGGTGCCGCGACCGGCCGAACCGCCGATTATCAGGGGCTTGCCCGTGAGCACGCCGAAAGCGTTGTATCCCCTGAGCTTCGAGAACTCGTCAGTCATCCACGCCATGATCTGCGGGTTGGTGTATACGTCAGGAGCGGGGATGTCCTTCTCCGGCCCCACGATAGGCGAGATCGCGGTGATGAACTCCCTGCTCATGCGCTCGATTTCGCCCTGCGACATGTTCTTGACGTCGCACCTGATGCCGCCCTTGCCGCCGCCGTAGGGGAGTCCGACTGTCGCGCATTTGAACGTCATCCACATCGAGAGCGCCCTGACCTCGTCGGCGTGGGTGTCCGGGTGGAACCTGAGCCCACCCTTTGAGGGGCCGAGCGCATCGGTATGCTGGGACCTCCAGCCGGTGAACACCTTGATCGAGCCGTCGTCCATCTTGACAGGGAACGATACCTCGAGGAACCTCTTGGGCTGCTTCAGGATCTCGTACACCGCCGGTTCCAGGCCGAGCGCCTTGCAGGCGTCCGCAACCTGCTTCTGCGCAATCTCAAACGGATTCAGAGTCTTCTCAGCCATTTCCTCCAAACACTCCTCTCTCTCGTTCCGACAAGCATCGTAAACCCACATGGCCGCCTCGCTAATTCGAATCACCCGACAGGCTCCTCGCGACCACCTCCATGCCGGCCTTCAAGGCCTTCAGGTTCACTTCCGTTGTCCCAGCCGGTACGCGGCGCGAGACGGCATTTTCGATCGCAGCGTCCGACACGATTCCGGTTGCCCTGACCAGCGCACCAATGGCGACGATGTTCGCCGCGATGTCACGCCCCGTGACTTCCCTGGCTATCGCCGATATCGGCAGGCCGAGCGTCCTGACCCCTCTCGCGGGATCGGGCGTGACGTGCGACGAATCCACGATGAGGACGCCGTTCTCTTTCAGGTCCTTCGCGTACTTGTCGTAAGCGAGCTGGCTCATCAGCAGCATGACGTCGGGGTGGTTGACCTTCGGGTAATCTATCTCACCCTCGGACACTATGACCTCCGCCTTGGAGGCCCCGCCCCTGGACTCCGGCCCGTAGGACTGGGTTTGCACGGCGTTCAGCCCGTCGTGCACCGCGGCGGCCTCGGCCAGAATGATACCCGCCAGGATCAACCCCTGCCCACCTTCGCCGGCGAGCCTGATCTCGGCGTGTTTCATCTCCCGGCCCCCCTTCCCTGCGCCCTGTCCACTATCATCTGGTAGTGCCCCGTGTACTCCGGTTCATCCGCGACGTACATCTCCCCGATGACCACCTTATCGCGGAGGTCCTCCCTCGTCATCTGCTTCGCCTTCTGGACGGGAACCGCGTTGTCCTTGAACCAGTTCATCATCTCGATCGCGCCCCCGAGCTTGTTACGCCTGCCGTAATACGTGGGGCACTGCGACAGGACGTCCACGAACGCGAACCCCTTGTGCTCGAGCGCACGGGCGATCAGGTTGATGGTCTGGGGCACGTGGTACGTCGTGCTGCGGGCGACGTACGTCGCGCCGGCTCCCTTCAGCAGCTCGCAGAGATCGAACGCCTGGTCCACGTTGCCGTAGGGCGCCGTCGTGGCGATCCTGCCGGTGGGCGTCATTGGCGAGTACTGCCCGCTGGTCATCCCATAGATCGAGTTGTCGAAGCATATCGTCGTTATGCCGATGTTCCTCCGGGCGGCGTGGATCAGGTGGTTGCCGCCGATGGCGGCGGCGTCTCCGTCGCCTGTGATCACGATGACGTTGAGCGATGGATTCGCCACCTTCACGCCGGTGGCGAACGCGAGTGCGCGGCCGTGCGTTGTATGCAGGGTGTCGAAGTCCATGTACCCGGGGGCGCGCGACGAGCAGCCTATCCCGGACACAACGACGGTCCTGTCCTTCTCCAGCCCCACCCTGTCGATGGCGCGTATCAGCGCGCCCATCACGATGCCGTGGCCGCAGCCCGCGCACCAGATGTGGGGCATCTTGCTCTTCCTCAGGTAATCCTGAACCCGTGCCACGCCGCTACACCCCTTTTATCGCCTGGAATATCTCGTCCGGAGTGAATAGCTCCCCGCCAACGAGCGTCAGCGAATGCACCGGCGCGCGGCACCTGATGGCCCTCTCCACCTCACCGGCGATCTGCCCGAGGTTCATCTCCGGGACGAGCACCGCGCGGGCGGAGTGCGTAAGTTCGGCCACCTCGCCGGCGGGGAACGGCCAGAGCGTGATCAACCTGACCATGCCCACCTTCAGACCCGCCTCGCGAGCCATCCGTACCGCTCTCCACGCGGGCCTCGCAGTGCTACCGTAAGCCAGCACGATCACGTCGGCGCCGGAGGTCTCCCTCGCCTCAACCATGGCAAGCTCCTTGCGGCGCTTCTCAACCTTGCCGCAGACCCTCCGCAGGAGCCGTTCCGCCACCGTGGGGTCGTTGGTTGGGAACCCGCTCCTGTCGTGGAACAGGCCTGTGACGTGGAACCTGTACCCATCGCCGAACGCAGCCATAGGCGGGATGTCGCCGTCACCCGGGTCGTACGGGAGGTAGCCCGCGCCCGGCGGTGCTTCCGGCCTGCGCCTATCCACGAGGCGTACGGAACCCGGTTCGGGGAGCACGACCTTCTCTCTCATGTGCGCGACGACCTCATCCATCAGCAGGATGACGGGCGTCCTGAGTTCCTCGGCCACGTTGAAGCACTTTATGGTGAGCGAGTATGTCTCGCTGACCGACCAGGGAGTAAACGCCACCGCGGGGTGGTCGCCGTGAGTACCCCAGCGCGCCTGCATGATGTCTCCTTGAGCGGGCGAGGTCGGCATGCCGGTGCTTGGGCCGACTCGCTGGACGTTGACTACCACGCACGGCACTTCAGCCACCGCGGCGTAGCCGATGTTCTCCTGCTTGAGGGAGAAACCGGGGCCGCTCGTGGCGGTCATCGACTTGAGCCCCGCCAGCGAGGCGCCTATCACAGCCCCCATGCTGGCGATCTCGTCTTCCATCTGCAGAAATTTGCGGCCGAGCCGCGGGAGCCTCTCCGCCAGGAGTTCGGCTATCTCCGTGGACGGAGTGATCGGGTAACCGGCGAAGAACCCGAGCCCTGCGGCGATTGCGCCCTCGACGCACGCCTCATTGCCCTGCATCAGCCGTATGTTCGGTCCCACGCTCACTCCCGTCACCTCCATTCGCGGCGCCCTCAGCCGCCTCGTCGAGCGAGATCGCGAAGTCGGGGCACCTGAGCTCGCACAGCCTGCACCTGGAGCATTCTTCCGGCTTGGCCACGTAAACCTTGCCCTCGCCGTCAAGCGCCAGGGCCTTCCTGGGGCAGAACGCCACGCAGATTCCACATCCCTTGCACCATTTGCGGTTGATTGTTGGTCCCAACTGCATCACTCCACTGCCTCGGGTTTGCGTTTGGCCTCAAGGATAACGGACTTGAGCATGCTGACCGAACCCGCGTCCGGCCTGTACACGAACTCGATTATGTCGGTCCCGCGGGGCAGCAGGGGCTGCACTTCCTTCTTACGCCCGGGGGAAACAACTACGGCGTCGGCGTCTTTCAAGGCTTTCACAAGAGTCGAACGGTCTTTCGTGGTGACGGGTGTAATCACGAGGTCACCGATGCCCGCCAGATCGATCGATTTCTTCACGCGGTCGGCGAAGGTCTCGGAAATACAGACGAGCACGACTCGTTTCCCCTTTCCAAGGCGGGCGATCTTGACTATGGTGTCCATCTGCGGGTCGAGCGCGATGCCGAGCACCTCACCGGCGCGGTCGCCGACGAGCGCCTGCACCTCGCCGAGGTGGAAGAAAGTCGTCACGATCACGTCCGCGCCCGCGAGCACGTCCCTCGCGGCGCCCTGATTCGACCTGACGTGATCGAGGAGGATGGGGATGATCGAGACCCCCGCGCCGAGTTCGAGCTGGCGCGAGAAGAAGTCGAGTTGCTCGCGGTTGCACTCGACGAAAGCCACCTTGACCTTCCTGAACAGCTCCTTCTTCTCCCGCGCGCGGGATTCTGAGATCTGGAGGAACTCGTCTATGCTAAAGCCAAGGGAGAGGGTCTCTTCAAGGCACGCGTCTATCGCCCTGACGAGCCTCTCCCTGCTTCCATCCCTTTGAAGGAGCTTATCGCTTTCAGATACGAACGTCCCCCTGCCCTGGCGGGACGTTATGACACCCTCCGATTCCAGTTCCCAGTACGCAGCGCTCACCGTGTTTCTGCTTATGCCGAGTTCTCGCGCGAGCTGCCGCTCCGTGGGTAGGCGCATACCCTTCTGCCATATCCCCAGGCGGATCTTCTGTTCTATCTGGCGTTTCACCTGGAGGTAGAACGGGGCGCTGTCGGTCCTGTCGATTTGAATGCGTCCACTCGGCTCCATGTCGGCCCCCCGGGGCGTCGAGTAACCAACTGCAATGGCCCTATGGACTGGTCCACTGATTAATGGATCCTTTCCAGAGCACCCATGTAATTCTATACCCACTCGCATATTCCTTCAAGGGCCATCCTGTTATGCAGACAATAAGTCGCGCCCGAGCCGACCGGCCCGGGCGCGAGGGGGTTGAATCTATGCGCCTATTCGGTAACGACGAACCCCACGCCGCTCTTCTGCAGTTCGACCTCGACATTCTGGGCTATCCTGACGAGTAGCGTGTTGTCCTTCACCTTCGTTATCACGGCGTGGATGCCCCCCGCCGTGACTATCTTATCGCCCTCCTTGAGGGTTGAAAGCATGTCCCGGCGTTTCTTCTGCTCACGCTGCTGCGGTCTTATCAGGAAAAAGTACATCAAGGCAAAAAAGAATACGAGCGGGAGAAGGCCCCCCAGTTGCTGTTGCATCATTTTCCCTCCCTGACCATGGTGTTCCATAGGTTCGACGTCGCCGCCGCAAAACCTCTTATTACTGCAGCTCGCCGTCCCCCGCAGCCGTCGCCGTTCGAGCGTCGCCGAACAGGTCCACGACCTCCCTCCGGAGGTCGTCCAACCCGCCGTTGGCCACGGCTTTCCTTATCCTTTCCATCAGCCTGAAAAGGTATCTAAGGTTGTGGATCGTGGCGAGGGTCAGGCCGAGGATCTCCCCCGCCTTGAACAGGTGGCGGACGTACGCCCTCGAGAAATGCCTGCAGGCGTAGCAATCGCACCCCTCATCGATCGGGCGGGCGTCGCGGGCGTAAGCGGCGTTCTTGATCTGCAGCCGCCCTTCACTACTAAGCAGCGCGGCGTGCCTGGCGAGGCGCGTCGGGAGGACCGAGTCCATCATGTCGATGCCCAGTAAGACCGCCTGCACCAGATCATCGGGTGAGCCTACACCCATCAGGTACCTCGGGCGACCCACCGGCAGCAGCGGCTCCACCTCACCCACCATCTCGTAGGTGGCCTCCTTGGGCTCGCCCACGCTGAGTCCCCCGATGGCATACCCGTCGAAACCGGTCGCGACGATCTGGGTCGCGCTCCTCCCCCGGAGTCCGCGGTCGGTTCCGCCCTGCACAATACCGAACAACGCCTGGGCGGGGTTGGCGTGCGCCGACTTGCACCGCTCCGCCCACCTCGCCGTGCGTTCCACTGAGGCCTCGAGTTCACCGTGCGTTGCGGGGTAAGGTGGGCACTCGTCGAACGCCATGGCAATGTCCGAGCCGAGCGCGTTCTGTATCTGCGTGGCCTTTTCCGGCGAGAAGAAATGCTCGGAGCCGTCGAGGTGGGACCTGAACACCACACCGTCGTCGGACACCTTGCGCAGCGCCGACAGGCTGAGAACCTGGAAGCCGCCGCTGTCCGTCAGGGCCGGCCTGGGCCAGGACATGAACCGGTGGATGCCGCCGAGTTCCTGGACGACCTCGTGTCCGGGCCTCAGGTAGAGGTGGTACGTGTTCGACAGCACGATCTCCGCACCCGCCTCCTCCACCTGAGATGGAGTAACGCATTTGACCGTGGCCTGCGTACCCACTGGCATGAACACGGGGGTGCGCACGACCCCGTGCGGGGTGTCGAGCCACCCCAGTCTTGCCCTCGAGCGAGTATCGGTTCTCTCCACGGTGAATGAGAAACCGGCAGCCATTCACCCACTCCTCCGGCGCCTGGCGGGGGCGCTCAGATTACCAGCATCGCGTCGCCAAATGAGTAAAACCTGTACCGCCGGCGGACCGCCTCGGCGTAGGCGTGGAGCACGCTTTGAGTGCCCGCGAACGCGCTGACGAGCATGAGCAACGTGGACTTCGGCAGGTGGAAGTTCGTGACCAGCGCCGATACCACCTTGAACTCGTACCCGGGATAAATGAACGCGCTCGTCCAGCCGTCCCGGGCGTTCACGCGTCCCTCGCCCGGGGCGACGCTCTCCAGCGTGCGAACCACGGTAGTCCCGACCGCGATAACCCTGCCGCCCTGCGCTACAGTACCGTTTATCAGCGCCGCCGCCGGAGCGGGGACGCTGTAGTGTTCGGCGTGCATCCGGTGTTCCTCGACTTCATCCACCTGCACCGGCCTGAACGTGCCGAGCCCGACGTGTAACGTCACGTAGGCGACTCGCACCCCCATCCCCTCGACATCCTCGAGGAGCGACGGGGTGAAATGCAGACCTGCGGTCGGCGCCGCGACCGACCCGTCCTCCCGAGCGTACACGGTCTGGTAGCGTCCCGCGTCATGGACGGGCCTGTGAATGTAGGGCGGGAGCGGGACCGTCCCGACACGCTCGATCGCTTCGCGTACCCTACCGCCGGGAGTGAACAGTTTGACCAGGCGCCCGCCGAACTCCGTACGGTCAACCACCTCTGCCTGCAGGTCGCCATCCCCGAAAACGACCCTCGTCCCCAGGCCGAGCCTCTTGCCGGGCCGGACCCGCGCCTCCCACACGTCGTCCCCGGTGTCGCGCAGCAGGAACACCTCGACCAACCCACCGGTAGGCTTTCGCCCCATCAGGCGGGCGCGGATCACCTTCGTGTCATTGAGCACGAGGCAATCCCCTTTGCGCAGGTAGCGGAGGATATCGCGGAAGTTGCGGTGCTCCATTACGCCAGAATCCCTGTGTAACACGAGGAGGCGGGACGCGTCCCTCGGCTCGACGGGTTCCTGGGCTATCAGCTCGCGGGGCAGGGAATAATCGAAATCGGAAACCCTCACCGGGCGTACTCCTCCAGCCTGGTGTTCAAGTAGTAATGTTCTAGGATGTCGGGGTACTTATACCCTCGTTCGGCGAGCGTCCGCGCGCCCCACTGCGACATCCCGACCCCGTGCCCCCAGCCCCTTCCGTTGAACACGTATAGTCGCGGTATGGTGCGATAGCACAGCACGGAAACCTCCGGTGCGCGATAAGCCGGGGAGACCATCGAGACCTGACCCGAGGCCGAAAGGGCGTACAGGGCCTGCCCGGAATCGTAACGGACCACGGCAGGCTCGATCCCGGGATCCTGCTCCGAGACGCTGAACCAGGTACTCTTGAGGCCGAGCGCCCTGCGGAACTCTATTCCACGGACCACGGCGCTCCCCTTCGAGCCCATAACGGACACCTTGCTCCACCGGCCCGATACCCCTTGCTCCAGGCACCTCAACCCCCGGAACGCGCCCACGTCGATCCCCGCGCCGGAGAGAAGCCTCTCGATCTCCCCGGCCGTGGCCCTGAACTCCCAGGAGCGGTGGGGGGAACTGTCGTCGGGATCCGGGACGCCTTTGAGGTACGGGGACGCCGCCGACCACACGAATTCACTGTTCTCCGTGTGGCCCGATGACGACGAGTGAAACACAGCCCGGGCGGGCTCGCCAGCGCTCGTCAGCACGATGCCTCTTGTGGACTGCACCGCGGCGGCGGCCGCGGCGTTTTCACGCGATAATCCCCCGTATACTTGTCCGTCGGTGGTGGCGGTGAGATCGTACGGGGCACCCTTTGCGATCGCCGCCCGGGCGCAGGAAAGGGCGAACGAGCGACAGGCCACGGCCTGCGCCTTGAGCGCCTCCTCCGGCCAATCGGCGGGCATTTCGGAACCTACGACCCCGTACAGGTATTCTTCGAGAGGAACCACGTTGACCGCGAGCAGCGCGGCTGCGCCACCCGTTCCGGGCGAGCCCCCGGCCGCCGGCGCAGGACACACGCGGATCAGGCCTCTGAAACCCGCCGTACCCAGCGTGACGCACGCGGGCCCATTGTTCGGGGCATCGGGGACCAATTCGAGCACGGGGGAGAATACGGTCCTGCCGCCGATCCTGGCGGAAACGCCTGTCCCCTGCGGCTCGAAGACAGCGGTCGTACCCGGAGAAAGGCTCATAAGGGGGGCCCCGCCCCCGTCCACAATCCGCCCACCGGATGGGACGGTGGCCGTCACCGCCTGACCCGATGCTACCAGAACCCTGATTACACCCCCCGGTGGCGGTAGTGGCGCAGCAGCCGCGGGCCGGTGGCCCCCCACCCCAGGCACGCTACCAACAAGAAGAAGCGCGGCCAACGCCGCGCATCTCAGTTGGACAAACGCCCACCACAGCAGGCTATCAATTGCCCGGCTTCTCTTCCTCCATAAGTTCTTCGAGCAGTTGCTGGATCTCGGGTTCACGGGCTTCCTTCCAGTCCTTGATCCCTCGCAGCAGTTCCTCGCGCGTGACCGCGCTCTCTCTCACGCGACCGGTCCTCCCCGGATCGGGGCGGATGTCACGCTTCGAAGCGGGTTTCGATTCCGGTTCCTTCTTGTCCTGCTTGCCGTCTTCCTTGCCTTCGGGTTTCGAGGGTTTCCGCCCGTCATTGTCGCCCGGACGGCGCTCGTCGCGTTTCTCCGCGGCCTCCTTGATCTGCTTGCGCACTTCCTCCCCGAATTCCTCGAGCAGCCGCCCCCAGTCCTTTTCCTGCTTGGCCCCTTTTATGAGCTCGAGCAGGCGGCTCTGCGATTTCGCCCCCTGTTCGGGCTGCGCTGGCTGGGGCGCGCCGGGCTTCACCGGCTCTGGCTTCACAGGCTGTGGCTTGCTGCCCGCCTCGTGCCCCTTGCCGGGACCCTGCGATGGTGGTTCTGGCGGCCGTTCGCCGTCCGGATGCCCCACTTGTGGCTGCTCGGCCGGAACCTGGTGATCGGGTTGCCGCCCTCCTGGCTGCGGTGAGGCCGGCGACTGGCCGGGCTGGTGCTTGCCCGGCGCCTGCTGCTCGCCACCCGGACTGTGTCCTCCACCCGGCTGCTGCTCCGGGGTTGTGCCCTCCGCATCCTGACGTTCACCGGGCGGCTGCGCCTGCTGGCCCTTCCTGGAGTCCCCGGCGGACGGTTTCTTCGTGAACAGGTCCGGCCCGATGTCGATCCCATTCTCCTGGGCCTTCAACAACACGGCGAGACGCCCGGGCGACACGTTTATCTGCCTCGCCTTCTCCCGGACCTCGGGCGCTGCCTGGATTACCTCCACTGTTCCCTTTACCTGCTTCGATTCGAGGTGTTTGGACACCGCCTGGCTGGCCTTTTCGACGCGCCGGGCGATCTCGGGCTTTACCTCGGGGCCCCTGGCCGGAGTGACCGTTATGAGTACCGTCTGTTCGTCTCCCGGCCTGACGTAACCGTGCGCCTCGGCGGCCGTCGCTATCTCCTGCACCGCAGTCTCCAGGTCCATCCGCGTGAGGTCGATTCCGGAAAGCATCTCGCGCCCCTCGTCATCGATACCCTCTACCGAAACGACCCTGTTGAACCTGTTAATCCCGAGTTCTACCGCGGGGTTGATGTCCACGTCAACGTAGGCGACCGCGATACGATCGGCCCTCACCGCCTCGACGACTATCGAAGCCATGATCCCTAGAATGAGTGCGGCGGCGATGGCCACGGAACTGAACCGGCGACGGCCTGCCCAGGACGTCGCTACGCGCAAGACGCCCCCCGCCTCCCGCCCCTCACGGGCGGGGAACACGCTCTCGTCGCCGATACAGGCCGGCGACGTGAGCGTGATCTCCTCGAATCGCCCGTCCGGCGTCAGGACTATTCCCCTTTTTCCGCGAACCTCCATGAGAAGCCCGCGATTTTTCACTTTTCCATCTCCCCTTCACCCCGCCCCCCGTTCGCCGGGTCGAGGTACCCCCTCAGCGAGGCGAACTCGCCCATGTATACGAGGGCAACCGCGACTATGTACTTCCTCTGTCTCTCGAGCGTCTTCCGGCTTAGCCCGACCCTCCCCTCGAGGTCTCTAAGCGGGAGCTCCCTTCTCGTCGCAAGGTGTGCGCGCAGCGCGGGGTCGCCTGCCACCACCCTGGCCACCTGGATAGCGCGCTGCCTGGCGTCGTCGTGCCTCGGGGTCAGCATCACGAGTTCCGAGAGCGAGATCCCATACTCCCCCAGGAGGTTCCTGTAACGGATTATCTCGTCACGTCGCTCGATGTTCTCCTGAGCCCGTTCGTATTCAGCGGTGGCCTCCGCGGCCTCGACGACGTTCCGGACGTTCCCCTCGGCGTCCTCCTCGTCGAAACTGGATAACGGCACCTCTCTCCCCAGCCGCTGCCTCCTGCGGAGATCGTCGATGAGCCTCCGCTTCATTACCGTCTGGGCGAACGCGGGAAAAGGAGCCCCCCCGGCCGGGTCGAAGCAATCCACGGCCTCGTTGAATGCCTCCAGAGCGACCTGCGCCTCCTCATCGTGTCCCAGCCTCAGGAACCTCCCGCAAAACTGGGATGCTACTTTGAGGACGAACGGCACGTACGCCTGGAGCAGTGCGTCCCGCGACCTTGAGTCTCCTCTTCTAGCCCTTTCCAATAACTCGAGGTGCTGGGGATTCGGGCCGACGCCCAACCGCGCCACCTCGCTCCTTCTAAGAAATTCGAAATGAACGGGAAGATTGTTGGGGTAAACGGTCTAGCGGCGTGAGAAGACCCAGCCGATGAGGGAGAGCACGACGCTTATCACTATGCTGGTGACTATCGGGAAGTAGAAGGTGAAGTTGCCGCGCCTTATCACTACGTCCCCGGGAAGTCGCCCGAGACTGAACAGCCTGCCGCCAAGCATGATGAAAAGCCCGAACGCGGCCAGCACCAGGCCGACGAATACCAGCATACGACCGATTTGCTCGAACGGCATATCGCCCAACCCCTTCTGGCGCCGCCGGTCTAGGACCGCCGGCGGTAGCGCTCCGCTTCACTGAATACACAGCCGCAGTAGCCCTGGCGGTAGAGCCCCTTCTCCCTGGCCATCCTTACCGTCTCGGGCCAGCCGCTCCTGAAGTCCTCGTAGTGGAACTCCACGCCGTGCCGCCGCGACGCCTCCGTCCCCGCTTCCCGGACTGACTCGTGAGCCTGGTACGGGCTGACGAGCAGGGTCGTCGAGAATGCGTCGAAGCCCCGCAGGGCGGCTTCGCGGGCGACCTCGTCGAGTCTGATACCGTAGCAGGTCCTGCACCGCCGCTCTTTGTCCGGCGCCGCGAGCGCGAGCCCGAGGTACGCGTGGAGATCGTAAGAGTCGTTCACTATGAGTTCGAACTCCTCGCCGGCGGCGAACTCCATCAGCGCCTGGAGTCTCCTCTCGAACTCCCTGTACGGGTGGATGTTGGGGTTGAAGAAGAACCCCGTGACATCGCGACCCAGGCGGCGGAGGTGTGACACCGGGTAGCAGGAGCACGGACCGCAACAGTTGTGCAGCAGTATTCTCACTGGTATTACCGCCTACCAGAACTTCTGCTGACTGGAGTCGGCCTGCGGAGGCCTGAGGCCCAGATGGTCGTACGCGCCCGCCGTCACCATCCTGCCCCTCGGCGTGCGCTGGATGAACCCGATCTGGAGGAGGTATGGCTCGTACACGTCCTCTATGGTCTCCGGTTCCTCGCTTATCGACGCGGCCACCGTTTCCAGCCCGACGGGCCCGCCCGCGTACCTGGTGATGATCGACCGGAGCATCTCGCGGTCCACCCTGTCGAGGCCCACCTCGTCTACTTCGAGGAGCCTCAGCCCCTCGCGGGCGGTGTCACCGTCTATTACACCGCGCCCCCGCACCTGGGCGAAATCACGCAACCTCCTGAGCAGCCGGTTCGCCACCCGGGGGGTTCCCCTCGAGCGCAAGGCTATCTCCCTCAGCCCCTCGCGGTCAACTGCCACCCCAAGGATTCCCGCGGAGCGATCCAGTATGCACTCCAGTTCCGCCGGTTCGTAGAACTCGAGCCTCAGTGTGATGCCGAACCTGTCCCTCAATGGCGACGCCAGAAGCCCCGCCCTCGTCGTCGCGCCGATGAGGGTGAACCTGGGCAGCTTGACCCTGTATGTGCGGGCGCTCGGCCCCTTACCCGCCACCCAGTCGTACAGGAAATCCTCCATGGCCGGATACAACGCTTCTTCGGCGGTGTGGTTCAGCCGGTGGATCTCGTCGATGAACAGCACGCCGCGGTCGTCAAGGTTCGTCAGGATCGCCACCATGTCGCCGGGCCGCTCGATGGCGGGGCCCGACGTGGTCCTGATCGCGGATCCCATCTCGTTGGAGATGATGTGAGCCAGCGTGGTCTTGCCGAGACCCGGTGGTCCGTAGAGGAGCACGTGGTCGAGAGGTTCCTCCCTCCCCCTCGCCGCTTCTATGTATATCTTGAGACGCTCCTTGATACGCCCCTGTCCGACGTAGTCGGCGAGCCGTCTCGGCCTCAGACTCGATTCGACCTCGCGGTCCTCTTCCTTCGGGCTCGGCGAGACGAGCCTTTCCTCCATCACCGGCGTGGTTTACCTCCCTGCGTTCTCCCCGCTTGACGTCTCAGGCTAGACCCTGGCGAGATTCTTCAGACCCCTGTGTATCAGTTCCTCGACGCCGGGGTCGCCCTTCACCTCCTCGCTGGCAAGGCGGACCGCCTCGGACGCCTCGGCCCTGCTGTAGCCGAGCGCGATCAGCGCCTCCTCCGCCTGGCCGACCGGATCTTGCCTGAGCGGGGCGCCCCTCGGCCTCGGACCTTCTCTCTTCCTGACGCCGATCCTGTCCTTGAGTTCGAGTATCAGTCTCTGGGCGGTCTTGCGGCCGATGCCGGGGATGAGCATGAGCGCCTCCTCGTCCTCGAACAGCACCGCCTTGTAGAAATCGGGTGGGGATATGCTCGCGATTATAGTGAGGCCGACCTTCGGCCCGACCCCCGAGACGCTGAGCAGGATATCGAACAGGCGGAGTTCCTCCACCGACGAAAAGCCGTACAATGAGAGAGCGTCCTCGCGCACGTGGAGGTGGGTGAAGATCCGCGCTTCCGACCCCTGCGGGGGCAACGCGGACAGGGTCGACGGGGCGACGAAGCAGGTGAACCCGACGCCGCCGACGTCCAGCACGACGTAGTCGGGGCCCTTCTCCTCTATGACCCCCTTGAGGAACCTTATCATGCCCTCACCACCACGGAAGCGCCGGCGCCCATCCTGGCAGCGGTCTCCATAATGTGGACTCCAGCTATTGCGGACGCCAGCGCGTCCGCGACGTCGTCAGGGCTGGGCGTCTCCCTCAGGCCGAGGAGGGTCCGGACCATGGCCTGCACCTGCTGCTTGTCGGCTTTGCCGTAGCCGGTGACGGCCTGCTTGACCTGCATCGGGGTGAACTCGCACACCACGGCGCTGCAGGATGCCGCCGCGACGAGAACCGCTCCCCTGGCCTCGCCGACCGCCATAGCTGTCGTGATGTTCCTGCAAAAGAACAGCTTCTCGACGGCGATCGCGTCCGGCGAATGCGTCTCGATGAGCCGGAGCACGCCGTCGTGGATGGCCTTGAGCCTTTCCCTGGCCGGCCGCCCCGCAGTCGTCAGGAGACAGCCGAAATCCAGGGCTTCGATCCGGTCGCGTCCCGACCGGACCACGCCGTATCCCGTTATCGCGGTGCCGGGATCGATTCCGAGTACGATCAAAGAAAACCCCTCCAGCCTGCCTGGTGTTTTTCGACAGGTCAGGAAGGGATTCCTTCAGTCGAGCAGGCCCTCCAGTAGGCGGGAGACGGCGGTGTCGCCGAGCACCACCTCGCCCCTCTCGAGCCTCCTGAGATCGCCGGTGTGCAGCCGCCCCACGGGCAGGTCACGCCGCACCTCCTTGAGGTTCGCGGCGTGAGCGCTGCGACCGTAATAGACCACCACGTAGCCGTCTTTCACGGTCAGCAAGCGGTATGGGGCGTCCTCGGGGCACAGGCCGTCGGTCTCGATCATGACCTCGGCTATACCCCCGGGAAGCAACGTCAGTGTGGCCCCCGGGTGGTCGTTCAAGATCTCCGATACCTGGCGGCCGGAAACGGGACGATGGGGGCCGCTCACGGTGTGCCCGCAGCCCCTGTATCGCGCTTTCATAATAACGCTCGTCACGGCGAGTTGCTCGGTTACCTGGACGGCGAGTTCGGGTTCCGGCCGCGCGCCACGCCTGGCGGACCACCGGTATCCGGCAAGAAGCGAGCACCCCAACGCGACGCAGACAGCCGCAACGAAAAGGCGCCTTCCCGCCACCGGAGACACGTTTCACCACCCCTGTACCCCATGGGCCGTTGCCGCATGGGCTGTTCCCAGTAATGTGCGCCGCTGGAAGGCATTTCATACGGAGCCGGGGCGGGGCAAATCGAAAGCCGGCCCGCCCGGCGGGCGCCGGGTGGCCGGCTAACGGCTTAACGGCCGGTGCACAGGCCGGCCGCGTTCAGTCGGTGTATTCCTCCATTTCACTCTGCGGGATATCGAAGTTCGCGTGTACCTTCTGGACGTCGTCCTGGTCCTCGAGGGCGTCCACGAGCCGGAGCATCCTGGCCGCCTCCTCTCCGGTAAGAGTCACCGTCGACGACGGGGCCATCGTGATCTCGGCGACCGCGACCTTGACGCCGTGCCTCTTCAAGGCCTCCTTCACCGAGTCGACTGCGCCGGGGTCCGGCTCCGTGAACACCTCGAACATGTCTTCCTCGGCCTTGAAGTCCGTGGCGCCCGCGTCGAGCGCCGCCAGCATGAGGTCGTCCTCCGAGAGGCGGCAGTCTGCGCGGTCTACAGTGATGTACCCTACCTTCTTGAACATCCAGGAAACGGATCCGGACTCCCCCAGGTTACCGCCGTGCTTGGAAAACAGGTACCTGATGTCACTCGCCGCACGGTTGCGGTTATCCGTGGTGACTTCGACCATCATCGCCACGCCGCCTGGACCGTAGCCCTCGTACACGAGCTCCTCGTACTGGACCCCTTCAAGCTCGCCGGTGCCGCGCTTGATTGCGCGGCTGATGTTCTCCATCGGGAGGTTGACCTCCCTGGCCTTGATGATGGCGGTCTTAAGGCGGATGTTGGCGTCGGGGTTACCGCCCCCGTGCCTCGCCGCCATGATGATCTCCTTCGTGACCTTTGAGAACATCCTGCCTTTCTGGGCGTCTGTCTTGGCCTTCTTGTGCTTGATGTTGGCCCATTTCGAGTGACCGGACACGTCAATCCCTCCAGACTGCGCAAGCCATCACCGGTCGCCGGGGACCGGCAGCGGGTTCCGCTTGTGGGCGCTGCGCTGCTGCATCAGGCGAATGCGCGCCACCGTTTCGGGGTCTCCCTTCCCCGTGAGAAGGTAGGTGTCAATGTCCCTGTAAGTGAGACCCATTTCACCCTCGTCCGTCTGGCCGGGCCAGAGCCCAGCCGTCGGCGGCTTCTCGATGATCCTTGCGGGCACCCCGAGATGAGCGGCCAGATCCCGGACCTGGCTCTTGACCAGCCCACCGAGCGGGAGGATGTCGACGCCGCCGTCGCCGTACTTGGTGAAGTACCCCACCTCGAGCTCGCTGCGGTTGCCCGTGCCTACGACCAGGTAATTGAGCTTGTTAGCGTGGTAGTACAGGGTGGCCATGCGCAGCCTCGGCCTGACGTTAGCGACGCACAGGTCTCG
Organism: Bacillota bacterium; assembly: GCA_013178305.1. Taxonomy (NCBI): domain Bacteria; kingdom Bacillati; phylum Bacillota; species Bacillota bacterium. The sequence continues at coordinate 128,755 of JABLXB010000007.1, read as the reverse complement.
TTTTTCCGACCCGCTTTCGCCGACCGCCCTCATCAGCTCGTCGAACGCGTCGTCCAGCACGACAACCTTCCGTTCAACCCCGAAATGGTCGAGGACGAGCATGGCGTCGTCGATGTCTTCTTTGTGGCTGTGGCACGGCATGACCAGGCCCAGTACTTTCGGGCCCACCGCCCTCTTGCACAACGCGAGGACCGTAGCGGAATCCACGCCCCCGCTTACACCGACCACCGTGCCGGCGGACCCCGCGCCATTCACCTGAGCCGCTATCCAACCGGTCAGGAAGTCACAGAGATCCTCGACGTCCATTCCGTTCACTCCTTGTATCCTTTGAGTATGAGACTCTTCTCTTGCTCTGTATTAGCAGAATCTGGTTTGCGATTTGGGGTGCCCTCTGGGACAATCCCGGTAGAACCGGTGTGGGGCAGTTCTGAGTCACTCTGCCACCAGAAGGCTTTCGAGAGACTGCTCCCCGGGCCCGGAGCGCGCATCTTACGCGCGGGTTGCGCCTCCCGGCGGGGACGCCCCCTTTAGCAAGGGGCCCCTGCACTGTCCCACCAGGATGAGCGCTCATGGGCAAGGTTGCCGTTACTCCGGGCGCCCGAGGGCACCCCAAAACCTGTTCTCAACACAACCCCCGAAAGGAGGTGAACCCCCTGTCCAGAACGCTCTTCGTCGGGATCGACCTCGGCTCCGAAGATAACGTCGTCTGCGTCATGGATCCCGCCGGCGACGACCTCGCCCGTTTCACCGTCTCCAACGACCTCCCGGGAACCGAACGCCTCGTCGAGAAAACCCTCGACCTCGTTCGGGCCACCGGCTCGGACACCGCCAGCATCGGCATGGAGGCCACGAACCTCTACTGGTGGCATCTACACCAGGCTCTCTACGATGACCCGGGCCTCAAGGCCATCGAAGCAACCGTCACCGTCATAAACCCCAAGGTCATCGACGGCTTCAAGCGACTCTATCCCGACATGGCCAAAACCGATAAAATCGACGCCAGGGTAATCGCAGACTGTCTCCGTTTCGGGCGCGTAAAGCCCAGTCCACCACCGGACCTCCGCTTCGCGCCTTTGCAGCGCCTTACCCGCTATCGCTACCACCTCGTCCACACCTTGACCAACGAGAAGAACCGCGCCCTCAGCCTCATCTTCCTCAAGTTCTCTACCTATGCCAAGGGCTGCCCCTTCTCCAACGTCTTCGGTAAGGCCTCCCAGGCTGTCCTCGAAAACCTCACGCCTGACGAGATCGTCCAGCGCCCCTTGCCGGAACTCGTATATCTCATCGCCCAAAACGGCAACAACCGCCTCAAGGATGTCGACCATATGGCCCAGATCCTCAAGAACATCAGCCAGAGAGCCTATCGCCTCCATCCCAAGATGCGCGACGCGGTGGATACCGCCCTGGCCATGTCCCTGGAGACCGTTCGCTTCCTCGAAGCCCAGGAGTGTAAACTCAACATCGTCATCGCCCGGGACCTTCAGGCTATACCACAGACCCTCGACACCGTCCCAGGTATAGGCCCCGTCTACACCGCGGGCACGATCGCCGAAGTCGGCGACGTCCACCGCTTTCCAGATGACGATGCCCTTGCCAAGTTCGCCGGCCTTACATGGCGCAACCACCAGTCCAGTAAGTTCGCCGCCCAGGACCTGCCCCTGACCCGCTCGGGCAACTTCTACCTCCGTTACTACCTGGTCCAAGCCGCTAACTCCGTCAGAGTGCAGGAACCGGAGTTCGCTGCCTTCTACCAGCGCAAGTACAACGAGGCCAGCCATCACCACCACAAGCGGGCCCTCGTCCTGACAGCGCGAAAACTGGTCCGCCTGGTCTTTGCCTTGCTAAGCAAAGGCCAAGTTTACCGCGAAAGGAGGCTCCGCTCCTCTTAGGGGTTGTCAAGGTACAAATCGTCTTCTTCTACCTGGAACCAGATTCTGCCAGTTCCGGGACGCTATCTTATTGCCCATCGTCCCACCACTGCTTATGCAATCCCTAATGATCACCCATTTTCTGCCATTGACATTTCACCGCGGGTCTCTCGGTACAAAGGCCAATCCACGCGAGGGATTGAACTTTACCGCGGGAAGATTCATCACGACACAAGCGTTTCCTTCTTCGGGTCCGCGCTACACCCGATTCGGGGCGGCGAGGCGCCCGCAACGCAGCCCCGGGGACGGGCGCTGCGCACGCCGGCGGCGCTACTGGATCTGAACATGGGTGACAGGAACCTTCCCCGGGAGGATCAGCGCGGTAAGTGGGTTCGTGGTCTTGACGACCACGGTCGAGGATGACAGCGGGGCCATTATCCTCAGGTGGACTTCGGCGTTAAGGTAGGTGCAGTGTTTAACCTGGTTGATGCCGGCAGACTCGAACCTGTCGGAGACCTGGGTGAACACCCTGCCCATCGGCAGTATGCGAACCTTGATCCTCGGGCCGGAGGCGGCGAACACGCGGCTCCCGAGGACCTGTCCGAGCGGGATCTCGAGCACCTCGTCGGACAGCCCCTTGATCGCCGCCTGCACCGATTGGAGGACGGTAGTCTCGATCCAGTTGATCGCCATGGTGTTTATCCTGATGAGGGCGATATCTCCCGCCTGGTTCTTCTCGATCGACACGAGCTGCTCGGTCTTGACCTCGTCGACGATACACTGGGTGATCACCTGGTTAATCAGGTCGGTCGCCACGACGGTAGCCTTGGTCTCGGCCATGGCGATGAGGGTCGGTTCTATCGACCTCTCGAATTGCCACGCCGCGAGCGCGAAAATGACCGCCACCACCAGCGGGAAAGTCAAAGCGGGGGCGGCGCGTCGGCGCCTCCGGAAGCGAATCACCGGTACCAGCCCCCGCTTCTCGTTCTTCAGTTGAATTATATGAGCGCAGCCCGAGGGTTGAAACGACGGCGTGCCGCTTTACCTGAATACCACGCGCGCGAAACGCCTCTTCCCGACTTTCAGCACAGTGCCGTCGATGGCGGGGATCACCGCACCCTCCGCCACGCGCTCGTCACCCGCGTAGACCCCGCCCTGCTGCACGAGCCTCCTCGCCTCGCTCGCCGAGGGTGCGAGCCCCGCGAGGAATACCAGCCTCGCCGCGGATATGGTCCCACACGAAATCTCGGACGCGGGCACCACGACCTCCTCGATCTCGTCGGGCCGCATCTTCTGCTGGAACACCCTGACGAAGTTGGACTCCGCCTCGACAGCCGCCTCGGGTCCGTGGTAAAGCGCGACTATCTCGCGCCCAAGGCGCATCTTGGCGTCGCGCGGGTGAACGCTGCCGTCTCGCAGTCCTGCGTCGATCCGCCGGACCTCGGCGATCGGCGTCTCAGTGACGAGTTCGAGGTAGGGCACGATGAGTTCATCCGGGATCGACATGGTCTTCCCGTACATCTCGGGAGCGGGCTCATTGATGCCGATGTAATTGCCCAGACTCTTGGACATCTTCTGGACCCCGTCGAGCCCCACGAGCAGCGGCATGGTGAGGATAACCTGCGGTTCCAACCCGTATTCGCGCTGGATGTCCCGCCCCACGAGGAGGTTGAACGTCTGGTCGGTCCCGCCCAGTTCCACGTCCGCTTCCAGCGCCACGGAATCGTACGCCTGAGCCAGCGGGTAGAGGAGCTCGTGGACACCGATCGGTTTCTCTTCCTTGAACCTCTTGTGAAAATCGTCCCGTTCGAGCATGCGGGCGACGGTGTACTTCGCACCGAGGCGGATAACATCGGCAAAGCTCATCTTCCCGTGCCATCTCGAGTTGAACTCGATGCGTGTCACGGCGGGATCGAGGATCTTGAACATCTGGCTTTCGTATGTGCGCGCGTTCGCGAGCACCTCTTCCTCGCTCAGCTGTTTCCTGGTTTCGGATTTCCCCGACGGGTCACCTATCCGGCCAGTGAAATCGCCGATGAGGAATATCACCTCGTGGCCGAGGTCCTGGAATTGCTTGAGCTTCCTGATGCACACGGTGTGGCCGAGGTGTATGTCGGGCGCGCTCGGGTCGGCGCCGTACTTTATCTTCAGCGGCCTGTTCTCCTTGATCGACCGCGCGAGCTTTTCCTCGAGTTCCTTCTCGGAGACTATCTCAGCCGCGCCCCTCCGGATGGCGTCCATCTGCTCGTCCACCGGCAGCCAGCGGTGTGCTCTGGCGTTGGTTGCGGTCCTGTCGTCCAATCGTGTCATCCCCCGCCTGTGTCGATTCCAAATGATTATAGCACGCGCGGCGCGGGCCGGACAAACGGAACACCCGCCGGACCGGCATCGTCGGAGGAGTAGGGCTTCTCGCCGGCAAACCCCGCCGGCCGGAGTCCGGCCTCCGGCATGCGCCTTTAATCGCGACGGTGCGCTCGAACAACTATGATATAATACCTAACGAACTTGACCGTGGGAGAGGACCGATGGCGAAGAAGACCCCGAGGAAGAGAGTCAGCGCCCTGAGAGTATTCCTCACCGTGATGCTGTTCGTGGTGATCGTGGCCGGCACGGCGGGGTTCGTTCACGTTTCCAGAGTGCTGAAAGACCTGCCTGCCATAAGCCGGCTCGAGCCCAGGCCCAGCGCCACGTCGTTCATTTACGACGCGAACGGCAAGGTGTTCGCGCCGCTTCACGCTGAGGAGAACCGCATCCCTATCAGCATAAAACGGGTCCCCGAGCACGTCCGGCAGGCGTTCATTGCGATCGAGGACGCCAACTTCTACGATCACCACGGTATCGACATCAGGGGCTTCACCCGGGCGGCCATCAACACCCTCACCGGCAAGCAGTTGCAGGGTGGGAGCACGATAACGCAGCAGCTCGTGAAGAACGCGTTCCTCACGCCGATCCGGAGTCTCGACCGGAAGATCCAGGAGGCCTTCCTGTCCATCGAGCTCGAGCGAAGGTATACCAAGGACGAGATCCTGGGGATGTACCTGAATCAGATACTATTCGGAAACGGAACGTACGGAATCCAGGCGGCTTCGCAGCTGTATTTCGGCAAGAACGTGGAGGACCTGACGGTGGCGGAGGCGGCATTGCTCGCCGGAATGGTACAGTCACCGTCCAACTATGACCCGTATACCAAGCCGCAGGCATCGCGAGCGCGCCAGGCCACGGTACTGCAGGCGATGGCAAAGCATGGCTTCATCTCGCAGGAGGAGGCCGACAAGGCCGCCGCGCAGCCGCTCATATTCAAGCCATTGAAGAAGAACGTCGTCGAGACCGGCGGTTTCTTCGCCGACTACGTACTCCAGCAGCTACTCTCGAGATACACTCCCGAGATGGTGTACGAATCCGGGCTCCAGGTCTACACGACGGTCGACCCCAACATCCAGAAGGCAGCCGAAAAGGCGATCGCCAAGGTGCTCGACCCCGTCTTCCCCATAAAGCAGGAAGGCGAGTACCCCGAGGCCGCGGCGATAGTGATGGACCCGAAAACCGGTTACATCAAGGCGATAGTCGGTGGACGGAAGCACGACAGGTGGCTGCAGCACAACCGGGCGGTTCAGTCGAAGCGCCAGCCTGGCTCGGCGTTCAAACCCATAATGGTGTACACCGCCGCGATAGACAGGGGGGCGTTCACGCCGGCGAGCGTCATCGACGACGCCCCCGTCAAGTGGCCGCAGACCAGCGGCGAGGACTGGATCCCGGAGAACTACGACCGCAAGTTTCTCGGCCTGATGACGCTGCGCGAGGCGCTGGAGCGCTCGCGAAACGTCGTGGCCGTCAAGGTGCTGGACAGGATAGGCGTCAAGACGGGCGCCGACTACGCGGAGAACCTGGGGATAACCACCCTGGTCAGGGTGATGCGGCAGGGCAAGAACGATCTGAACCTGTCGGCGGGCCTCGGCGGCGTGACGGATGGGGTGACGCCCCTCGACATGACGGTGGCGTTCGGTGTGTTCGCCAGCGGTGGGATGAAGCAGGAGCCCATCTCCATTCTCAAGGTCGTTGACAGGAACGGGAACGTGCTCGAGGAGCACAGGCCGAAGGGAACGCGCGTGCTGAAACCCCAGACAGCCTGGCTCATGACTGACATGTTGAAAGGCACGATCGGCGTGCCCTGGGGTACTGGCACGAGGGCCAACATCGGCCGGCCCGCCGCCGGTAAGACGGGCACGACGAGCGACTGGAAAGACGCCTGGTTCTGCGGATACACGCCGGACCTCGTGGGCGTCGTGTGGATGGGCTTCGACAAGGACAAGACCATGGAGAAATGGAAGGTGACGGGTGGCACGTACCCGGCCGCCATCTGGAAAGATCTCATGGTGGAGGCCCACAGGACGATACCGTCCAAGGACTTCCCGGTGCCGAAGGACATCGTCCAGGCGACCATCTGTACGAAGTCGGGCAAGCTTCCGTCGCCGGCGTGCCCCGCGGAAACGTTGAGGTCCGAGGTGTTCATCAAGGGCACGGAGCCCCCCGACATCTGCGACATCCACGTACTGGTCGAGGTGTGCGCGGATAATCCGGCCGAGCTCGCGGGGCCATTCTGCCCCAACAGGGTGACGAAGTCCTTCATCCGGCGGGTGGAGCCGTACCTGGCGCTCGAGGACGGCCGCAAGCCCGCGGACGCGGAACAGGAAGTACCGCAGAAGATCTGTGCGCTGCACAACCCGGTGTGGCAATAGGGATGATGGCGGCTGCAATGCCTGGTCGAAACTGCGACCGGTGTGTGCCCGCCTCAGTCCTGGCGCAGCCTGTGGAAGACAGAACCGCCGCTCGCCGTGGCGCTCGCCGCGGCGGGCGGTTTCAGTCTCTCAGCGAAAGATTCGAGGGTGTCGGACCGCCGCATGCGGAGCCGCGGCAGTGCGAACAGCCCCTGGGACCCCTCGAGCCACCGGTTGGCCGTGGTAAACGCGGCGAGATACCCCGCGCGCTGCAGGGCCCGGACGGTCTTCCTGTCGTAGCGGCCGGCCGGATAGCAGAAGAAGCGCACCTCCCTCGAAAGCCTGCGCTCGATCTCCTCCCTCGCGCCCAGCGTTTCCAGCGTCAGGCGCGGGCCAGCGGCGACGAGCCTCATGTCGGGATGGGAGAACGAGTGGCTTTCTATCTCCATCCCGCCCGCGGCCATCTCAGCGAGCTGCTCCCACGACGCGTATCCGTCCTTGCCCACGAAGCCGGGCATTACGAAGAAAACCCCCCTCATCCCGTTCTCTTTCATGACGGGGTACACGAACTCATAGTGGCTGAGGTACCCGTCGTCAAAGGTGAGCACAACGGGCTTCTGAGGCAGAGCGGCCTTGCCTTTCAGCGCGGCGTAGAGGTCGCCTAACGCCACCGCATGGTAACCGCTGGCCTTGAGATACTGGATTTGCGCCTTGAATTGCTCCTTCTTCAAGAAGAGGTCGTGGGTTGAATCGCCGAACTCATGGTACATCAGTACAGGGACGCGCACCGGCCGGTGGAGACCCTGCGGCCTTCCGGAGAGCGAGGCGGCAGGTTGCGGGGCGGCTACGGCGACACCCGGCGCGACCGCCGGAATCATTGCCGGAAGCGCCAGGAGTAGGATGAAAACTCGGGCGGCGCGCACGCGCGCGGCGAACGCGGCCGGTTTCCGTTGAAACGCTCGAATCTCCTTACACATCGACTTATGGAGCACCCCCCACCCAACAGAATCACATTTCGCCCCTCGCCACGGTTTTCCTCGCGGGAGTGACCGCTATCCGCGCCGCTACATACGATGCAGGGTGACGTGACTCCGGGAGGAGAGCCTGTTGAACCCTGCCAGTCTGCTACTCTTGGCCGCCGCATGTAACCTTGACAATATCGTGGTTGGCATCGCCTACGGTTCCAGACAGATCCGCGTCCCGTTCAGTTCCAACCTGTTCATCGCGGTGATCACCGCCTCCGGCACGCTCCTTTCACTGCTGTCGGGCAGGGTCGTGTTTGCCCTCGTGAGGCCGTCGTTCGCGCACGCGCTGGGCTCGGTCGCCATCATGCTCGTCGGCGCGTGGATCGTCTTGCAGGAGGCCGCCCGGTGGCTTCAGGACGGCGACACCCTGGGGCCCGTCAGGTTGCTCCACGTGGAGAAGATTGAGCCCATGAACAGGCTCATCTGCGTCCTCGAAAACCCCGTCATCGGCGCCATGTCGGTGTCCGGGGTCCTCACCCGCAAAGAAGGCGCCCTGCTCGGCCTGGCGCTGACACTCAACAACCTGCCGACCGGCCTGGCGGCCGGCCTGGCCGGGACCAACCCCATCGTGCTGGCGGCGACACTCGTCGTGTTCAGCATGCTTACGCTATCCCTCGGGATGTACCTGGGCCGCAGGTTCGCCTCGGTTTGGCTCCGCGACGCCGCCGGTCCCCTGGCCGGGGTACTATTGCTGACGACCGGAATCTTCGAGCTGTTCATCTGAGCGACACGCTGAGTGACACGCCGGCCTGGAGCGGGGGCGCCGTCGCGAGCGTCACTCCACCGGGACCACCGTCTTGATCGTCTCCGACACGGGCACTATCGTCGCGGATACAACTGCCACGAATAGCCACTCCGCGGCAGCCAGTTGCTCGACCCCGAACACGGGGGCAAGCGGGCCCGCCATCACGAACAGCTGGGCGAGGGCGGAAACCGCCAGCGCCAGGACCATTGGAATGCTACTGAACGGGCCTGATTCGAATACGGACCGGCGCTCCGACCGGCAGTTGTTGGCGTGGAACAGCTGCATGAACACCAGCACGCCGAAGCACATTGACCTGGCGTGCGCGATTGAACCCCCGCTGTACAGGTCAAACGCATATGTGCCGAGGCTCAGGGCGCCTATCCACAGACCCTCCGCCAGCAGCCTCACAACCATGCCCAGGGTGAATATGCCCTGGCCGGGATCAGGCGGCCGCGCGTTGAGGGTGTCCTGCTCGGGCTTTTCCATACCCAGCGCAATCGCCGGAGCGGCGTCGGTCACGAGGTTTACCCACAGGATCTGGGCGGCGACGAGGGGCCTCCCCATCCCGGCTAACACCGCGCCGACCACGGTAATCAGTTCCCCTGAGTTGCACGACAGGAGGTACCGGATGCACTTGCGGACGTTGGCGTATATCGTGCGGCCCTCCTCGATCGCCGTGACGATGGTCGCGAAGTTGTCGTCGGTAAGGACCATGTCCGAGGCCTCTCGGGCGACGTCTGTCCCCTTGACCCCCATTGCGATCCCGATATCGGCCCACTTCAGCGCGGGAGCGTCGTTGACCCCGTCCCCCGTCATGGCGACGATGTGCCCGTCCTGCTTGAGCGCCTGGACGATCCGCGACTTGTGTTCGGGGGAAACCTCGGCGTAGACCCTGGCGTCCCTGGCTACCTTGAGGAGGGCGGTGTCGCTCAAACGGCCCACGTCGGAACCGAGAACGGCCTTCTCTCCCTCGGCGCAGATGCCGATCGATCTCGCCACCGCCATCGCCGTCGGCACCAGGTCACCGGTGATCATGACGGGAGTAATGCCCGCGGCCCTGCATTTCGCCACAGCGGGGCCAGCCTCGGGCCGCGGCGGGTCTATCATTCCGAAGTAGCCGACGAGCATCAGGCCGTCCTCGACTGCCCCGGACCTCCAGCCCTCGCCGTCCCATTCCCTGGTGGCGAGCGCCAGAACCCGGAGCGCCCGGGATGCCATCGACCTGACCGTGGATTCCAGTTGCCGGCGGATGACGGGGTCGATCCTGACTCGCGAGTCCTGGAGCATCACGCTCGTACACCTGCCGAGCACCACGTCCGGGGAACCCTTGGTGAAGGAGACGTAGCGCGGGGCCCCGTTCTGCATTTCCGGCGTCCTGTGAATCGTGGTCATCATCTTGCGGGTGGAGTCGAAAGGGATCTCGAAGACCCGCCGATACACGCTCTCGCATTCGGCGCGACGCAGACCGGCCTTGGCCGCCGCGACCACCAGGGCACCCTCCGTGGGGTCGCCGATGACTCTCCATCCTCTTTTCTCCTTCTGGAGGAGAGCGTCGCTACAGAGAAGCCCTCCCAATAGCATCGTGCGCAGGGGTTCGTGGGCGGGGGTTGGGGCGTCGCCGCTGTGCCGGCCCAGGGGCTGGAATTGCCCTTCGGGAGCATACCCGCTCCCGCTTACCGCGAACCGCTCTCCACCACAAAACATCTCGGTGACGCTCATCTCGTTCATGGTGAGCGTCCCGGTTTTGTCGGAGCAGATAACTGTCACCGACCCCAGCGTTTCCACCGACGCCAGGTTGCGGACGATCGCGTTCCTGGCGCTCATTCGCCGCGTCCCGAGGGCGAGCACGACCGTCACCACCGCGGGCAGACCTTCTGGTACGGCGGCCACACCCAGGCTCACCGACGTCAGGAACATCTCGAGCAGGGGCTCCCTCCTGAGCAGGCCGGCGGCAAGTGTCGCCCCCACGAGCAACAGGCACGCCGCGGCCAGGGCCTCCCCCACGGCGTTCAACTTCTTCTTCAGCGGCGGGTCCTCGTTGGGCGAGCGCGCGATGGTCCGCGCCAGGCGGCCCACGCGGGTCCGCATACCCGTCGCCGTCACGACCCCGGTGGCCCTGCCGTACGCTACAGTGGTCCCCGCGAACAGGTGGTGATTTCCCGCGCGGGCGTCCTTCTCGACCGGTACGGATTCGCCCGTCAGAATTGACTCGTCGACCCTGAGGTTGGCGGACTCGATTGCATCCATGTCAGCAGGGACCCTGTCTCCGGCCTCGACGGCGACGATGTCGCCGGGCACCAGCTCCCTCGACGGGATCACCCTCCACCCGCCCCGCCTTCTGACCCTGGCGGTCGGCGCGGCCAGTTCGTCAAGGGCTTCCAGCGCCCGCTGCGCCTGGTACTGCTGAACTACGCCTATCACGGAGTTCACCGCGACAATTGCCAGGATAACGGAGGCATCGAGCAATTCGCCCGCCAGGACGGACACCAGGGTGGCACCTATGAGGAACAGCACCAGGATGTCCCCGACCTGCTCCAGGAACATCCGCGGGATACCCGGGCCGGGGGGCTTCTCGATCTCATTCGGCCCGAATCTCTCGAGCCGCCTGCGGGCTTCGCGATCCGTCAGACCACCGGCCCCGGAAAGACCGGCCTGTAGCGGCGCCGTCGACGTGTTCACGGGGCACCGGTTTCTCCTTTCGTGAGGCGGCGTATGCGGAGGCGACCCATACCACGTTTAACCCGGACCTGTGGAACGCGGGTGGGCGACCGAGATAATTCGTATTGGCTGGCGGGTCCCGTTATTCTACCGTCTGAGATCCTCCCACTCGTCGCAAGGATGACCGGCGGGCAAAGCCCCTTCCGCGGCCTTCGATCTCTTGGACCTGACCCCCAGGGCGCCTTCACTGTCACCACTCCCGGTAAACGAGGTTCAGCCTCGCAGAACCAGGTCTGGCCGTCTTGCTGCCAGGTATTGTTCTCCGCGCAGAACGTGGTATCCAGAGTGCCCGAATGAAACGGGGAGGGCACATTTGCCTGGCGCCTCCCCGTCCAGCCCCTCGGAGCCTACTTCAGCGAAGCCACGCTTACCCCGTCACCGCCCTCCCCCTGCGCGCCGAAACGAAAAGACGCCACGTGGGGATGGTGCCGGAGAAACTCCCGCACGGCGCTCCTCAACGCTCCGGTGCCCTTGCCGTGAATTATCCTCACCTGCGGGACCCCGCCGAGGAGCGCGTCATCGAGATACTTGTCTACCGCCATGAGCGCCTCGTCAACCGTCATCCCGCGGAGGTCTATCTCCGGGGACACCTCCCTGGCCTTGTCGCTCATTACCCGCACGATTCCATCGGCGCTGCGCTGAGCGGGGAGCGTTTCCCCGGGCGCGGCGCCGGGCTCCGCGCCGGGCGCCGCAACCAGGTCGTGGACATTTACCTGAATCTTTAAGATACCGATCTGTACCAGCACGTCCCCAGATGGTCCCGGTTTGTCCAGAACACGGCCAACCTGTCCGATGCTCCTGACAAACACGCTGTCTCCCGGCTTGACCGAATCGAGTGACGGACCGTCGTACGGCGCGGTGGTCCCGGTACCCGGCGCGCCGTCGAGGGCGTCATCGAGGCCGCCCGGGGCCCTGGCCTCCTGGGCAGCCTCCCTCAGCGCGTCGCGCGCCTGCTGCACGAGCGCCTCTCTCTCGCGGGAGGAGATCCGCTCCGCCTCCTTCAACCGGTCCATAGCCTCGCGAGCGCGCGCCTTGGCCTTCTGCACCACGGCGAGCGCGTCGGCCTGGGCCTTCTGTAGTATGGCGTTCTCCCGCGTTCGCAGGTCCTGCAGCCTGCGCGAGTACTCTTCTTTGAGCTTCACGACCGCGCGCCTCGCCGCCTCCGCCGCGCGCTGGTCCTCCTCGGCCGCCCGCTTGACGCGCTCGATCTCGGCGATCATGTCCTCCACCCGGAGGCCCTCGCGCCCGACGAAACCGCGGGCCTTGTCGATGATCGACCCGTCCAAGCCGAGCCTCGCGGCTATCTCGAACGCGTTGCTGCGTCCCGGCAGACCGATCGTCAACCTGTACGTCGGCCTCAGCGTCTCCACGTCGAACTCGACCGAGGCGTTCTCGACCCTGTCCCGGGTGAACGCGAACGACTTCAGTTCACTGTAGTGTGTGGTGGCGATAGTCCTCGCCCCGGCCGAGTGAAGGTGCTCGAGGATGGCCATAGCAAGGGCCGAGCCCTCAGCCGGGTCGGTACCCGCCCCAAGCTCGTCGAGGAGAACCAGGCTCCCCTCCCCCGCCTTGCGGATGATCTCCACGATGTGCGACATGTGCGAACTGAACGTGCTCAGGCTCTGCTCGATCGACTGCTCGTCGCCCACGTCGCAGAAAACCCCGTTGAACAGCGATATCACCGACCCGTAACCGGCCGGCAGGTGGAGCCCCGCATGAGCCATGAGGGTCAGCAGCCCCACCGTCTTGAGGGTAACCGTCTTGCCGCCGGTGTTCGGCCCCGTGATCACCAGGGTGTCGAAAGACCTGCCCAGATGGACGTCCACCGGCACGACATCCCCGTGCAGGAGCGGGTGTCTTGCCCGCTTGAGGTCGATCACCCACCCCGACCCGAGCACCGGCTCGGAGGCCTCCATGTCGATGCTCAGGCGGCCTTTCGCGAAGGCGAAGTCTATCCACGCCGCCGCTTCGATCGTCTCGAGCAGTTCGTCCGCGCGCTCGGAGACCCTCGCCGACAGGTCGCGCAGGATCCGCTCGATCTCGTCCCGCTCGGCCATCTCCAGCCGGCGTATGTCGTTGTTCATCTCCACGACGGCCATGGGCTCGACGAACAGCGTCGCGCCGCTGGCGGACTGGTCGTGGACCACGCCGGGGACGAGCGCCTTGTGCTCCTGCCTCACGGGGATCACGTACCGCCCCGCGCGGAGGGTCACTATGGGCTCCTGCAGGAGCCGCACCATATCGGGTGACCTGGTCATTGAATCGAGCCTCTCGCGCACCTTCGCCGCGAGGTTCCGCATCTGCGAGCGTATGCGCTTGAGTTCGGGCGAGGCGTCGTCCCTGACCTCGGCCTCGTCGGTCAGGCACTCCATTATCGAAAGCGAGAGGTCTCTCAGGTTGCAGAGCCGCGCCGCGCGCGAATGAAGCGGGGACCCGGGCTGGGTGACCTGCGACAGGAATCGCTTGAGATCGGATGTGACAGAAGCTGTGGCAGCTACGTCCACAAGCTCACCAGGACCGGCAGTACCGCCGAGTTCGCAGCGCTTCACAACCGCCGCGATGTCCCGTATCCCGCGTAGTGGGGGCGATTTCGTCTCGAGTATCGCGGCCGCCTCCGTAGTCTCGGCCAGCGCGCGGCTCGCCTGTCCGCGCTCTGTGCAAGGCGCCACGTCCATCGCTTTCCGCCTGCCGCGATCCGTGATCGCACGCTCGGCCAGCATGGCGACTATCTTATCGAATTCGAGTACTCTCAGAGTCCTCTCATCAACCAACTAAGTCAACACTTCCGTTCCCCGTAGCTCTTGACGCCCTCAATGCCCAGCAGCAGGCGTTTGAGTTCGAGACGCCCCCCGAAACCACCTATCCCGCCCGCCGCGACCACCCGGTGGCAGGGAATGATCAGCGGGACGGGATTGTCCGCGCAGGCCTGCCCCGCGGCCCTCGCGGCGCGGGGGTTCCCCGCCCCTGCGGCAACCTCGCCGTAGGTGCGGACCTCTCCCCAGGGTATGCCGCGCATCACGGCGTACACCCTGCGGGCGAACGGGCCTGTCCCCGTCAGGTCCACGGGGTACGAATAGAACTCGACCCGCTCCTTGCCCTCAAAGTACCTCCGGACGTCCGTGACCAGCCCCCTCCACGGGGCGGGAATGCCGTCCTCCGGCCTCAACGCGGCCCGCGCCATTTCCTCAATCAATACCGCCTCAGAAGGCATCGGCAAGCCGAACGCGGTCAGCCCTCCCGCGGACCACGCGAAGCCGCACCATCCGGCGCCTGTCTCGAAAACCGTCGCTTGCAGACTCATACGCCAGCCCCCTCCCGCACACCGAGCAGCCTCATTACCGCGCCGGCGATGTCGCAGATACTCCTCAAACCGAATATGCGGAACAGTCCGCCCCCCGGTGGCGCCCCGAAGAACATCCCCGGAACGGGGTTACATGTGTGGGACGGAGTCGACAGGTCCTCGATATTACCGTGGTCGCTCGTGATAATAACACAAAGATCGCGCGGGTGTCTCGCTGCAGCGACCCCCAGCGCCGCGCCGAGAAACGCGTCGAGCCTCTCGAGCACGCGCCGCGCCCGCTGCATCTCGCCACGGTGGCCCGTTATGTCGGTGAGGAAGAACTCGAACATCGAGAAGTCGTGCGCCAGCGCGATCCTCGCGGCGCGTATGCCCGCCTCCTCCGGCGACACCTCCGGGACGTCGTAACCGTGTTCTCGCAGGATGCCGGACGTGACGTCGTGGTAGACTGCCTGACCTTCGAGCAGGTCCTTTATCGTCCTGAGCTTGACGCCCGCCCGGAGCGCCGCCATCGTGCTGACCGATGCCGGGTAAGTGCCGTCCTTCATCATGTCGAACGCCTCGTCGCGGTAGGCATTGATGAACGTGACCGACTTCCCCGCCGCGAGCACGCGCCGGTATATGCTGGACCGCTCCAGCACAGCGACGAGTTCGGGCGTCGGGTGCGCGTTGACGTGGCGCCCCGCCAGGGCCGCGGCGTTTTCCCCCGTCAGGATCGTGGTCTGGCCGGTAGCGCTCTGGGGCAGGCCCGGCACGCCAAGTGTGGCGTCGAGCGGGACCGCCGCCACCTCGCCCGACACCACGGCCGCCCCCGCGGGCGGCCCCCCGCGGCGGCCGAAGATTCCGCGCAGAAACGGGATGCCGGCAGTAAGAAAGGGATTGACCGAAGGGTCCTCGGGGCCAATCCCCATGCCGTCAACGAATATCAGGAGAACCTTCATGGATTCCGGTGGGGTCCTACGGGGGCATCCTGAGCCTGGACCGCCGCCCTACCTCCTCAAACAGGTCGTCCGCCCTGGCACGCGCCCTGTGTATGCCCTGCACCATGAGCGCGTCCAGCCTGTTCAACGTCAACACCTGGATTGTTTCGGGGGTAACGGGTTGCTTCTCCTTCTTTTTGATCACGCTTACCTTGCCGTCGGGCTCCAGCACCGCGAGCTGCACGTCCTGGATGTCATCGGTGTCCTTCTGCCTGAGCCCGATGTAGAGGTCGGCGAGGGTGATCTTTTCTCGCCTGAGGTTCTCCTCCAGTATCTGCCCGTCCTGCACCAGGACGGTGGACTGGCCCTGCGTGATCTTCTCGAGTTTCCTGAAACGCATGTTGAGCGTCGCCACCGTGTACTCGAGCGCCCCCAGGATCGCGATGGACAACGCGGCATCAAGTACCCTGATGCGCTTCTCCTCGATCGGAATCGCGGCCACTGACCCGATGATGATTATCACAACCAGGTCGAACGGGGCCATCTGCCCTATCGACCGTTTGCCGACGAGTCTCACCACCGTGAGCGAGACGATGTACAGGATTATGGTCCTGTAGCTGACTATCAGAAGATCGAGCCACAGCGGCAGTTGTTCGCCCTCCACGTGATCCCCCCGGCGCTGGAGTGGCCCCGCGCAACACCAGCGCGGGGCGCCTTGCTCTAGTATGCCGCGGGCGCCGCAAGCCTAAATGACCGGCTGGAGCGGCTGACGGCGCCGGCTCAGCGGATGGCCTCGAGCAGGTCGTCCACAGGCAGGGTGTTCAGGATGTCGTGGCGCGTGGCCCAGGCGCGGCGCGCCACCGCTACCCCATACCTGGTGTCGTGCAGGCAGGTGGTGGCGTGGGCGTCGGTGTTGATCACCAGCCTGCACCCCGCCTTTATCGCCTGCCTGGCCCAGTAATCCGAAAGGTCCAGCCTGTCGGGTGACGCGTTTATCTCGAGGAACGTTCCCGTCTTCGCGGCCATGTCGATGAGACGCCCCACGTTTACCTGGTACGGCTCGCGCCTGCCGATCAACCTCCCCGTGGGGTGCCCGATGACATCGACGTGGGGGCTCTTCATCGCCTTCTCTATTCGCGCGGTCATCGCTTCCTCGTCCATGTGGAACGCGCTGTGAACCGAGGCGGTGACGATGTCGAGGCCGGAGAGCGTCTTATCGTCGAGGTCGAGATCGCCGCTCCTGGCGATGTCCACCTCTATGCCCGCCAGTACCCTGAATCCGTCGAGCCGCGCGTTGACCTCGCTTATCTCCTCAGCCTGCCGCGCGAGCTCCTCCTCATCGAGCCCCCCGGCCACGCCCAGGGACTTCGAGTGATCGGATATCGCCACGTACTCGTGGCCGAGTCCGCGCGCCGCCTGCGCCATCTCCATGATGCTCGCAGTCCCGTCGGTCCACCTCGTGTGCACGTGGAGGTCTCCCTTGATGTCGCCGGCCTCCACCAGGTCCGGTAGCCGGTGCTCCAGGGCGGCCTCGGCCTCGCCCGTGTCCTCCCTGAGTTCCGGAGGGATGTAGTCCATATCGAAGATCCTGTATATGTCCGCTTCCGATGAGACCCCGCGGGGGCGTTCCTCTTCATCGAAGATACCGTATTCGTTTATCTTGAGGCCCCTGTCCTTCGCCATACCCCGCATCCGTACATTGTGCTCCTTCGAGCCCGTGAAGTGATGCAGCGCCGTTACGAACTGCGCGGGAGCGACGGCGAGCAGGTCTACCTGGCCGATGTCCTCCATCTTGACGGACGCCTTCGTGTCCCCGCTGGCCACGATCTCCGTCACGCCCGGAAGCGATGTAAACAATTCGATTAGCCCGGCGGGGTCGGTTGTGGAGGCAACCAGGTCTATGTCGCCGATCGTCTCGCAGCGCCGCCTGATACTCCCGGCCACATCAACGCGCTCAACCCCGCCCACGCCCCTCAGCGCGTCCGCGATCTGCTCGGAAACCGGCCACATGAAGCCGAGCGGTTTGCGCGTTCCGCGGCGCCTGACCTGCTCGACGCCTTTCTTGAGGGCCTGTTCCTTCTTCTCGCCTATCCCGGTGAGACCCTTGAGCCGCCCCTGCGAGAGCGCCGCTTCGAGCCCGGCCAGGTCCCGTATGTTGAGATCCTTCAACAGGACCGACGCCGTCCTCGGCCCGAGGCCCGGCACCTCGAGGAGTTCGAGGATCGTGTGAGGCGCCTTCTCGCGAAGCTTCTCGAGGTGGCGCACGGTCCCCGTCGCCAGGTACTCCTCGATCTTGGCCGCGATGTTCTTCCCGACTCCGGGGATTTCCATGAGGCGCCCATCGCGGGCAAAGTCGCGGATGTCCCCCGGGAGCTTGGCGATGGACTCCGAGGCGCGCCGGTATGCCCTCGCCTTGAACGCCTCCTCGCCGATGATCTCGGTGAGGTCCGCTATCTCGTTGAGCACACGCGATACCTCGAAGTTCTTCACCCGCGTCACCTCCGCGACCGCCTACCGCGGTGTCTACCTCAGGACGAGTCCCTTCGATTCGAGCGCTTCACGCACATCGCCCTGGGCGCGGTCGACCTCCTCGTCCGTCAGTGTGCGGTCCTCCGCGCGATACACGATCGAAAACGCCAGGCTGCGCTTTCCTTCGGGTATCTGGCCCCCGGTGTACAGGTCGAACAGGGTCACACCCTTGAGCAGGACTCCGCCCGCCTGCCTGATGGTGTCCAGGATTTCGGCGACAGGCATGACCTCCGGGGCCACCACCGCGACGTCACGCTCGATAGCCGGGAACCTGGGGAGCGGCGTGAACACCTTCTCCTCGCGCCCGAGCGACAGGATGAGCGTCAGGTCGACCTCGGCGAATGCCGCCCTGCGGGGCAGGTCGTATTCCTGGGCAACCGCCGGGTGGACCTCGCCCAGTATGCCGGCGATCCCGCCTTCCGTCACGATGGCCGCGTGCCGGTACGGGTGCATCGCGTGCGCGATGTCCGCCACCGGAGGCGCCCCATCATTCAGAGGCTCGAACCGGGCGCGAACGCCGGCCCGCTCGAACATCGCCTCCAGGAGGCCCTTGATAAAGAAGAATCCCACCTCCGCCGGCCTCTCACTCCAGTGAGGCGGACCCGAGTGGCCCATGACGGCCACGCCGAGGTGCTCGTTCTCGTCGGGGAGTTCCTGAAGGGGCACGGTCTTCGGATGGAACACCCTGCCTATCTCGAACAGCCTCGCGTCGAGAACCCGGTGTGAGGCGTTGGTCCTCAACGCCTCGAGCAGGCCCGGGAGGAGAGTCGTCCTCATGATGCTCTGCTCCTCGACGAGTGGCTTGGCCAGCGGCGCGGCAACGCGCAGCCGGCTGGACTGCGGTAGTCTGACGCGGTCGAATGACCGCGGGTCGATGATCGAATACGTCGCCACCTCGTCGAGGCCGCAGCCGAGCATCGCTTCGCGCACGACGGCCGCGAAAGCCCGCGCGGCCGGCCGCGACGTGCCCGCCGGCGACCCGCGCAGCATGGTGGGCTCGATGTTATCGTAGCCATACAGGCGCGCTACTTCCTCGCTGATGTCGACCTCCTCGGATATGTCGACGCGCCGCGTAGGCACCGTGACCCGGAGAGCGCCCGCGCCGGGGGCAGCCACCTCGAACCCGTACCGTCGCAGGAGCGCGGCGATCTGGTCGTCGGTGACGGGTGCGCCGACTATCGTCCTGATCCTGTCAGTGCGCACGCGCACGGTCTTTGGCTCCACCTTGACCGGGTGGCAGTCCACGATGTCGGGGGACGGGATGCCCGCCCCGGTCTCCTCCAGGAGCCTTGCGGCCCGCTCCGCGGCGTAAACCTGTCCGTCAGGGTCGACTTGCTTCTCAAACCTCAGCGATGCCTCTGACCGCAGCGCCAGCGCAGCGGCGGTACGGCGCACGTTGAGCGGCTGGAAGTACGCCGATTCGAGCAGCACCTTCCGGGTGGCCGGTGTTACCTCGGTGTCCAGTCCACCCATGACCCCCGCGATACCCACAGCCCGCTCGGCGTCGGCGATCACGAGCATCCTGTCCGTCAGTTCGCGCGTAGCCCCGTCCAGCGTGACGATTGACTCCCCCGCGCCTGCGCGCCTGACGACTATCCGCGAACCCTTCAGGGTGTCGTAATCGAACGCGTGAAGCGGCTGGCCGGACTCCATCATCACGTAGTTAGTCACGTCCACCACGTTGTTGATCGGCCGCAGCCCGGCAGCGATTAGCCTGCGCTGCATCCAGAACGGCGAATGCGCAATCTTCACGTCGTATACCAATTTGCCGGCGTACCGACCGCACAGGTCGGGGTCCACGATCGTTATCGTGATGTCGCGGGCGGACGACCCCGCGTGGGTTGAAGCGTACCCCGCGGGTGGAACTCTGACCTGTCCTCCCGCGAGCGCCGCGACCTCGCGCGCGACCCCCAGCATCGAGAGGCTCGGCGAGTAATTCGGTGTCAGGTCCAGTTCGAGGACGTAGTCATCGAGGTCGAGCGCCCGGACGAGGTCCGTGCCCGCGGATATGCCCTCCAGCCCGAGGATTCCCTCGCCCTCGAGGTGCGGCGCGCCCAGCAGTATCTCGGTCGCCGAGCAGAGCATGCCCTCCGACTCGACCCCCTTGAACTGCGCCTTTCCGATGTGGAGCCCCTCCAGCAGGGTAGCCCCGGGCGCAGCCACGGCCACGGTCTGCCCGCGAGCGAGGCCGGTGGCGCCGCTCACTATCGCCAGGACGCGCTTGCCGGCGTTCACGCGGCAAACGAACAAGCCGGCCGCGCCCGGATGGGGCTCGACGGACTCGATGACCCCAGCCACGAGGCCGGCGACGCCGGCCCACGGCCGGTCGACGTTCTCCACCTTGACCCCAACCATCGTGAGGCGGTCGGCGAGCTCGAGAGCGTCCCAGGGTATGTCAACGTATTCCCGAAGCCAGATCAAAGATACCCTCATGTCTCAAAGCCTCCCCGTGTACCGCCTTAGAATTGCTTGAGGAACCTGAGGTCCCCACTGTAGAACAGGCGGATGTCGTCGATCCCGTACTTGAGCAGCGCGATCCTCTCGACTCCCATGCCGAACGCGAACCCTGTCACCTTTTCGGGGTCGTATCCGCCGTTCTCCAGGACGCGCGGGTGCACCATGCCGGATCCGAGTATCTCGAGCCACCCCGTCCCCCCGCACAGCCTGCAGCCCGAGCCGTGGCAGACGGTGCACGAGACGTCCACCTCCGCGCTGGGCTCGGTGAACGGGAAGTAGCTCGGCCTGAACCTCGTCCTCGCCTCCGGGCCGTAGAACTGCCTCGCGAACTCGGCCAGCGTGCCCTTCAAGTCGCCCAGGCTGACGCCCTCGTCGACGGCCAGCCCCTCGACCTGCGTGAACACCGGGGAATGGGACGCGTCGGCCGGGTCGCGCCGGTACACGCGGCCCGGCACTATAAGCCGGAGGGGGAGTCGCGGCTTCCTCTTCAGCATGCCCCTGACCTGCACCGGCGAGGTATGCGTCCTGAGCAGTATATCCGGGGTGATGTGGAAAGTCGCCTGCATGTCGCGCGCGGGGTGGTCCTTCGGGAAGTTGAGCGCGACGAAGTTGTACCAGTCGGTCTCGACCTCGGGGCCGTCCTCGATCTCGAATCCAAGGCCCGCGAATATCGCCTCGATCTCCTCGATCACCTGCTGAATCACGTGCTTGGTCCCTATGGTCCTCGGGATGCCGGGCAGCGTCACGTCGACGGCCTCCGCGCGAAGGCGTTTCTCCATCTGGGCCGCCTCGAGGGCGGCCTTCGCCCCCGACAGATTCTCCTCGATCGAGTCCCGGAGCTCGTTGGCGATGCGCCCAACCTCCGGCCTCTCGGCCTCGGGCACCGACCCCATACCGCGAAGTGCCTGCGTGAGCTCGCCCTTGCGCCCGAGATACTTGATGCGCAGGCTCTCGACGGCCTCGAGCGTCTGAGCCTCCAGGATGGAGATGCGCGCCTCCTCCCCCATCCGCAGGAGTTCCTGCTTGAGTCCTCCAGCCAACACCGGACCCCCCTCTTCAGTAAAAAGAGGCTTTCGCCTCAAGGGCGAAAGCCTTGCCTCCGTGGTACCACCTCCGGTTGGGTGACTCCTGTCACCCCACTCCGCGGGCACACCCCGTCTTGATCTGAGCCACGTCCCGGGTTCGTGCCCTGCCCTTTTAACGGTGGGCGCCGGCTCGGCCTACTCTGCTTCAGCCTGCGGCTCCGGAGCGAACTTCGACCGGTCCCGCCACGGGGATGCTTCCAGTCCCGGCATTCCCCTCCCTTGGTGGCTCCTCCGGCCTACTCCTCTCCTTCCTAGCCTCTCCGCCTAATTCAGGTTCAACCTGCGATAAATCAAGTACGCTTCAACCCAGCCCGTCAGCTCGAAGATCCTCCAGAACACCTCTGCGCTCATGATCATCTTGCACGCCCTTTCGAAGGCCTCAAGACGCTTGTGCTAAAAAGGATTATAGCATAGTGAAAAATGCGTTACAAGGCGACAGCCCGCTGCCTGCGGGCCTCGTAAAGCATTGCCGTCATTGCCATTGCGGCGTTGAGCGACTCCGCCCTGCCGTAAATTGGCACTGATACCGGTGTACCCCGGCTTCGCACCTCGCCGGACACCCCCGCGGCCTCGCTTCCCACGGCCAGTGCGGCTCGCCCGGTGAGACGCGCCGAATAGACCGCGACGGCCGACGAGGCGTCCCCGTAGTACAGCGAGAACCCCGTTTCCGCCAGCGCGTCGAGCGCCGGGCCGGCGTGCTCCTCGACGGGGCAACTCAAGTGGAAGACCGATCCCATGCTCGCCCTGAGCGCCTTGGGGTTGTATGGGTCGGCGCAGTCGTTGACCAGCACGACCAGCGCGGCGCCGAACGCGTCGGCCGACCGGATGATGGTCCCCACGTTACCGGGGTCCTGCACCCCGTCCAACAGCACTGTGATGGGCTCCTCGCCCGCGCCCCCCGGGGCGCCGGGCAAACGCCGGACCTCGGCGACCGCGTCCGCGAAAGGCACTTTAATCGCCGCCACGATCCCCTGCGGGGATTCGGTCATGGCGACGCTCTTCAGCACGTCCGCCGAAACCTCCAGCAACTCGACGCCGGCCCCGCCGAGAGCGTCGAGCAATGCGCCGCCCCGCTCCGAGCGCCGCATACGCTCGTCGTACGCAGCCAGTACAAAACCGGCCCCCGACTTCAGGGCTTCTTCCACAAGCCGTATGCCCTCTACGACCGTGCAAGCCGTGCGCCGCCTCACCTGCGGTTCCGACAGGCCGCGGATGAACTTCACCCGCTCGTTGCGCGCGCTCGTGATCATCTACTCTCGTCTTCCAGGTTCTTGATGGCGCCGTTCTCGCCGACGATGATCAGCACGTCGCCGTGAAGGATTACGTCGTCCCGCTTCGGCATGAGGTTCACGTCTTTGCCGCGGCGTATGCCTATCACGTTGATTCCATACCGGTTCCTGAGGTCCAGCTCCTGGAGGTTCCGGCCGACGAGCCTCTTCCCGGCCGCGAGTTCCACGATGCTGTACTGCGGAGACAGTTCTATCAGGTCGAGTATGGTGCTCGACGCCAGGTTGTGAGCGACTCGCTTTCCCATCTCCTGCTCCGGGAACACCACCCGGTCCGCGCCTATCTTCGTGAGGACCTTGCCGTGGTGTTCGTTGGCGGCCTTGGCAATAACGTTATGCACGCCGATCTCCTTCAGGAACAGGGTTACCAGGATGCTCGCCTGCAGGTCGCCGAGTGCCACTACGACCACGTCCACATTCCTCAGGCCGAGCGCCCTCAAGCTCTGTTCGTCGGTGGCGTCGCACTGCACTGCTTTGGTAGTGAACTCGGACGCGGCGTTTACGATCGCCTCGTCCTTGTCGACCCCGAGCACGCTGCGGCCCAGTGAATGGAGGCTGCGCGCAACGGACGACCCAAACCTGCCCAGGCCTATCACGGCGAAGTCTTTCACCATCACCCCTCCATTCATGCGCCGTCCTGCGTCACCGCACGCGGTCTTCTACCCTACTTCTAGCCAACGAGCACCTTGTCCTCCGGCAGCCTGACCTGGCCGGCGTGCACGCGCTGCGCGATGGCCACCGCTAGCGTGAGGGGGCCGACCCTTCCCGCGAACATCATGATAATGACGAAGGCCTTCCCCAGAGTAGATAGTGACGGTGTGAGGCCAGTGGAGAGGCCCACCGTCCCGAAGGCGGACGTCGCCTCGAACAGGATTTCAATAAAGAGGGCGTTTTCCGTGATCGTCAACAGTGTGGTGACCAGGACCACGAGTCCCAGCGATATGAACGTTATTGCCAGGCTGCGGTCCACGACGTCCCGGGTCAGTCGCCTGTCGCCGATCTCGACGTCCTGCTTTCCCGACATTATCGCCCATACCGTGGCAAGTATGGTGGCAAAGGTAGTCGTCTTTATCCCGCCGCCCGTCCCACCGGGAGATGCCCCGATAAACATCAGCACAATGGTCAGGAGGAGCCCGGGGATGGTCATCTTACCCGTTGGCAGCGTGTTGAAACCCGCCGTCCTCGGGGTCACCGAGTGGAAATAGGAGGCGAGGAACTTGGCGTGAGGCGGTAGCGGCGATAGCGTGGCGGGGTTACGGTACTCGAACGCGAATATCAGGACGGTGCCAAGGACGAGCAACGCCGCTGTGACCTTAAGCGCGAGCCGCGAGTGCAGGGACAGCCTGCCCCGCCGTCCCAATTTGGTCGAGTACAGTTCGGTGACCACGCTGAACCCTATCCCGCCGATGAGGATGAGCGATGTCACGACCAGGTTGACGAACCAGTCGCCCACGTAGGTCATGAAGCTCCTCCCGAAAAGGTCGAACCCCGCGTTGCAGAACGCGGATATCGCGTGGAAGATACCGAAGTAGACGGCCCTGCCCGGCGCCATGTCAAACGTGAACCGTGACGCCAATAGCACGGCGCCGGCGCCTTCTATTATGAGGGTCGCGATCAGTATCGCCCTCGTCAGCCTGACGAGGCCCGCTATCTGCGTGAGCCCGGTGGCCTCCTGGATCAACAGTCTCTCCCTAAGCGAAATCCGCTTCCCCATCAGGAACGCGAACGCCGTGGAGACCGTCATGATACCGAGCCCGCCCACCTGGATCAAGAGCAGGATGATGAGCTGTCCCGGCACGCTCCAGTGACTCCCCGTATCCACGGTGACGAGGCCCGTCACGCACACCGCCGACGTCGAGGTAAACAGGGCGTCGATATACGGCGTGATTTTGCCGGGGGCCCTCGTCCAGGGCAACATGAGCAGCACGCTGCCGGTGAGAATGACCGCGGCGAAGCCGAGCGCCAGCACCTGCGCGGGTGTCAGCCTCATCTTCCATTGCGAATGGTTTATCACTATCCCACTTCCGCACGGTGCGATATCCTGAGCCTACGCTCTGTGCTCGAGACTCCTGATACTTGCGTTACGCCCTATGATTACGAGGACGTCGTTTTCGCCTATGACCCTGTCGGGCTGAGGGGCCAGGTCAACCTGGTTATCCCGCTTGATCGCTACCACGTTGACCCCGTACCGCTGGCGAAGGCGTAGCTGCTCGAGGGTCTTGCCCACCATGTCGCCACTGGCCATCATCTCGACAACGGCGCATTCGGAACCCAGTTCCATCAGGTCGAGCACGTTGTCAGCCACAAGGTTCTCGGCGAGCTTCGCGGCCATTTCCCTCTCGGGGAACACGACGGTGTCCGCTCCCACCTTGGCCAGGATCTTGCCATGGAGATCGCCGTGCGCCTTCGCAACGACCTTCTTGATCCCGAGTTCCTTGAGGTTGAGCGTGATCAGCACGCTCGATTCCAGGTTGGCGCCGACGCTTACGACAGCGCAGTCGAAGTTTCTCAGCCCCAACCGGTTCAGCACCTCTATGTCGGCGCCGTCGGCCACGATCGCGTGAGTAAGGGATTCGCCCAGGGCCTGCACCCTGGCCGGGTCGTTGTCGATGCCGAGCACTTCGTTCCCGCTCGCCTCGAGCGCCCTGGCGACCTCACCGCCGAAGCGCCCGAGACCGATCACGACATACTGCTTCACAAGCCGGGGCCTCCCTCAGTCAGGCCTTCAGGCCCTGCCTCGCAACCTCGACCATCCTGACGAACGCATCGGAGTCTCTTACGGCCAGGTCCGCGAGCATCTTCCGGTTCACCGCTACGCCGGCCTTGCGAAGACCGTTCATCATGCGACTATACGACATACCCTCGTTCCTCGCGGCGGCGTTGATCCTCGCTATCCAGAGCCTCCTGAACTCCCTCTTCTTGGCTCTCCTGTCCCTCAGAGCGTACGAGAGCGCCTTCATGACCGTCTCGTTCGCCATCCGGAAAACCTTGGACTTCCTGCCCCAGTATCCTTTTGCGAGCTTTAGAAGCTTCTTGTGGCGTCTCCGGGTGGTGACGCCGGTCTTAACGCGTGCCATGAAAACCCGACCTCCCGTGAACTATCTGTAAGGCAACAGCCTCCGCGCCCTGGCGGAGTCAGCCCCGCTGGCGACCGTCGCTTTACGCAGCCAGCGCCTGCGCTTGGCGGCCTTGACCTCGAGCTTGTGGGTCTTGCCCGCCTTCATCCGGCGTACCTTGCCGGACCCAGTGAACCGCATTCTCTTGGCTGCTCCACGATGCGTTTTCATCTTTGGCATGGAAAAGTGCCCTCCTAATTAGCCGGCCTGCTTGGGCGTAAGAATCATTATCATATTCCTTCCCTCGATCCTGGGCGCCCGCTCGATCAGGCCTACCTGCGCTACTTCCTGCGCGAGCCTTTCCAGAACCTGCCGCCCCAGTTCGGAATGGACGATTTCACGCCCGCGAAACGTGATCGTAACCTTGACCTTGTCCCCCTCTTGCAGGAACCTGGCGGTGTTTTTCGCCTTGACACTGAAGTCATGCTCCTCGATGGTGGGCCTCATCTTGACTTCCTTGACGTCGAACACCCGCTGCTTCTTGCGCGCTTCCTTGGCCCTCTTAGACTGCTCGTACTTGAACCTGCCGTAGTCCATGATGCGGCACACTGGAGGACGCGCCGTCGGAGCGACCTCGACGAGGTCCACTCCCTTCTCCGACGCCAGCTTGAGGGCGTCCCGGAACTGGACTATCCCCAGCTGCTCGCCTGTATCGGATACCAACCTGACTTCTCGGGCCCGGATTGCTTCATTAATCCGAAGGTCCTTAGATATAGTTCAGCCACCCCCTGTCTCTGATCACTTGCCTATGATGGACAACAAAAAAGCGGGCCCCCACCCGCTCTCAGCCGTCATCCAACCCGCCCCGGAGGGCGAACCGTCTACCAGGCTTGTGGTGACCTTACAGGCAACCGGCCGTAAGGTGAGAAGCGGATGGCTTCTACTTCGCTGGGACTTTCCAAGTATACCATGGGGTCTTCGCAGGCGTCAAATGCGCGGCCTCGTCAATTGCCGCCGTATACCTGCTCCTGATAATCGTACACCATCCTGGAAATGTCCGCTATCTTGCTGAATCCCGCCTCGGCGTCGGGCTGGCCCTTCGACAAGATGCAGATGACGTACGGATGCCTCGAGAACACTACGCCGGCATCATTGGAGACCCCCGTGATATCGCCCTCCTTGTGAGCCACCCGCACCCCTTTGGGCAGGCGCCCCGGAAGACCCACGTGCCAGATGCTGTGCGACAGGTCGTCGAGGAGCCTCTGACCGAGATCCGGTCTCTCGCGCGATAGACTCAGTATGGCCTGCAGGTAAACGGCCATATCCCGCGCGGTCGTCGAGTCCTCGCCGTTCACGTGAGGCTGCGAGGCGCCGAGCGATGACATGTACTTGACCAGGTTTCCCGCCCCAACGTACCTGACGAGCATGGCCTTCGTGACGTTATCGCTGAGGGTTATCGCCAGGTTGGCCAGGACCCTCACCGAATAGGTCCACCCGGGCTGCGCGAAGAACTGCATCGCGCCCGCGCCGCCACGGTAGTCGGTGTCCGGCCGGTAGGCCACCTGGTCGTCCCAGGTCATTTCCCCCCGCGAGACGAGGTGGTTTATGTACAGAACCAGCGGCACCTTGACCAGGCTCGCCTGGGGTATGGGGGTGTCCGGGTTGACACCGAACGTCTTGCCCGAGTCGAGATCGATGAAGTATATCCCCCACGTGGCGGGATCCCGCGAAAGGTACGCCCTTATCCTGGATTCAAGGGGTGCGTATCCAGGATGCCCGGAAGCCTCAGCGCCGGCCGGAGCCACCGCGGGGTTCACAGACGCCGCCTGAGCCACAGCCATCGCAAGCGTCAGGACGGCAAGAACGGTGATTGCAACGACGGTCCTGTGCCTTCTCAATGGTCCACCCCGCATCCTCACCTGATTGTTTGACCCGCCGCGATCCAGCGCGACGACCAGAGCTTAACATAAAGTGAGGGTGGCGGGGAAGATGATAACTGCTGGTAGAAGGGTTTTCGGCAACTGCGCTTCCGGTTGCGCGGGCGGGTGCCGGCGGTGTGGCGCCGGCACCTACTGGCTGCTGAGGTAGTCGTAGACGATCCGCGAGATCCGCCCTATCGCATTGAAGCCGGGCACCTCGGTGTCGCCGACGTCCTCTGTAAGCACGCTGAGCACATACGGCCGCCTGTCGAGGAACACTATCCCCGCGTCGGTGGCTACAGTGCCGGCGGCTCCGACCTTGTGGGCGACCTTCACCCCATCCGGAAGGTCCTGGGGGATACCCTCGTTGGTTATGGTGTGGCTGAGGTCGTAGATGAAGGTCCCACCGAGGCCCGGGTTGGCCTCGGCGAATTGCCGCGTCGCCCTCACATAGAGGCCGAGGTCCCTCGCGGTTGAAACGTACCTGTTATCCGGGAACAGGACCGTGCCACCGAGACTCGCCATGAACGACCGGATATTATCGAGGCCGAGCCTCCTGATGAGCATCTTCGTGGCCGCGTTGTCGCTTATGGTTATCGCCAGGTTTCCGAGAGTCCTCAGGGAGTACCGGTTGCCTGGCGCGGCCGTATACTGGATGACCCCGGACCCCGTGGCGTAGTCGGAATCCGGTCGGTATGAGACCATCTCCTCCAGCGACACCTCGCCGCGGGCAGCCAGCGTGTACAGGTAGAGCACGATCGGCACCTTGATCGAACTCGCGGCGTACATCGGGGTCTCGGAGTCGATCCCCAGTTCGGAGCCGCTCTCGAAATCATAGATGTAGACGGCGAACTTGCCCCTCTGGCTGCCAATATACGACTGGATCGACTGCCTCAGCGGCTGCCAGTCGGGCCCTGCGCCCTTCTGCCCGTATGGCGGCGCGGGCCTCCTCAGCCTGGGAATCCTCGTTCCGAAATAAGCGATCGCGGCCAGAGCGACCACCGCCACCAGTCCAGCCGCGATCAGTCTCCGAGTCGAAATAGCGCTCTCTCCTTTCCCGTGCTGGTTGCCGGATATTATCGTGTCACCAGCGTGCGGGTTCTATCCGGCGTTCTGCACGGGATCGGTGGACAACCTCTTCAGCACGACTATGGGCGTCTGCTCGTCGTCATTTCCCATCGGGTTCCTTTCGAGCGCCCTTGCCACGGCCGCGCGGTCGAGGTTCCTCGTAGCAGCCATGAAGTCCACGCAGCGGATGTCGTTCACATCCACGATGGCGGCTTCGAGCCCCGTGCGGTCGCGAATGGCGTCCACCACGGCCTGACCGTCCCTGGGCGCAAGTACGATGTGCTCATCAAACGGGTACAGGGTCCCCGCAATGTCGTCGATGGCTGCGAGCCCCCTGCCGGCGATCCTGTAGAATAGCCCTCTTATGCCAACGGCCTTCGCGAGACCTCCGACGACAGCCGCTGCCAGGACTCTCGGGACTCCCGCCTCGCTTATCGCCAACTGCATGGCCTGAGGGGTCGCGAGGCTCCCGTGCTTCTGCGGAAACCGGCACAGGAACCTCGCAAGAAACCCGGGCTTCACGCCCCGCGAGAGCACCGCCCTACCCTGGCTGACGGCCACGGCGCTCTCGGAGATCGCCACCACGTCACCGGACGTGGCCACCCCGCGGACGTACTGGCACACCACGTCCACAATGTCCTCGCCCGCGGAGATGAGGTGCGTCCTGAGCGGTATCAGGGCGTATGAGTCAGTCATGCTCACCCTCCCATCACGCTCGGGGATTTGCGTCTAGCCGGGCGTGCTACAACATAGCCCTATTCGTGGGAAGCGCGGAGTGTGATTGTCTACGGACAGGCTGGTGACCAACATACAGGCGGGGCCGCCCAAAAGCGCGACCGCGCACGCTGGGCCGGCAGACCTCTCGACCCGGATCCTGGTGGAATCGACCGTGGCGCTGGAGCCCGGGATCTCCTCGCGGAAGTCCGGGCGAGGCAGCGTGCTGGTCCTGGAATTTGGTGGGGTGCGGCTTAACATGCCGGATTGCTCTATCCCGGTGTACGACGGCCTCATCG
Source organism: Bacillota bacterium (assembly GCA_013178305.1). Taxonomy (NCBI): domain Bacteria; kingdom Bacillati; phylum Bacillota; species Bacillota bacterium. Next base: position 99,053 of record JABLXB010000007.1, on the reverse strand, counting down.
ACCACCTCGTTGCCTGGACGGCGCCGGCGGGTTCGGTCCTTGAGGCGTACCTCGAGCACGACGTCCCGTACTCCGTGGACTCCGTGGCCGGCGTGCCGCACAGGCTGGAGATCCGCTTCGACATGAAGCCCATCTACCGTGTGCTGGCAGGCAGGACGCTGGTCGTGGACGCCGGTCACGGCGGCATGGACCCGGGCAGGTGCGGCCCCGTGGATCTGGTCGAGAAGCACGTCGTGCTGGACCTCGCCAGGCGGCTCAAATCGGCGATCGAACGGGCGGGTATGCGCTGCATCATGACAAGAAACGGTGACGTGTTCCTGTCGTGGGAAGCGAGGCTCGAGCTCGTCAACCGCCATGGCGCAGCGGCGTTCGTTTCGCTTCATACCGGTGGGGCCTCGGAGTCCGCCGTGCGTGGGGCGGGAGTGGCTTACGCCGGCCCGCGCGGTGAAGGCCTGGCACGGCTCGTGCTGGGCGAACTCACGAAGAGGCTCCACCTCCCGTCCAGAGGCATACGGCCGTCCTCGTTGGCCTCAGCGCCCCCTGTGCCCGCGGCCGTGGTAGAGTTCGTGACAATTACCAACCCCGTTGACGAGGGCCTGGTCAGGAGCTACGTGTTCATGGACCGTGTCGCCCAGGCCGTCCTCAACGGGATCAAGAACTTCTACTGGGAAGCGGAGCCGGCGGGTTAATCGTACCACAGCAGCACGGCGGCGAACACGGACCCGCACCGGGCGACCGTGTGCTCGACGGCCCGCACGTAATACTCCGTGGCTTTCAACCCACGGCGCTCGAGAGATTCGTGCACCATCCGTTCGAGCAGGGCCTCTACTTCCTCTTTCGGGCGCCTGCCCGAATACTCCATTATCATCCCGAACGTGTGGCCCGTCAGCCCGACGGCGACCCCTGCCGAAATGACCTGGCCCGGATCCTGGCTCGTGATTGTCCCGTAGGCAACCGGGACCAGAGACCCCGGCGGCACGGCCGGTGTTTCCACCAGCCTGGCCCCCGGCGGGACTATGCTGGAAACCTTGAGCAGATTGAGATTTCCGAGACCGGCGTCCAGGAGGGCAGCGTCAAAAGCGGTGAGCGGCGTGCCTCCCTCGGCGCGCCCGGCGGTGAGACTGAACGTGGTGGGGGTGATGAGCATCTGCCTGACTCCCTTCATTCAAGGGTGAGCCTGTTGCCCCCTCATATTACGCTGAATCCTGCTCCGATGACAGCGAGAGTCAAGGCTACCTGCACCCCGGTTACGCAGCCCGATCAGGTCCGACCAAAGATACCGCGAGAAGCAGCAGGGGGATACCCACTTCGAAGGGGAGGCTGTACACCGGCCAGACTTTCACGGCAAAATCGATTTGCTCCATGATGTTCTCATAGACCAGAACGGATAGCGCGGTCATTATTACCCCCGAAGGGAGGAGGAGGGGCCTGTAATCTTTTAGATTGAGCATTTGAGCGCTGCCGGTAACGAAAACAAACAGGCATACCGCTATCTTGATCAGCCCCGACAGTATCCAGACCGATATCGAAATAGCATCGATCCGCTCGGGAGCAGCAACAATACTTATGCATCTGGTTAAAGAATGGGTGGGGTACAGGTAGTCAAGCGCTGTGACGCCGAAGACCGCCACCACTGCCACCGTGATCAGGGTCAGCAGGGTTCCTGCGCCGGCCATGGCAACGATATGGGCTCGCCTGGCCTTTTCCTGTTCGTCCAGGTACGGGATGATCATCGTAAAAAGGACCGTTTCACCGAAAGGAAAGGTGATGGGGATCAGGGAAGTCTTCAGAACCGGTAGCAATCCATTTTCGAAAGGTGGAAGGAGTTTCTTCAGATCGAAGCCCTCGATACTCAACGACAGGACCAGGACGAATATTATCGATACAACCACCAGGAACGTCAAACCCTCGTTGAATCTGCACAGGACCTCGAGACCCCCGTACAATGCCAGGACAACGACCAGCATGATTACGGCGTGAAACACAATGCGAGGGGTTTCGGGCATCAGCGTAATGACCATGAAATCGCCGAAATTCCGAACAACCAGGGCTCCCAGGTGCAGAGCGAACCACATGAAAAGCAGCCCCACCATCTTGCCAGGAACCCTCGCGAGGATGACCTGGGCATACTGAACCAGCGTTTGCCGGGGGTACCTCATGCCCAGGGTGGTATGAAGCATGGTGAGCCCTATCCCCGTTACGGTCGCCAGGGCGATAGTCATCCACCCGTCCTGCTTGGCGCCCTTCACCGCCGCGGAGGGGATGATGATGAAGGCGTTCGCCAGGAGGAAATTCAACATCAGGAGCAGCTCCTGCCTGTAAGATATCCTGATTTCGTCCCGTGCGTTCGTGCCTTTCATGAACTGCGTCGCTCCGCCTATTTCAGTAATTCCGACAGCGGCCTGAACAGCGCCTCAATGGCCTTGGTGGGGTTAGGCAGCCTTACCCCCAGCGCCTGCGGGATGCTCAAGGCCATGCCGATCAACAGGTATATCGAAAAGGCCGCCAGTTCCCGCCACATCTTCTTCTTTACCAGGCCGGGCACCTCAAACAGGACGATACCGGCGAACAACGCGATGAGCAAGCCGACCACGTCTCATCCCCCTTATATGCCGGCTTCTGAGCAAGCCTATTCTTCCATGGTATCGGCGCGCCTGGTCGAGAGACCGATCTCGCGCACGTGCGCTTCGGCGGCAATACTGACGTCCGCCCTGGCGAATTCCTCGTCCCACCGGTCTTTCAGATGCCGCCACTCCTTTTTGTACCTCCGGTGAAAAGCATCGCCGAAGCCGAATATGTCCACGCCGTATTCCTTCTGCGCTTTCTCCAGGACGGCGGCTATCCTTCTCCTTACATCCTCCGCTATCGCGTTTTCCAACGCCTTGATCTTCTCCGGTTTGGACAGGTCCTCGCGGCTCTGCTGTTCCACCATGTCGCCCTCCAGTCTGACTTTCACCTCGAACCGCGGGCGCACCCCGTCGTATCTCGGCACAACGCTTGTGCTTCCCTGCCTGATCCGGATGGATATCTCCTTGTCGGGCTCGCCCGGGCTCGGAACGGTGATCATGCCCCTGCGGATCTCACCCTTTACCCAGAGGAGGCCCCTGGTTTCGCTATCATCCAGCCACCCCACGAGCCTGTGCTCCTTGAACACCGCCACGCCAGAGATCTCAACCTGCCTGTGCGGCTCCGGTTCCTTCTCCTCGGTCGGCCCAGCGGCAATGCCCGCTTCTCTTGCCACAACGCGGGTCGCCACGGGCTGCACCCCTTTACTGGCCAGCATTTCCGTGAACTCCCTGAGCTGGACGGTGAACCCAATCTTCATCCTGGCGAGGAGCCCGGCGGCCTGCGCCGAGGTCTTCTCCAGGTAAGAACAGGTTTCGAGGAAATGCCTCGCTTCTCCCTCGGACACCATTACCCCCATCGTCTCGCGGGGTTGCCTGTCCCGGTTGAAGAAATCCATGATCGTATCGGTTCCCTCCAGGGCCATTGCCTCTCCGATTACCAGGATAACGCAATGACCCCAGTAGATTTCGCGAGGGACCATCATGGCGAGGCGCCTGGCAGCTTCCTCGACGGTCTTGCCCTCCGCGGAAACCACCCAGCATGCGGGTTCCCGCCCCCTGGCGCCCCCTTCGCCGCCACCGTAGAAACCGCCGGGCCTGGCGATTTGCACCGTCAACCGGATCCGCCCGTCCGGGGCCAGGTCAACCCCTGTGCCCAGGACAATGGCAATTTCGGTGATTTCCTTTCGGCTCCAGCAGCCTCCAAGGCAGCCGGCCAGGGATACCAGCAAGAGGAACACGGCGGTCTTCCTGATCAACGGTTTTCCCCTCCCCTCCCCCTGATGAAGGCGACGATGAGCAATGCCAGCGGGATTCCCGCTTCAAAGACGATCAACGCGTAAGGAGGCCAGCCTCCGGCGATGAAGTCGAACAGATCCACGATGCTCGGGCAAAGGGATGCAAGTCCCATCAGGACCACTCCTACCGGCGCCACGAGCGGGCGGTAATCCTTGAGTCCCAGCCACTGTGCGCTGCCCAGCACGGCGGCATAGTAGAACACCCCGATTTTCGCGATCCCGCCGAATATCCACACCGCCACGGTTACGGACTCAAGCCGCTCCAGGAAGCCGGCGACGGAAACCGCCCGTACCGCGCTGAAGACAGGAAAGGTCCAGTGGCTCGTCATGTTCGGGCCAAAAGTGAGCAGCGTCACCAGTATGCTCACCGCCATGAACAGACTGGTTCCCAATATGGCCAGCATGGCGACCCTGTGTGCGTCGGATGGCTTCCTGAGATAGGGAATGAACATGGAGAAGATCACGATCTCTCCCAGCCAGCTTGCGGGCGTGGCGGCCCCTTTCACAACGGACGAAAGGCCGCTGTCCAGCACGGGCAGGAGCCTGGCCAATTTCATGTCTTTCACGGTCAAAATGAAGACAGCTAGCAGCAAGGTCATGACATGAGGCAGGAACATCTGGTTAAACCGGCTCAAGACCTCCAGGCCATTGCGCACCGCGTAGGCTGCCACGGCGATCCCCACGAGGAAGAAGATCATGAAGGGGGTGTCGGGCATCATGGCGACGCACAGGAAGGACGCAAATACGTCTATTATCAGGCCATTCGTATGCAGAAGCCACCAGATGTACAGAAGGCCGACGATCTTCCCAGGCACTTTGCCCAGGATCTCCTCAGCGTACTGAAAAAGGGTTTTGCCCGGGAAACGGAGGCTCAGGGTGACTACCAGCCGGGCGATCACCAGGCCCACCGCGGTGGCGAGGATAACCGACAGCCAGGCATCCTGTCTCGCGGACCTCGCCACTACGGACGGGATAGTAAGGATTGCCGTAGGCAGAATCGTGCTTATCATCAACAGTATAGCCTGACCGGAGTCGATTTTCCCCCGTTCCAGCATCTGACCAGCCCTTCAGTCTTCCGTTCGCGTCGGCGGAGGCGACGGCCTCAATCCCTGCGCCTCCCTGACCCGGTTCTGCCTTACGATCGACCTGGGCCGGGTGAGCATGGCCCACCAGGGCGCTCTGAACACAGTGTCCTTGAGGTCAGCGGTGGGGACCATCGGGGACAGGTACGGAACCCCAAAGGAGCGCAGCGCGCACAGGTGAATGCCGATTACAGCTATCCCGCCGATCACCCCGAGCAGGCCCAGTGTGGCCGCCAGGACTATTAAGACGAACCTCAACAGGCGAAACGCAATACTTGCGCTGTACATCAGGACGAACGAGCCGATGCCGGTAAGGGCCACCACGATGACAGTCGAGGCGGCAACCAATCCCGCCCGCACAGCAGCCTCCCCGATAACCAGGGCGCCGACAATGCTCACCGCCTGGCCAATCGGCCGTGGGAGGCGGATCCCTGCCTCCCTCAGGACTTCAAAACTCAGCTCCATGATGAGCACCTCGATGAGAACCGGGTAGGGAACCGCTTCTCTCTGCGCGGCGATGCTCAGAAGAAGCGTGGTCGGGAGCAGCTCGTGGTGGAAGCTTACCACGGCAATATACAGCGCAGGCAGGACGAGCGAAATGGTCATGGAAATGAAACGGACTATCCGTACTGCCGTGGCGTAAAGAAAGCGTTCGTAGTAGTCCTCCGAGGCGTGAAGATACTCTATGTACAGGTTGGGCACGGTCAATACGAAGGGGGTCCCGTCAACCAGGATGGCCACTCTTCCCTCGAGTAGCATTGCCGCCACACGGTCGGGCTTCTCGGTATGGTTGACTGTGGGGAAAACGCTCCAGGGGTTATCTTCGATCAATTCCTCGATGTAACCGCTTTCCAGGACGGCGTCGACTTTTATCCTTCCCAGCCGGTTCTTTACTTCTGCCACCAGCTTGTCGTTGACAATGCTCTCGACATAAGCTATGGCTACATCGGTGTCGGTAACCTCACCTAGCCTGAAGAACTCGATTTTCAGGTTGGGGCTCTTGATCCTCCGCCGGATCAGCGACGTATTGGTCCGCAAGGTTTCGACAAAGGACTCCCGTGACCCTCGAACCGTCGGTTCTGCTTCCGGGTCGGCGATGGGACGCGCTTCCCACCCCCTGGCCCCGTTGATGATGGCGGTGGCGTGTCCGTCCACGAGCAAAGCGGTATCGCCGGACAGGATGGCCTGGATGACATCCTGTAGCCTGCCGGTTTCCCTGACCTGGTGTATGCACAGGCCGCGTTGCTTGATGAATTCAAGGGCCTTTGCCCTGGAGATCGTCCGGCCTGGTACGACCATCGCCACTTCCAGGGCCAGCGCCCTCATGATCTGGTCGCTGACCTGCGCTTTGTCCGCCAGCCCGTCCGTATAGATCAGGGCAAGCCTCACCCGTTCGTTCTGGGCAAAAACGAACTCCCGGTAGACCACGTCGCTGCACCTGTCGAGGATGGCCTTGATTGACCGGAGGTTGGTTTCCAGGTCCGGGCTCAGGGGTTCCTCTGAAGATGTGCTGGAAAGGGCAATGTCCTGGCCCTTCTTCCTGCCTCGATCTGGCAGCACGGCTCTGGTCGCCTTGCGGAAACCGAACATTTGCCCTCCTCTTTTCTCGTAACGCCGTGCCAATGAGTATCACGGCAACTGCATTCCACAACGTGGTTTGCTGTGCATTATCTGCCAGTTATGGCTTCGTTATACCTGAGAAGCAACGGGGGAGAGGGAGTCGGAGGGCCTTGACTGAATGTGGGCGTGCGCTCTACTATGTCAACTAGCAAGGCACTGTGGACTCAGACACGGCTCTTAGGGGAGGCGGACCCGGCAATGCGAATCGGCTTGATCAGGTGTATGCAGACAGAGGATATGTGCCCCGCTACAACCGACTTCAAGGTGATGAGAGAGAAAAAGCAGGCATTTGAGGGTGTGGAGGGGGACATCGAGGTAATCGGTGTCAGCACCTGCGGTGGATGCCCAGGCAAGAAAGCGATAACCAGAGCCATCGAGATGGTCAAGCGCGGAGCAGACGCGATTGCCCTGGCATCCTGCATAACGAAGGGTAACCCAATCGGCTTCCCCTGCCCGCACGCAGACAGAATGAGAGAGGCGATCCAGAAGAGACTAGGTGACACGGTGAGACTGATAGACTACACTCACTGACAGACGCCCCCGCCGGGATCCTTCACCAGGTCGCCGGGCGGCAACACCGGCTTCCCCCTGTTCTTGAAGAATCGCCCGACGAGTGGTTCTTTCTCCTGCGTAGCCCGAACATGCTTCCCCGTCTCGTCTGCGATCACGAGCTTCGTCCCGGGCCTGGCAGACTAAGTTCTCAGGAGCGCCCCGCCCTGCGCGGGTCCGCCTCGCGCGCGGCCTCCGCCACGAACTGCTCGAGCGGCCTCTTCCCGAGGTCGCCCTCACCGCGCTTACGCACAGAAACCTCGTCCATGGTGGCCTCTTTGTCGCCGACGATCAGCATGAACGGCACTTTCTCCATCTCAGCCTGGCGTATCTTGTAATTGACCTTCTCGTTCCTGGTGTCCACCTCGGACCTCAGGCCGGCCGCCATGAGCCTTGTCTGTACCGCCATGGCGTAGCCGTGATGCCGCTCCGCGATAGGCAGAACCTTCACCTGCACCGGCGCCAGCCACAGCGGGAACGCGCCGGCATAGTGCTCGATCAGCCCGCCGAAGAACCGCTCCATCGAGCCGAGCACCGTGCGGTGCACCATGACCGGCCGGTGCATCTGGCCGTCCTCACCGACATACGTCATGTCGAACCTCTCGGGGAGGTTGAAGTCGGCCTGTATCGTCGGTCCCTGCCAGCCGCGGTTCAGCGCGTCCTTCAGCGTAATATCGATCGCCGGCCCGTAGAACTTCGCCTCTCCCTCGCCAATAACGTACGGGAGACCCTTCCTCTGCAGAGCGTTCTTCAATGCGGCTTCGGAGATCTCCCATATCTCGTCGGTGCCGGCGTACTTGGCCTTATTGCTGGGGTCTCTGACCGACAACATCATCTCGTAGTTCTCGTACCCGAACGCCCTCATCATGAACTGCGCGAGATCGATGACCCCGACAATCTCGTCCTCGAGCTGGTCGGGCCTGCAGAATATGTGCGCGTCGTCCTGGGTGAATCCCCTGACGCGCAGCAGGCCGTGAAGCACACCGGAGCGTTCGTAGCGGTATACAGTACCGAGTTCCGCCCACCTCATCGGCAGGTCACGATAGCTCCGCGTCGCCGACTTGTACATCAGGATGTGGAACGGGCAATTCATCGGCTTGAGCAGGTATTCCACCTCGTCGATCTTCATAGGGGAGTACATGTTCTCGCGGTACCAGTCCCAGTGGCCGCTCGTCTTCCACAGGTCCAGTTTGGCGATGTGAGGGCTGTACACGATGTCGTAGCCGCGTCGCCGGTGCTCATGGCGCCAGAAGTCCTCGATGAGCTGGCGCACCAGGCCGCCCTTGGGATGCCAGTAGATGAGCCCGGGTCCACCCTCCTCGTGCATGGAGAACAGGTCGAGCTCCTTCCCGAGCCTGCGGTGGTCTCGCCGCTTGGCCTCTTCGAGGCGCGCGACGTACTTGTCGAGCGTGGCCTGGTCCTCGAACGAGGTACCGTATATCCTCTGCAGCATGGGGTTTTTCTCGTCCCCGCGCCAGTACGCCCCAGCCACGCTGAGTATCTTGAACGCCTTCACCATTCCGGTCGAAGGCAGATGCGGGCCGGCGCAGAGGTCGACGAATTCCCCCTGCGTGTAGTACGAGATCTGCTCGCCCTCCGGCAGGTCGTTTATCAACTCCACCTTGTAGTTCTCGCCCTTGTCCTTGAAAAGGCGAACCGCCTCTTCCCTCGGGGTCTCGTGACGCTCGACGGCATAGTCCGCCTCGACGATATTGCGCATCTCGGCCTCGATCCTCTCGAGGTCCTCTGGCGTAAACGGCCTGTCCACGTCGAAATCATAGTAAAAGCCGTCCTGTATGGCCGGCCCGATAGCGAGGCGCGCGTTGGGGAACAGGCGTTTCGCCGCATGGGCGAGGATGTGCGACGTGGTGTGCCTGTACACGTCCTGCCCGTCGGCGGAGTCGAATGTGACGAATTCTATCGAGCCGTCGGTCTCAATGGCCTTCCGGAGTTCGATCAGTTTCCCATCGAGTCGCGCGGCAACGGCCCTGGCGGCGTCCTTGCCGCCCGCCTCCTTGGCCACCCTGCCGGCGGTGGTGCCCTTCGGGTACTGGACTACCCCACCGTCCGGAAGCCTCAGGCTCACACTCTCCACTAACACTCCCCCCAATTCGGTCGGCAACGCAAAACCTCCCGCCCTCAAGCGACGGGAGGAAAGGGCGTGTCGCGCGTCGTTTGCCTTTTCATCAAGTATATCCCTGTGGAAGAAAAAGCGTCAAGTTCGCGTGTCCTTGGCGTTGTGGGAAGCCCTGCACCTGTCACAGTCACGGCATACCCTGACCTTGTCGCCGAATATCTTGCGTATCGTCTGTATCCCCGTGGTCTCGTCCTTCCCCGGGGGCAAGTGGAGTGTTATCGACCTGGGGGCGAGTGTGATGAGTGACGATATCAGCAGGTCTTCGCAGTCTCCCTCGCTTTGCCTTATCTCCATGACGAGGTCGTCGAGGTATTCGCGCGCTACCGGCTTCCCCTCGCGATCGCTCAGCCTGAACGACCCCTCCTGCAGTATCACCGCGTGTATCTCATCGAACTTCGGTTCCTGGGCCTCGACGAAATAGCGAAGCAGCCGTATGAATTCCTTGTATTCCTTCTCCATCAGGTAATCGTCTACGGCCTTGTTTACGCATTCCTCGATCTCCTCGACGTAGTCCCTGAGCCTGAACGTGACGAACCCCTCGAGCACCAGTTCGCTGTGTTTGTTCAGGTATTCGACCAGCCGCGAGAGCACGCGGCTCTTGCGGTCCATCTTGTGAAACAGGTCCCTTTCGCCGGTAACCTGTCCTTCGAGACTCTTCCTGACGAATTCCAGCACTCCCTCTCTCTCGTCCCTGGAGAAGTCCCGGTAGTTGTCGTGGATTATCTTCTTGATGAGGCCGCTCTCCCAGTCATTGACGATAACGTCGGATAGGGCGTTCGCGATAAAGTGCCGCAGTATGGTGGCCGTGTCATCGGAGGAAAACCTGTCCTTGTTCCCCCTCACAAGTTTGCAACCGAGGAACGTCAGGTTTCCTCGGTTGGTCTGCTGAACGTCTATGTCGATGCCTTCCTCCTGGAGGGTCTGGAATTCGTAGTTCAGTCTCTCCAGGATCTGGTCGGCATGTCTTGCGGTGCCGATGGAGACGACCTGCATCTGGCGTTCATCTCCCCTGCTATTGTGTCAATATTATATGTGGTGGCCGGGATTTGTATCCAGATGGAAGGCCGTTCCAGTTGTCGAACCCGGCGGTCTAGCCTCCTTTTTGAGCGAGCGCGTAGCCCGCGCGGAATGCCTTTAGCGAGTTCTCGAGATCATCTCCGGAAAAATGTTCCCGCAGCGCCTTCTCGATCGACCCGGCGCTAATCAGCCCCGTCAACCCGGCGGTCGCGCCTATTGCCACGATGTTGGTTGCCTGCGGGGCTCCGCAGCTCTTCGCCTCGGCGCTCAACGGAAATGCGCGGAAATCGAGGCGATTGCCCGCCGCGGTCTCGCAACCGCCGGCCGGCCGTATCGCCGAATCGTACACGACCAGGCATCCTTCGGGCAGTGCCGGCGCCAGCCTGTCGAAAGCGAGTTTCGCGAGGATGATCGCCAGGTTGGGCTCTGTCATGCCGGGATAAACGATCTCGCCCTCGGAGATGACGAGCTCCGACTTCGAGAAGCCGCCCCGCGTTTCGATCCCGTATGACTGGGTCTGGGATGCGTTCTTCCCGTCATACACCGCCGCTTCGCCGAGCAGCAACCCGGCGAATATCAACCCCTGGCCGCCGACTCCTCCGAGTACGACCTGCCATGTATCAGTCATATGCCGTGCCCCCCTGAAGCCGCGCGTTTCCCTACTGTCCTTTCCCGACTCTACCTGCCGCTAACGACCTCGCGAGTCCTGAAGCCGCGGTCGCGCGCCCTCTGCCGTATTTCCTCGTATCTCTGGTTGAAGTCGGGGTCGGTCCTCGAACAGAAGCGGCCGATGACGATGCGCTCCCGCAGGTCGTCCGGACTCATTCCCCCAGCCGCCTTCGCGGTGACGGCTGCCGACTTGAGCCAGTTCATCGACTCCACCGCCGTGCGCATGGAGTTTAGGCGACCAAAGTACGTGGGACAGGTGGACAACACCTCGACGAGGCCGAAGCCCGGCGCGGTGATCGCTTCCTTGATGTACGTCTCGGTCTGCGCCGCATGGTACACCGTCGACCGCGCGACGTAGTTCGCGCCTGCCACGGCCGCGACCCCCGCGATGTCGAGTCCCCTCTCGGGGTCTCCGAACGGCGAGGTGCTGGTTATCTTGTCGCCCGGCGTCGTTGACGAGTACTGGCCGCCGGTCATGCCGTAGTTCAGGTTATTCACCACAATGGCCTTGACGCCGATGTTCCTCCGCGCCGAGTGCAGCAGGTGATTGCCGCCTATCGTCGCGCAGTCTCCGTCGCCCATCAGCGCCAGGACGGTCAAATCCGGCCTGTTAACCTTGACGCCCGTGGCAAGCGGCAGCGCGCGCCCGTGCGTGCCGTGAAGCGCGTTGACGTTCAGGTAGTCGTCGGCCTTGCCCCAGCAGCCAATGCCGGTGACGACCACTACCTGGGAGGGCGACAGGCCCAGCGACGCCAGCGCCCTCACTATCGCGCCCAGCACCACGCCGTTCCCGCAGCCCGGGCACCAGAAATGCGGCAGAGCCCGTTGAAGTAAGAACCGCTTGTACGCCCTGTTTGCGCCGCGCGGCGCCTTCGACTCAGTCATGACAGGGTCCCCCTGATCGCCTCGAGTATCTCCACGGGCCTAATGCCCTCGCCGTTCACCTTGTTCACTCCAACAATTCGCGGTCCGCACGAAACGCGCCTGACCTCGCCGGCAACCTGCCCCAGGTTCATTTCGGGCACCACAATGGCCTTCGCACGCCCGCACACGCGGGTGACAGCCACGTCGGGGAACGGCCACATCGTGACGATGGTGAGACATCCGGCCTTGATCCCCTCCTCACGCGCCGCCATGGCGGCGGCGCGCGCGGCCCGGGCCGTAGCGCCGAACGATACCACCGCAACGTCGCAATCGCCGGTCATGTATTCCCTGGTGAGGCATATTTCGCCGGCCGCCCTGTAGACCTTGTCGTACAGGCGCCGTATCACCCGGGTCGCGTTGTCGGGCGTGTTGTTCGCAAACCCCGTCTCGTCGTGCATCGAACTGTTGGCGCGGCCGAGGTCGGCCAGGCCGGGCGGCGCAAACGAGGGAACGCCGTCGTCGCCCGCGAGGTACGGCATGTACTTGCCTGGCTCGCCGTCGTAGGGCTTCCTCCGTGTCGCGGCCTGCGCAGTCGGCGCGCCCAGGACGACCCTCTCTCGCATGTGCCCCACGATCTCGTCCGCCAGCAGTACTACCGGCGACCTGAACCGCTCGGCGTAGTCGAACGCCGTGATGGTGAGGTCGTAGCAGTCCTGGACCGAAGTGGGGCATAGCGCGATGATCGCGTGGTCCCCGTGAGTACCCCAGCGCGCCTGCATGACGTCGGCTTGCGCTGGTTTGGTGGCGAGCCCGGTGCTGGGCCCCGACCGCTGGATGTTCACTATCACGCAGGGCATCTCGGTCATTATCGCCAGGCCGATGTTCTCCTGCATCAGGGAGAACCCGGGGCCGCTGGTCGCGGTGAACGCCTTGACCCCGGCGAACGACGCCCCGATGATTGCCCCCATGCTGGCGATCTCGTCCTCCATCTGCATGTACACGCCGCCCAGTTCGAGGAGACGGCGCGAGCATATCTCGGCGATTTCGGAGGACGGGGTTATCGGGTATCCGGCGAAGAAACGTGCCCCCGCCGCGAATGCCCCTTCGGCGATCGCCTCGTTCCCCTGCATGTATCGTGTGTCACGAACCTGCGTCATCTTCCCCCTCCTCCACCTCGATGGCAAAATCGGGGCACCTGAGTTCGCAGAGCCTGCATATTGTGCAGGCGCCCGGGGACTGAACGGCAGGAATGCCGTCGGCCCCCGGGGCCAGTACGTCTTGCGGGCAGAACTCGATGCAGATGCCGCAGCGCTTACAGAGCCTCCGGTCGACTTTGATCAACGCTGCTTTCCCGCCCAACTCGACCCATCCCCTCACTATCCGCCGGCCCTGGGGCGCCGGCTATTTCACTCAAACGGCCAGGCTGGAAGGCTGCACCTCAGCGGCTTGTCCTTCCTGTAGCCCAGCGCGTAGTCGCCGTGCAGGAGCTTCTGTATCTCGCGCGCGCCCTCGTAAATGACGGCGCCCTTGCAGTTGCGGTAGAACCTCTCGACGGGGTACTCGTCGGAGTAGCCGTACGCGCCGTGGATCTGCACTGCGTCCGACGCCGCCCTCTCCGAGGCGTCGCAGGCGAACCACTTGGCGAGCGCAGTCTCACGGCTGTTGCGAAGGCCCTTGTTCTTGAGCCAGCCCGCCCTCATCCAGAGAAGCCTCGCGGCGTCGTAATCCCGCGCCATCTGGGCGATCATTTCCTTGATGAGCTGGTGCCGCCCGATCTCAACTCCGAAGGTCTGCCTTTCGTGCGCGTACTTCACGCTCGCGTCCAGGGACGCACGGACAAGGCCGGTCGCGCCGGCCGCCACCGTGTAGCGGCCCTGGTCGATAGCAAACATGGCTATCTTGAAGCCCTCTCCCTCGCGGCCGAGCAAGTTTTCCCTGGGGACCTCGACATCCTGGAACGATATGGACCCCGTGTTGCCGGCCCTGATACCGAGCTTGCCGTGTATCGTGGCGGTCGTGAGGCCCTTCATACCCCTCTCTACTATGAAGGCGGAGATACCGGTGTGGTCACGCTTGCGCTGCTTCTCCCTGTCGGTCCAGGCGAACGTGAGGAAGTTGTCGGCGACGTCGGCCAGCGAGATCCACATCTTCTCGCCGTTGAGGACGTACATGTCATCCTTCTTGTCGGCGACGGTCTGGATCCCCACGGCATCGCTTCCCGCGTTGGGTTCGGTAAGGGCGTAGGTAGCTATCTTCTCACCCTTGGCCTGCGGCACGAGGTATTTTTGCTTCTGTTCCTCGTTGGCCCACGCCATGAGGGTGCAGCAGTTGAGGCCCGCATGGACGGACATGATGACCCTGAGCGAGGTATCGACGTACTCGAGTTCCTCGCAGGCCAGTCCGAGGCTGATGTAATCCATCCCGCCCCCGCCGTACTTCTCAGGAACCGAGATCCCGAGGATCCCCAGTTCGGCCATCTGGCTGAGGACTGTCTTGTCGAACTTGTGCTCGCGGTCGAGGTCCTGTATCTTCGGCGCGCATTCCTGATTCGCGAAGTCGCGTACCATCTTCTCGACCATGCGCTGCTCTTCCGTCAGCTCGAAATCCACCATACGCGTCCCTTCCTTTCTCCCCGTCGAATGGCCTCAAGCGGCGTTACCCGGCTGGGGGCTCATGGAGCCGCATAGGCGACCATGATCGGCCACCCGTGTTACTTCGCCGTTCGGACCCCGCCTCCTTCCCACGCCCGGGAACAAGGTGGCCACCTGAATCGTCGTCAACAGGTGAAACCCGCGCCGCGCACCCGCGCCGCGCTTCGCGACGACAAGCGCCTGGCAGGCGTTTCCTCGTTGACCGTGCACGGTGGCAGGATTATAATGATAACAACAGTACGGGTGTCGTTGAACGCTGAATCCCTTCAGAGGGAACGGGGGACCCAGTACACCGGGGTGAATCCCTGCGAGAGCAGGGTAGGGTTACTTCTTCAACCCGAATCCGTCAGCTAACCTCGTAAGCGTGGAAGGAGGAACATTTCGGGGGCCCAATCGAGGGACCCGGGAGTAGCCTCCTGGGTCCTGTTTGTTTGTGGTGCGGGCGCCGCCGGCGCGCTGAGCGGGCGTCGCGACACAAGGTACACGTTGACAGGATAAAAAGAGCCCGAGGTCGCCTCCCCTTCCTCGGGCATCGCGGGAGCCCCCAGGCAGTTCCCCTCTCCTGGGGGCGGTTGTTTTCCCCGCCGGCGCTCGCGCGCTGCTGCTATTGCCACATCTTCGTCAGATCGACACCCTTGAAGTAGAACTTGATGATGTCCTCCGCCTTCTTCCCCGCTTTGGCCATCGCCTCGGCGCCCCACTGGGACATGCCTACACCGTGACCCCAGCCGCGCCCCTTCATGACGACCTTGCCACCAGACACACTCACGGAATCCAGGAGCGTCGATTTCATCCTCTCAGGCCCAAGGCTGGTCCGCAGTTCGGCTGCGGGAAACTCCTGTCCGTTGATTACGATGGTCAGCGCGCGGCCTGAGGGCCCCTTCTTCCCGATGGAGGCGGACTTGACCCCGCTCACGCTCTTGCCAAGTTTCGCGGCAGCCCCGCTCAGGTCGCCGGCGCTGAACGTGGCGGTCCATGACTTCTGGTCCGCGGGCGCGTTCTGGAGTGACATGGGGTCATCCACCGGTACAGCGTACGGTGCGGATTCCTGCGTGAAGTTCAAGCCTTCCTGCGCAGTGGCGGTCTTGCCACCCGAGTTGGAGTGGAACCACGCGCGTATCGGCTTCCCTCCGAACAGTATGACCATCCCCCGGGTCTCCTGCACGGCGCGCTTGACGTTCTCGTTGATCCTCGACGGATCGTATGCCTGGAAGTGGTCCTTGCTGTCACAGGCGTCGGTGCCGTGAATCGGCCTGACCGTGCCCTCGTCCCTTTTCTGGAGAGTAAAGGTCCTCGCCACGATAGCCTGCGCTTTCAGCGCCTCCATGGGCCAGTCGGGCTGTATCTCCGCGGCCACCACTCCCTGGATGTACTCCTCGAGTTTGATCTGCTTCGTGGTGTTGTCTTTGTGCGAGAACAACGTGAGGGTGGGTTCCTGGCCCGCGGGCGCCGGTCTCCGGAACAAGCGCAGGCTGCACCCCGTCGCCGATGCGAGAACGGCGGTTACGATTACCGCAATCGTCGCGAGGCGCAAGGCGGCGCGCGTGACCGGTTTCTTCCCCAACAGTCGTCTCATCTGAGATCACCCTCCGATTGGCGTGTGTGCCTATTATGCCCAGAGCCGTCGACGATACCCCGACCTAAGGTGTACTGGGATCCCAACGAGGATGAGGACACCGACCACGCGTGCCCGGACAGCGCGCTCAATCGCCAGGCCGACGTGATGTGATCCGCCTTTCGGGCTGCGCGGTCTAGCGCCCGGGTCAAAAGCGAGGCAGCGCCGGGGCGGGCATGCGCTTCCATGTATTGAGCCCGAAGGCGTTTCAGGAAGGGCTCCGTGAGGAGCTCGCGGCCCGTCTCGGTGCTGCCGTTTATCATTGTTCTCGCGGGCGCGCGCCTTTATGCAGCAAATCGTTTGACCATTTATTGGAATCCTGGATTGTGGTATTATTTGACTGACGGGGAGCTCTGGAGGGCTGAGAAAGGCGGCTTGCGCCTGACCCGAGGAACCTGATCAGGGTAATGCCTGCGCAGGGACGATCAAGTATGGTGTCAAGATCTGGCCTGTACCCAAGCCACTCCCGACCCGGGGTGGCTTTCCGTTTTCCGGAGCCCCTGAAATCCACAGCCAGGAGGGTCGAATGGTGATAGGTAAGGTAAACGACGACTTCTTCCGTCGCGCAATCCTGCCCCACACAGGGGCGCATTCCCCACACGTAGTCGTGGGCCCTAAGATGGGTGTTGACGCCGCGGTACTCAAATTCGGAGAGGAATACCTGGTGGTGGCCGAGGACCCCATATTCCCGGGTCCGACGACTTCCCCTGAGGACTACGGTTGGATCACCGTTCACATCGGCGCAAGCGACGTGGCGGTGCTGGGCGTGAAACCCGGGTTCATGACGTATACACTCCTCCTCCCTCCCGGAACCCTGGACGACTATACGGAGCGGCTGGTGAGGAGCATCAGCGATTGCGCGCGTGAACTCGGGATTGCCGTCGTCGGTGGCCACACCGGATTCTACGGGGCGGTGGTCGTTCCGACAATCGGCGGGATAACGGTGTGGGGGACCGGCCGTGAGGTAATCACTCCCGGCGGCGCCCGCGAGGGTGACGTGGTGGTGCTCACGAAGGGCGCGGCGATAGAGGCCGCGGGAATACTCGCCTCTGAACTGGGCGAAAGGCTGTTGGCAGCCGGTGTCGGGCCGGACCTAGTGGACCGCGCCCGTCTACGCTTCAAGGAGATGTCGGTAGTTGCGGACGCCGAGGTCGCTACCAGGGCGGGCGGCGTTCACGCGATGCACGACGCCACCGAAGGCGGAGTGGCCCGCGGCCTCTGGGAAGTAGCCGAGGCGTCGGGGGCCGGTCTTGAGATCGATCGCGCGAAGGTGCCGGTGCCCGCGGACGTAGCCGCAGTGTGTGACCATTTTGGGCTCGACCCGTACGAGGTCATCAGTGAAGGTACTCTCGTGCTCACGTGCGACCCCGCCCGGGCGGAAAACCTGCTAGAGGCGTTCCGGAGTCACGGAATCGAGGCGGCCGTGTGCGGGCGAGTCGTGCCCGCCGGCTCCGGGCGATGGTGGATAGGCGACGACGGGCGTCGCGAACCGCTTACCCCCCCTCCAGTCGACCGGTTCTGGGAGGTCTTCTTTAACGCGCTGGCACTCAAGTCGGACACGCGCACCCCGGCCGAGAGGACGCTCTGTGAGGAACTTGCTGAGGCGGTGAAAGCGCTGGAGAGGGCGGGCATCCTTCCGCTCATCCCCGAAATTGGGGCCAACATCGCCTACGCATCACTGGAGGCGCGTGAGACCAGGGACGTTGCGGCGATCCCGGGCCGCCTCGTCAGGGTCAAAGACCGTGTGGTGCCGACCGGCCAGCCCGAGATGGGCGCTTCGATCTACATGGCGGGGACGCTACTCATCGCGCGTGAGTTCTTCCCCGACACACGCTGCGTGATGAACCTCCGGAACAACCCACGGGTACTGGGGGCATGCGCAAAGGCGGGCCTGGTGGTAGCCGCGATGCCGGCTCCCCCCGATTACCGCCAGAGTGACGACGACTACTCCCGCGACCTGAGGGCCGTGCTGGCCGCGCGGTCGACGCTTCCCGACGTCGTGGACGTGCCCGATCGGATAAACCTGGAGAGGCTGATCCTGGTGTTTGCGACTGGGCTGGATGACCTGCTCCGGAAGGTCAAGGCGATTGCGGAACGGCTGGGCTAGGCCGATTGAAACAAGCAGCGGGGACGTCTGCGCCGGCAGCGCGTCCCCGCTTTGCCTCCGCCGCTTCCCTACTTAGAGGGTTCTTCGTAGACCAGCACACAATCGTCATCGCCCTTCAGCACGTTGCGGTCGTGGCGGAACCCCATCTCGGGATTGAAACCCCTCACCAGCGCGGGGTCGACTTCACAGTACAACCTGCCGAGGTCTTCCGCTCCGAGCGCTTTCCACGTGGCCGCCAGGGGGCAGTATGACACGCGGCTGACACGCCTGCCACCGCCAATTCCTCCTCCAATGCTGAGTCTTCCCTCCTGGTTCTACGTCGCGCTGCGGGACTCCCCCGTACGGTAGCTCCCCACGACAAGTGAATCGTCCCCGCAAGAAAGGAACCGGGCGCAATTCAATAGAACATGACCACTTGCAAGCAGGCTCTATAGGACCAGTCCATTCACCCGGAGAACAGCGCGCAGAAGACGGGGTGGTTCTCAGCGATGCGAGGTTCTCTTCTTAGCACGATCGCCGACGACGTAAATCAGGTGGCTGAAGCCATCAGCCTTGCCGTTGGTTGCGATGTCGAAGTGATCGATTCGAGCCTGATCAGGATAGCTGCGACCGGCTCCGTAAAGAGTACGCAAGGACGACCGCTCCGCCATGGGCACGGCTATTCCTTCATCCTGAACCACAAGCGGCTCCTCGTGATGGATGAGCCCGGGCTGCATTTGATATGCGAACCGTGCGATTTGAAGGGTAGATGCTATTACAAGATCGGTATTGCCGCCCCCATCGTGCTCGAGGGAGAATCGATAGGTGCAATAGGAATAGCTGCTTTCGAAGAGAAGAAGAGAATCCGCCTGAAGGAAAGCCTGCCCGAACTCACGGGATTCATCCAGAAAATGGCCGATCTGCTAGCAAGTAAAGCCAGGGAGCAGCGCCTGCTGGCCTCCCTGCAGGAGACCACGGCCGAGCTGACAGCTATCCTGAACGCGTCCAGTGAAGGGATCGTAGCCTTCGACGATCAGGGCCAGGTGCTGCATCATAACAACGCCGCTTTGCCGCTCCTGTGCGTCAAGACCACCATCGAGATGGAACAAGCAATAAAAGGGATCCTCGATCGTGAAACCAGGCGCCTCAGTCGAATGTCCAGGCAAACAGCCATAGGCACCCGGCGCATCCAGATCGACCTCGAGCCCATTCCGATTCTGGGCCAGAAGCTGTGGCTGTTGATATGCAGGGACTACGCTGCCGTCCGAAAATCGGCCAGCGCTATTGCGCTATCCGACAACAGCGTCTCGTTCGACAGTATCCTTACAGTCGACGACGATATGCTGAAGCTACTATCTATCGCCAGGAAGGTCGCACAGTCGGACTCGACAGTATTGATTAGCGGTGAAAGCGGGACGGGAAAGGAGCTCCTTGCGCGAGCCATACATTCCCAGAGTCGCAGGAGGAATGGCCCGTTCATCCCCATCAATTGCGGCGCGATTCCCGAGTCGTTGCTCGAGAGCGAGCTATTCGGCTATGAACCCGGGGCTTTCACCGGCGCAAGAAAAGACGGGAAGCCGGGGAAATTCGAGCTGGCCGACGGAGGCACGCTATTCCTGGACGAAATCGGAACAATGCCGCTGCATCTCCAGGTAAATCTGCTGCGGGTGATCGAAGACCGCAAAGTGGAGCGCCTGGGAGGCACTCTTGCCACTTCCACCGACGTGAGGATCATCGCCGCAACAAACGACGACCTTGAAGCGAGGGTCAAAGAGGGCAGGTTTCGCGATGACCTTTACTTCCGGATCAAGGTGATTCCCCTCCACATACCCCCCTTACGCCAGAGAAGGGGGGACATACCATTGCTTGCCGATTACTTCGTTCATCAATACGCTGACAGGTTCGGCAAACAGATTGACGGAATCGATGAACCCGTCCTCACAACGCTCAAATCGTACGATTGGCCTGGAAACGTCAGGGAACTGTCAAATGTAATTGAGTTCGCCGTGAACATGGAGGACACTACCTGCCTGACACTGGACAATCTGCCTGCATCTTTGAGATCTGTGAGGTCTCCAACAACCCCGACGAGCAAGCTGGTAGACATTAAATCGGATATCCTCACGCGTTATCTCGAGCAGTTCGGCTGGGATAAGAAAGGCAAGATTCAAACGGCTGATGCCCTGGGCGTGAGCCTGGCTACCATCTACAGGTGGCTCAAGAGATACGGGCTCAAACCCTCTCAGAAAACCATCTTAAGATGACGCCCGTCAGGTGTCATTTCGAGAATAGTGCCTAGCAGCCCTTTCGGTTCATAGGGTCTCACATTGAGAACGCACGGTTCCGACCCCCGCGGATTTTCGCAGTCCCGGGGGCATTTCTCTTATGGAACCATTCTTGCATCTGTGAATTGGAGTCATCACTCTTCGGAAGGAGGAGAGCAAGCGATGAGTTACAGTTCCGCGACCCTGCTGGTGGATTTCGCCTACGCATCCGCCTTTCTACTGGTGGGCAAATTCCTGCGCACAAGGGTCAGGTTCTTCCAGGAGTTCTTCGTGCCGTCCAGCCTCATCGCCGGTTTCCTGGGGCTAATCCTGGGTCCAAACGGATTCAACCTGGTGCAGTTCTCACGCGAAATGGGCGCCTACTCAGGACTACTGATAATACTCGTATTTGTTTCTGTGGGACTTCGCGGGTTCGACTTCTCCGTGAGGCGATGGAGGCAGGACATCGAGCGAATCGGAAGCTACATGTGCTTCAGAGAAATCGCATACATGAGCCAGTACACCCTGCCAATGGTTTTTGCCTACTATATCCTGAGTCCCGTGTTTAGTGGACTTCATCCTGGTTTCGGAATGACGCTGGGGGCGGGATTTATTGGAGGGCACGGGACCGCCGCGGCTATCGGGAATACGTTCGCCAAATACGGCTGGGCGGATGCGACCGACCTGGCCATGACGTCGGCTACTATCGGTATCCTGACAGGCGTTTTCGGCGGCGTAATACTCATAAGGTGG
The DNA here is from genome assembly GCA_013178305.1 of Bacillota bacterium. Classification (NCBI taxonomy): domain Bacteria; kingdom Bacillati; phylum Bacillota; species Bacillota bacterium. The sequence continues at coordinate 77,884 of JABLXB010000007.1, read as the reverse complement.
GCAGCCAGAAACGGCATAACCAGATACATCAAGGATTACGGGAACCTGCCTGACGAATTGCGCACCGGATTGATACCCGCAGGGATAAGGGGCGATATTGGAAAAGAGACCGTTTCTCCTCTGTCGATCGACCCCCTAGTCTGGCATTTCGCGCTGGTGCTGGTCCCCTCGGGCATAGGGTATCTGCTGGCGGGATTCATCGCAAAACAGTGGGGCCTGAACGTGCCGTCCTTCTCGGTGGGTTTCCTGGTAGCAGTCCTGATGTACTACATGCTTAGCCTGATCGGAGCCAACAAGTACGTAGATGACAAGGTCATTTCCAGGATAGGAAGCTCGGCGACCGACTTCCTGGTGTTCTTCGGAATCGCAGCCATAAGACTCCCCGTTGTGGTCAAATATGCAGCACCGTTCGGATTACTGATCGCACTGGGCATATTGCTCGTAGTGGGAGTATTCCTGTACTTCGCACCCCGCCTGGTAAGGAAAGACTGGTTCGAACGGGGGATCTTCGTGTACGGCTACGCCACAGGGGTTTACGCCATTGGGTTCATACTCCTGAGGATCGTCGACCCCGACATGAGGTCCAGGACCCTCGATGACACAGCGATCCTGTCTCCGTTTTTCGTCCCCGTTGACCTGCTGGTCATATCCACTGCTCCGATACTACTCTCCACCGGAAGATTCTGGACGATGGTGGGTCCGGCGTTTGCCTACCTGGCATTCTTCTTGCTCCTGCCGCGGATAATGGGCTGGTGGTACGCCAAGTTGCCCCTGGCAAGGCACGATCCGCCCCGGGATTGAGGCGAAACTGGATGCGGGTGTATCTAGAAATGGGAGGTAAGAATGGTGAAGGGGAAGAGGGTTAAGTTCCTGTACCTGTCCGAACCGGACATGATCAAGGCTGGCGTGCTGGACATGCACAAATGCGTGGAAACGATGGTGGAAACATTCGAGCTCGTGGGGAAAGGCGACTATCTCATGGGCGGCCCCGGCGAGAACCATCACGGGATGATGATCTATTTCCCAAAGGAGCGGCGGTTCCCCAATATGCCCGTAGCCGGGCCGGACAGGCGCTTCATGGCGATGGTCGCATATCTGGGCGGGAGGTTCAATGTCTGCGGCGAGAAGTGGTACGGTTCAAACGTGGAGAATCCCACCTGGGGGTTGCCGAGATCCATCCTCCTGGTGGTCCTGAACGACCCAGCAACGTCAGAGCCGCTGGCCATCATGTCGGCGAACCTCATCAGTGCCATGAGGACCGGAGCCATTCCGGGTGTGGCCGCCAGGTACCTGGCGCGGAAGAACTCCGAGGTGATCGGCATCATCGGCGGCGGAGTGATAAGTAAGGCCTGCCTGATGGCGCTGGTTGACGTGCTCGAGAACGCCAGGGAGGTCAGGGTGTATGACATAGTCAGGAGTAAGGCCGAGGAATTCTCGAAGCAGATGAGTGAGCAACTGAAGGTGGACGTACATCCCGTGGACAGTATGGAGCAGGCTGTCGTGGACTGCGATGTCGTCAACGTCGCTACTGCCGGCGAGGCAATGCCGTACGTAAAGACCGAATGGTTGAAAGAGGGATCGATGCTGTCTCTCCCCGCCGGTATCAAACTCGACGAAGAACTGTTGCTTACCTCAAAAGTCGTGGTGGATAACTGGAAGATGCACGCGGCCTGGCGTGACGAGCTCGAGGAATATGAGAAGGGCAGCTCGAAGACCAAAATAGTCCTCGGCACTTCCTACCTGTTCAAGTTGATTGAGGACGGGAAGATATATGAGAGGGACATCGTGAGTCTCGGCCAGGTGGCCATCGGAGAGAAACCGGGTCGGGTTAATGACAAAGAGAGCACGGTGTGTATGATGGGAGGAATGCCTGTAGAGGATGTCGCCTGGGGCTACGCTGTCTATCAGGAAGCCCTGAGACAGGGCATCGGCCAGGAATTGACGTTGTGGGAGGAGCCTTACTGGTTCTAAGCCTCATCTCGGCGGCTGCATTCAAGGTTGCAAGTGATTAGCGGGCCAGATTCTGAGACAGGCCGAAAACGCCAAGGCGTGGTTATTCACGGTCCTAGCTTTTCTACGCAAAAGCCTCGTTTAAGGCACTTCCTCAATCTTTGACGCCAAGACCGCACCTGGTAGATTGTCGTCAAAGACTTCCTTTGAGCTATCATCCCAGAAAACGGTTGTTCCCCGCCAGTACCAGCCGAACTGGTCTGATGACAGGAAGAACGCCTGTTGTTTGGCGACTTTGTTCATCAGGGTGACGCCTGTCTTGTAATCGACGTAGATCCCAAGCAGAGCCGGTTCCTTAGAAAGGCTGTAACGTGCCGTGGCTTCGGGCGGCGCATCGATCTGAAACGATCCGTCCTCTTTCACGATCACCTTCACCGTCGATCTGCCGTCCAACCGCCAGCCCCTGCTCTCGGTTGCAGCAGCAGGGAACACACTCATGATACCAGAAACGCTCTGGGGAACACTGAACTCGACAACCAGGCTACCTGTCTTTCGCTTCGCTTGCTCTGCCAGATGCAACATAAAAGACTCCCTGAAATCGGCGCTGCCCACCCCAAAAGCAGTACGGAAAGACTCCTCATGATTGCCGTTTTCCTTTAGGAAAGCCAGATACTTGGTAACGCCAGATGGTCCATACCATTTTACCAGCAGGTCTACTGCAAGATACGATTGCGCGTGATTGGGATACGCATCTATCTGTTCGTAGACTGTCCTGTAATCCTCAACCAAGGGCTGCACCGTACCATCTGCGACTCTAGAGAGCACCTGTTTCCGAACTTGATGCCAGTAACTGTTTCCCCGCGGTGAACCAACCTTCAGACCTGTGACCGCATTGGCTGCGTACTCTGCAAGTCCCTCGTTTAACCATGCAGGCATGGACTTCGCTAGCCCAGTTTCGCGAAATAGAACGTGGGCGAGCTCGTGTGCTACAGTATGGGAGATTTGATAAGGATCCCTTTCCTCAACCAGAATAGATGTCTGTTTTCCGGCCAAGCCGACAAGGCTTCGCGCCGCTTTTTCGGCCTGTTCCCCACCAGGAGTTCCCAGATCGATCATCTGTTGTAGCCAAGTTCCCCTGTTGCCAAAAGCCCAGATGAAGGGCATGTCCACCTTGAAACCAAGAAATCCGCATACCTTCTGCCACTGCTCAAGTGCAATTTCTTGAACTACCTTGATTACCTCATCGGCTACATCATAACCGGCAATCACCGGAGCTTTCCCAATCACAACCGAACGGAGATTCGGATTCCACCAGACCTTCTCGCCAAGCGCTTCAGAGACCACTCGCAGTGGGACCATCGTACGACCGTCGATAATCAGCGGAGGAACTTCGCTCTGTATATACCGCCCATTGACATACAGCTCAACCGTCGGAAAACCTTTATAGTGCCGTGGAGATGCATGAGCTGCTGGTACGCAACCGAATAGTATGGCAACTGCCAGGCCGACTAGGGCAGCCTTGCGATACACTCAGACCCCTCCCACACACAGTCTCTGGCCGTAATTCCCCTGAGATCCTTCTTCTTCCTTCATAGGCAAAAGGGCGGCTTCATTCGTTTTTATCGAAGTAAAGTCCGTATACTGGTGTAAAAATGGGTAGGCGATGGTAGCAGCAGGAAAGGCCGCCCTCCCTCTGGTAGATGAACGGTTGACGAAAACCCATCACCGGAGGTGTGGTGGCTTAAGGGCAGGGGACTCAGAGGGGTGGACCTGGTGGTCTCGGACGACCACAAGGGCCTGGTCAAGGCCATTACGACGCACTTTCAGAGCGCAACCTGGCAGCGCTGCCAGACGCACTTTGTGCGGAACATCCTGGATGCCTGCCCCAAGTCACTGCAGGGAGAACTACATGGGCGGCTGAGGCTCGTCTGACGAGGCCTGGTCTACCGGCCACCGTTAAACCTCCCTTGGCCCTTGAACCTGATCTGGATAATGCCAGCGTAGGAAAGTGGTGACCGATTTGGACCAAGGCCGCTCGGCGGGCAAGATTCTGGGGGGCCGGCGTCGAATACGGCTTGCGCGAGCCCGGCAACGGGCCTTTGGAATTCATGGCCAGGAGAAGAGACTCGACAGCGCATGAAGCGAAATGCTGTGGGGAGAGGGTGTTGAAATGGGACCCGTGAACCCTGTCAGAGTCAGGTTTCTCGGCAGTGGGGATGCGTTCGGCAGCGGAGGGCGCCTGCCACCTGCATCCACATCGAGTCGGGGGGAGTCCAGTTCCTGCTCGACTGCGGACCGTCGTGTCTGCCTGCAATGCGCCTGTCCAACATCGATCCCAACCAGGTCGAGATGGTCGTTCTGACCCACCTTCATGGCGATCACTTCGGCGGTCTGCCGTTTCTCATTTTGGACGCCAAGCTGATCAGCCGGCGCACGGTGCCCCTCACTGTCGTGGGTCCCAGTGGCACTGAGCAGAGGGTGTATCAAGCCATGGAGGTATTGTTCCCGGGTTCCTCGGGTGCCGACAGAAGGTTCACACTACACTTCGCAGAACTCGAACCGGGCAGGCCGTTTGAGCAACACGGCGTGAGAGTGACTTCATTCCTGGCAGATCATGCGTCTGGAGCGCCCGCCCTGGCCGTTCGCGTTGAGTGCGGGGGCAAGGTCATTGCCTACACCGGGGACACGCAGTGGACGGACAACCTGATTCCAGCAGGACGGGGGGCAGACCTGCTGATTGCCGAGTGCTACTTTCATCACAAGAAAGTGAAGTATCACCTGGATTATGAAACGCTCATGGAGCATTCTGGCGAGCTCGGGGCCAAGAGACTGGTCCTGACGCACATGAGTCAAGACATGCTCGGAGCGCTCGACGAGGTTGACTGTGAATGGGCCTGCGACGGGCGAGAATTCGAGGTGTAGGCATGAGGTGACGACTGCCGGACCGGTAGCAGGAGATTCATGTGGCAAGGCCCTGGGAACAGGCCATGTACTGAGCGTTCGCCGTCGTGGTTCCCGCCATGAAGGCTCCCATCGGGTACAGCCATCCCAGGAACGGGGGGGCCACGTTGATCGCCGCATGCACGGCCAGGTAGTCCGGCTTGACCGTGCCCGGCTTCACGAGACTGACAAGAGCCACGAACCCGAGGTAAGGGAGGAACGCGTACGGCCCCTTTGTATGTTTGTTCGGTGTCCTTCACTATGAAGGACTTGGCAATGGGGGTTCGGAGACGCGGACATAGGGCCAGGCGCGAGATGAGGTGATTTGGGTGGAGAATATCCCCTGGGAAGACGCCACAAACACCCGCAGGTCCACACGAAGCTATGAGGCGCGTGAAGTCGACGAGGCGACCATGTCCAGGCTCAGAAGCTTTGTGACCGGCCCGAAGGTTCCACGGGAATGGCGTGGTACAGGGTGAACGGGCGATTTGCATCACGCCGCTTGGATACTGTCCGTTGGAACCCGGCGGCGATTCCTGTCGTCCAAACAGCAGAGAATTCGACAGAAGGAGACAACAGATGCGCAAAGCACTTGCACTACTGGTCACAACAGCGATCGTACTACTCCCTCTCAGCTCACCAGCCAGAGCAGCAGTCCCCCCCTTCAAACTGGGCAATGAGGTGCTGTACAGTCGCTACCATCATTTGATTAAAGGCAAGCGGGTCGGACTGATCACCAATCAGAGTGGAGTGAACAGCCAGGGGCGCAGCACCATCGACGTCCTGGCCAGCGACCCATCGTTGCAGCTCACGGCCCTCTACGGGCCCGAGCACGGCATCGATGGCAAGGCGAGCGCGGGCGCTTCGGTGGAGTCCTATATGCACCCTACCTTGAACATCCCGGTTTACAGTCTCTTTGGCGCAACGCGTATGCCCACCGAGGCTATGCTGAAGGACATAGATGTACTCCTGTACGATGTGCAGGACATCGGGGCCCGCACCTATACGTATATTTCCACGCTTAATTACGCCATGAAAGCGGCCAAGCAGTACGGCAAGCCGGTCATCGTGCTCGATCGCCCCAACCCGCTTGGCGGCGAGACTGTCGAGGCGCCCGTGCTGGAAGACGCCTTCGAGACTTTTGTTGGCGTCGATAACCTGCCGATGGCGCACGGGATGACCGTTGGAGAGTTGGCTCGCTTCTTCAACCGCGAAATCGGCGCCAATCTGACAGTCGTGCCGATGGAAGGCTATACCCGCGACGTGATCTACCAGGACACGGGGCTTCCGTGGGTGGCCACGTCGCCCAATATACCGGACATCGATTCAGTGTTCGGTTACATGGCGACCGGCCTGGGTGAAGGGACCGGCATCCATCAGGCAGACAGGTTCAAGTGGATCGGCGGCAAGGGCATCGATGCCGAACGCTTCGCCGAGTTGCTTAAAGCCGCAAATCTGCCCGGCGTGAACTTCATTCCCGAGGTGATCGGAACGGACGGCGGCGTCAGGTTGCAGATTACCGACTACCGCAAGTTTAACCCGGCCAGGACAGGCCTCTATGCGCTGGCCTACGCCAAGCAGTTGAACAACTTCACCGTGCCCAGGAGCGGCTCGACCCCTGCCAGCGTGGTCATGTTCGACAAGATCATGGGCACCAACCGGGTGGGAGAATGGCTGGAGCAGAGACTCTCACCACAGGAGATGGAGAGTCGCTACGCAGCCGAGCTGGCGGCGTTCAAGGAGCAGCGCCAGCAATACCTGATCTACGGGTATGCGGGTAAGCCAGGGCAGATCGGTGTCATCGTCAACAACGTCCCGGTTTTCTTCGACTCAGAGCCCTACATCGACGGAAGCAACCGCACCATGGTTCCGCTGCGTGCAATCGCGGAGAGCCTCGGTGCGCTGGTGCACTGGGATGGTGACCGCCGGCTGGTCACGATCGTCAAGGGTGAGTTGACGGTCAAGTTGACCATCGGCAGCAGGACCGCCGAGGTGAACGGCCTGCGGAAGTCCATGGACACGGTTCCTGTCATTCGGCAGAACCGCACCATGGTGCCACTGCGTTATGTGGGTGAGTTCCTGGGCGCTTCCGTAGACTGGGACGGCGCCAGCCGCACTGTGACAGTGGACCTCGCCCATGGTTAGCCAGGGAGCTGCAGGGAAAAAGAGGGGCGTCCACCCATACTGCAGGTAAGGCCCGGCAGGCAAAACAATAGTCCGGGGCAAGTGGACTTGAACCAACGGTTTCATGGTCCCGAACCATGCGCGGTCTCAAATCGATGTATTGTGGAGTGTCCCATAATGCCGTCTGCCTGGGGCGATTCCACACGCAATTCGCAAAGTGTCACCCAGATCCATCACTTTCCGGGCGGTGCGTTAGCAAAATGTTTGCAGACGCAGCGACTCACATTGGCAACGATACGTGGTCATCCGAAGCAACAAGCCCGTGCAGTGGAGACGCTCTACTGCAATTACAGCCGGGGTGTATCACGGTCCTATCCAGAGGAGTTCGACTTCATCTTGCGCTCGGAGTTCGGGGTCTCCTGTCACCAGGGCCGCGCCCAGTTGCCTCGCGAGGGCCACACCAAAGCAATCAGCGTAGGACATCCGGTATGCCGCTTTGTAGTGCGCCGCCTGGAGAGTCACCTCACGGGAGGCGTTCACCTGCCTGACCGGAAGGCCGTCAATGGTCGCCAGCGCTATCTGAGCGGCCTGAACTGATTCCTCCCGTTCGATGATGTAGAGAACCTCGCCCAGATTGACCATACACACACTGAGCAGAGTGTCTCCACGCCTCGCCCGTTCAAGAAGATCCGCCACGACTGCACCGCCGGCCTCGCCCTGCAGCCATGCCAGAATAGCATAACTGTCAAGGACATATCGGGGCTTGGTCTTGCCGTTCATGGTTCGATCTCTCTGTCCCTTTTGCGCTCCTCCAATAGGCTCTGGGTGAGCCTGCGGCCCTTGAGCATCCCAAATCCCTGCTTGATGGGGTCCCTTGAAACAGGCACAATCCCCATGACTCCGCCGTAGTCCACGAAGCGGACTGCGGCTCCCTTCGCCAGCCCGTACTTGTTCCGCAACTCCTGCGGGATCACGACCCAGCCCTTTTCTGACACGCGGCGGGTATCCGGATCATTGGACATCTGTGTTTTCATCGGGAAGCCTCCCTGTTACACTGTCGTCATCACCAGTATAACCGGCACCCGAATGCGGCGCAATGTCAATCCACTTGAGGGTCTTGCGATAAAGGCTCTTTGGGCCCTTTTGGGCGTCGGCAAGACCGTCTCGGTTCACGGTCCTGTGTCGAGTACGGCGCTAATCCGACCATTAGAGGCTCAGATTCACCTGCTCCCCGAGCCCTTGTCCAGATTAGCCGACACGTCGCCCTTGGTTCTCTCCTTCAGGCTGTTTCTCTGATTTTTCAGGTCCTTTACGCCGCAGCCATCTGCACTATCCGCCTGAGGTCTGCCCACTTCTCCCGCTTAGCCATCGACAGTGCGCTGGCCAGCGTCACCAATAGGCTTCTCACTTTTGGACTGGCTACGCAAGACGGGCATGGAGAAGAACGCCGATTTCCTCAGGGAGTCGGTACAGGTGCTGGCCCAGGCGCTAATTGACCTCGAAGTTTCGAAGAGGTCCTAGAGGCCGAGATGGCGGATCACCTTGGCTATGCAAAGCACAGTCCTGAGGGAGACAACTCGGGGAACAGTCGCAACGGGTACAGCAGAAAGACTCTCAAGACGCGCCAGGGTGAAATGGACGACCTTCCATCATCCACCAAATGAAAAACCCCGCGAAGCATCGCGGGGCTGCGCTTTCACTATGGTGGGCGGTAGAGGAGTTGAACCTCTGACCTCATGCATGTCAAGCATGCGCTCTAACCAACTGAGCTAACCGCCCTCATATCTGGAGGCGACACCCGGATTCGAACCGGGGATAAGGGTTTTGCAGACCCCTGCCTTGCCTCTTGGCTATGTCGCCACAAATTACTGGAGCGGAAGACGGGATTCGAACCCGCGACCCTCGCCTTGGCAAGGCGATGCTCCACCGCTGAGCCACTTCCGCTCGATAATGGTGCCGCAGGCCAGAATCGAACTGGCGACACGCGGATTTTCAGTCCGCTGCTCTACCTACTGAGCTACCGCGGCACTATGTGCTGCCCGGTTGTCAAGCACACAGCCTGCGTGTCGCTCCATAACCGCTGCTGTGCAAAAGATATGATAGCATACGCCGCATGCGTCGTCAAGGAAGCGGACAAAGGCCCGGGAAAACAGAATCCCGGCCGTTTACCTGGCCGGGCTGGATTTCTATGGCGGAGGCGACGGGATTCGAACCCGCGGTCTCATGCGTGACAGGCATGTATGTTTGACCGGCTACACCACGCCTCCGCGCTTTTACTGCGAACGCCTAACCCCAGCGTGCGAGGCGGCAGACTCCGCGAACCTTAGTATACAACAAAGGGGAATGCATATCAAGCAGTAACCTGCATACTTCATTTTACCGCGTGGGGGCGCGGGGCGGACGGGCGCTGGGAAGCCTGAGCGTCACGCCGTCGGGCTCGTCCGCGCGCCCTACTCAAGGGCGTCATTGAGCAGCACCCAATGCAGGTGGTCCTCCCACCTGCCGTTTATCTTGAGGTACTTGCTCGCCAGGCCTTCGTTGTGAAAACCCAGCTTCTGTACCACTCGCAGGGAAGGCCTGTTCGAGGGCATGATGTTCGCCTCGATCCTGTGAAGGCGATAATCGTTGAACATGACGTCGATCCCTTTCCTGACGGCCTCCGTCATGTACCCCTTGTTTATCTCGTCCTTGTCAAGCTTATACCCGAGGAAGCACGACTGAAACGAACCCCTCACCAGCTCATTGAACGCGACCAGTCCTATTACCCTCTCGGCGCAACCTTTCTTGAAAACCCACAGCCTCAATGACGTCCCGTTCAGGAAGCCAGCGAGGTCATTCTCCAGGATCTTCTCGTGGAATTCCACGGTGAAGTAGGTTTCGTCCCTTAGCGCCTCCCAGGGTCTCAGGAATTCCATGTTTCGCAAGTGATAGTCCAGCACCAGCCCAGCGTGTTCCACGCCCAGCATCTTTAGGATCAGCCTATCCGTTTCATAGACGCTCTGCATAGGGGCGCCTCCAGTGATGCGCGATCCTGTCAAAAGGACGGGTGGCGTTCCTCCACCGAAGAGCCGCCACCCTGTCTACGACTACATAGAATACACCAACTAATAGGTATTGTTGTCTGAAATGGTGGGCGAAACAGGATTTGAACCTGTGGCCCCCTGCGTGTAAGGCAGGTGCTCTAACCGCTGAGCTATTCGCCCATGCTGCACGACCTAGTATACAATACCGCGAGGTCGTCGTCAAAGTGTCACCGGCTTGAGGCACACTCTCCTCCCAGCAGTACGTCCATTCCGTCGCGCCTTCGAAACCCGCGTCGCGGAGCAGCGACTTCAACACAAGTGTGTCCACCCTTCAGGCCGCAGTAGCTCCTCGGCCTCGAGTTCTTGCCTGTTCTCGATGGGCATGATGCTCCCGGTGGGGTTGTGGTGCATGGGGATCACGAAGATGATCTTGGGCCGGTGCTGGCGCAGCAGTCGGCCCACTGAATCGAGGGCGATACCCTCCGGCATCACCACGTCACCGGGGTCCACAAGCGTCTCGGCGACCAGACTCACACCCTGCTGCGCGCCCGACGTGAGGATGACCTCTCGGCAGGCCTCCGGCCCCGCGGGTGGCAATCTGCCCTGCGATGTACCTGCGCAGCGGTCCATACCCCCCTGTATCATCGACCTCATCCGGTCGGCAACCTGCAGGTACAGCGCACGGGACCCGTCGTTGTTCAGGTTGAAGTGCATGCAGGAGCCCTCCTACTATTGAGCGTCCTACCGTGGCGAGCCTCCACGGCGAATCGGGGTTTCGAACGTCCGGGAACCCGGGTTGTGCGTGCGGCCACGCCTTCTCGAGTTCCCATAGCTTCGCCGCCGCGGACTATGCGCCTGTAGTCGCGGGAAGCGCCTTTGGCAGCGCGATCGAGAACCTGGAGCCTTTTCCGGGCTCGCTTTCGACCCAGATACGCCCACCGTGCACCTCGACCAGGTGTTTCGCTATCGCAAGCCCGAGTCCGGTGCCTCGGGGCCTCGCCGTGCGCGCGGCCGACGCCCGGTAGAACCTCTCGAATACGTGCGGCAGGTCCGCGGGATCGATTCCCATCCCGGTGTCCTCAACGGTAGTCACGTACTCCGTCCCGGCGTCGAGGACGGCGAGCCTCACGATCCCACCCTTGGGGGTAAACTGGATGGCGTTGTTGAGCAGGTTTGTGAGCGCCTGACCGATACGGTCGGGGTCGATCTTTGTTACCATCCGGGCGTCCGGTATGTCTGTCTGCAATTCGACGCCCGCCTTGCCGGTCGCTATCTGCACGCTCTCCGCCGCTTCGCGGGCCACGCGGCCAAAGTCGTCGAGCACAACCTGCAGTCCGAGCCGCCCGGACTCCAGCCTGGTGTAGTCGAACAAATCGTTTATGAGGCGGTTTAGCCGCCTGACTTCCTCGTAAGCGATTTCAAGGTAGTGCCGCGACCGCTCCTCTCCCTCAACCACGCCGTCAAGGAGCGCCTCGATGAAACCCTGCACCGACGTCACAGGCGTCCTGAGTTCGTGGGATATGCTTGACACGAAATCGCTCTTCATCTTCTCGAGTTCACTCTGCTCCGTGACGTCGCGGAAAATCACGAGGACGCCTGGTCTGCCCGGCCCGGTCGAGTATTGGACCGACCGGACGTCGTACGTGGCCTTGCCGGCCGAGTATTCCGCGGCGAGCTCCTGCTCTCCGGCGACGGCGCGGGCGAGCATGTCCGACAGCTGCGGGTTTCCTACGCACACCCCGAACGGTTGTCCGACCACACCCGCGGCCGAGACCCCCAGAATTGCCTCCGCGGCTGGGTTAACAAGGGCAAGTGAACCCGAAGGATCGAACGCGATAAGGCCGTCCTTCATGGACGACAGCACTGCGTGCATCCTGGATTTCTCGGCGGAAAGGCTCGAGACCAGCGAACCGATTTCGGCTGCCATGCTGTTGAAGGCGTTCCCGAGCGAAGCCACCTCGTCGACCCCCGAGACCCTGACCCTCTGCGTCAGGTCACCCGATGCCAGGCGTCGTGCGGCTGAGGACAGCCGGTTCAGCGGACCACAGATCGTCCCCGAAACGCCATACGCGATCGCGGCGGCGATTATCGCCGCCACAGCGCCCGCCCACCCCAACAGCGGCAGAAGCCGTCGGCTGGCGTACTGGACGGCCCCCAGCGGTCGTGCGAGCAGCACGACGCCTTCCACCGCGCCCGATTCCTTGATTGGATAGGCGACGACGACCGAGGTTTCGCCGAACAGCGGTATCGCAGCCCCGCGTGGCTTGCCGTCCTGGACCGCGCCCTTGATCAGGTTCATTACCTGCCTCGAACCGAGTGCGCCCGTGGCATCGCGAAGGCCCTGGCCGGCGTCCCTTGACGAGGCCAGCACGGTCCCGTCGTTGGAGAGGACGAGGACCGACGCGTCGGCGAGGTTGGCGGCCAGTTTGATGAACCGCTCCCTGAAGTTCGATTCGCGCGCGACTCGCGCGATCTCCTTGCCCTGCGATATGAGCGTCTCCTCGGCTACCCTGACGGCGTACCTGCGGGTGAGTTGCTGCAGCGACAGTGTCAGCGCAAGCAGCGCCACCAGCGCCACGAGGATGTACGTCGCCAGGAGGCGTGACCGGATCGACCTGAACATCAGCGTCGCACCCCGCGGAACTTGTACCCGACCCCCCACACGGTGATTATGTAGCATGGCTCGTCCGGGTCGGGCTCTATCTTCTCGCGCAGCCTCCGGACGTGGACGTCGACGGTCCGGAGGTCGCCGTAATAGGCATAGTCCCAAACCTGCTCGAGGAGGTTCTCTCTCGTGAAAACCTGATTGGGCCTCGACGCGAGGAGCCACAGGAGGTCGAACTCCTTCGCTGTGCACTGGACCGGCTCGCCCCTCACGGTTACCTCGCGGGCAGTCCTGTTGACGGTGAAGTCGGGGAACTCAAGCACGTCTTCGGCGGCTGCGCGACTCCGCCGCAGCACCGACCTGACCCTGGCGAGCAACTCCCTCGGGCTGAAAGGTTTGGTGACATAATCGTCGGCGCCCGTGTCCAGTCCCTGGATTTTGTCGCCCTCTTCGCTCTTTGCCGAGAGCATGATCACGGGGGCGTCACCCAGCGACTTCAGGCGCGAGCACACCTGTATCCCATCGATTCCCGGCAGCATGACGTCGAGGACAACCAGGTCCGGCCTGAGCTCGTCCGCCAGGGCCACGGCCTTCTCGCCGTCCTCGGCCTCGTGTACCTGGTAGCCGTCCTTCTCGAGGTACAGCCTCACGAGTTCGCGGATATTGGCTTCGTCGTCCACAACCAGCACTTTCGCAGGCAAATCGAGTCCCTCCCGGAGTCTCCTCCCAGTCCATCCTAGCACAGCGCAGCCGGGGCATAAAGAACCGCCACCCCTGTGGCACGGGGTGGCGAGCCGGACCACGCTCCGGCACCTTTCAGCCGGCCGGGGGACTCGTGGGGCCGCCCCTTCTGAAGATCCTCTTGCGAATATTGAGCGCTATCCAGGTCACGGCTCCGAGTATGACCAGCACCGGCGCGGTGCCCATTAGAAACACAACGAGTCCGGCCCCCGCTGCAACGAGGTGGTTAACGGTGGAGACGAACGCCGAAGCGCCGCGCGACCAGGCTGACCCGAGTGGCCTGGTAGAGACGTTTTGACTGGCAGCCGGCGTCTCACGCAAGGCGACCGTGATCGTGGATATCTCCACCCTGTTCTTGAGGAACCGGAGCCTCCCCGACAGCGAGTCGCACTCCTGGCCGACCCTCTCCAGTTCCTTCTCGATCTGCAGGATTTCCTCGACCTTCTTGGCCTGGGAGAGGATCTCGCGAAGCCTCTTCTGCTGCTCCTTGAGGTTGGCGATCCGCGACTCGAGGTCGATGTACTGCTCGGTCACGTCCTCGGTAAACACCCTGCGGTTGGTGATCTTCCCCAGCGACTCCACAGCCTGGAGCACGTCGAGGAACCGCTCCGAGGGGACCCTGGCCGTTATCTTGGCGAACCGCTCGTCTCCGCTGCGTGAACCGGAGGACGAGTCCTGCACGTACCCGCCCGCCTGCTCGGTCTTCAATTCGATCTGGCGGAGCGCGTCGGCGAGGTTCTCCACGTCGATGGACAGGTCGGCGTTCTTGATGATCTTCCGGTCCAGCGAGGCGGCGTAGACCGTCGAGTCAGCCGGCCCGGCCTCACCCTTGCCCGTGGTAGGAGGCTTTGCCGGCGCCTGCGGCGACTGCGCTCCAGGCGGAGACGAGGCCGGGCGGGAGGACTGTCCCATCCCCGGGGCGCCACACCCAGCCAGAGCGAGCATCATCAGCACGAGGCCGGCGGCCAATGCGAGCCGTACGAGTCCGCGGCCGCGGACAGGCTTCACGAAAACCGGTATGATCTGGTCCACAACATCACACTCCCCGGCACGTTGTCACACAAGTACTGACGGAGTGAAGCAGCCAGGGTTCCAGTGACGATGCAAACCCGTCGTGCTATTTTCCGAACTTCTCGAGGAAGTAATGCCACGCGCTCGTGCTCACGTGCTTCTCGCCCTTCTCGTCCTTGCCGCCCACCTCGCCCGGCGTGAGCGGCCGGAAGCCGCCCAGCGCCGTCGCAATCAGCTGTCCGTAATCATGGCAATGTACGCAGCGTGCAACACGGTCATCGGTTTGACCGGACCCGTGCAGGACGGGCTTATCGGAAGGCCCTTCTCCATCTTGAGTAACAAGTTGCCGGGCAATTTCGGTTTTCCAGTCGCTACGTCTATACGAGAATAGGGGTCCTGCCACCGACGAAATCGTAACCGTCAGGTGAGGCCTGTTGGTCAACCGCGTCGACAAAGCCGGGCTTGACCAGGTTGTCCATCGAGCACTTCGCCCACACCGGGACTTTGACCGTTAGCGACTACGGCCGGACAACGCGTGACAGGCTACACAGGCGATGCAATACTGCCCGCCAAGGAGGGTCCTGGCGGAACACGACGAGCACGAGGATTGGGCGAAAATGGAAGGGCCCTGCAGCAGGGCCCTTCCATCAGCATCCGGTCGCCGTGTAAGCCGGCGAGCAGGATTCTCAGGCGGTCCGGAAAGCCTGGCGGACGCCCTCGTGCCCGGCGCCCGTCAGGGTTTGGCAATGAACATCTGGGTGAAAAGCAGGCCGTACCTGCTGCTCTTCGCGACGCCGATACCGATGTGAGTGAACATGGTGTTGAGTATGTTCGCCCTGTGTCCCGGGCTGTTCATGAGCCCGTTGTGCGCCATCTCGACAGTGGGCGCGCCGGCGAGGTTCTCACCCGCGGCCCTGTAGGTTATGCCCGCCTTCTTCATCATGTCGAACGGGGAACCGTACGTTGGAGAGAGATGGTCGAAATAACCCTTGTCGCTCATGTCCTGGCTCTTCAGCCTGGCCAGCTCGACCAGCCTCATGTCGATCTCCAGCGGCTTCAGCCCGGCCGCGACGCGCTCCTTGTTGACGAGGTCATACATCTGCTTCTCTTCCGCAGTCAAACCGGTAGGCGCGGGCGGTGGCTCGGGCTTCGGATCAGGCGGCTGCACGGGCGGTGGGTCAGGGTTGGTGGGCGGCTGCGCGGGCGGTGGCTCGGGCCTGGGGTCCGGCGTAACCGGTATCCTCACCCTGAACTTGCGGTACACCGCGTTTCCGGTGACCGGGTCCCGGTATCGCATGACTATGTAGCGGTACGACCCGGATGAGCTTGTCGAGGCGCGGGTAAGCGACTCGCCCGACAATCCGCTCGGCGACCCGCCGGAGCACTCGATTACGCGCCCCTGGACGATTGTGACGGTGGCAGCCGCGGCGGGCATGGCCGCTAGACACGCAAGCATCGCCGCGACAACCAGGATGCCGACTGCCTTGGCCGTCTTTCTCAATCTCCATCCTCCCTTCGGTTTGGGCCCCGCGGGTGGCAGGGCCTGGGTAGCTTCCTACGAGTTACATCCTACGCCGTATTCTGTATACATTACAAACCGCATCTAGCACCAAATTTGTTCCAGTGCGGTGTTATGCGACCCACTTATGTAAATGCATGGTCCTGCTGGAGGATGGTGGTCACTCAGGAAGCCATGCTGCCACCTGTAAGAAAAAGGAATGGCCGCGTCGCTGCGGCCGTTATCGCACGGGGGCCCGCGACTACTTACGTATTCGCAGGCCGAGGCCATTTTCTGACCTGATATGCTGTTCTCCGGGTCTACCCTAACCTCTCGGCATGCAGTCGCTCCTCACAAGATGCGCGAAGATGAACCCAATCCTGCCATCCGCCAACCTCACTCTGAACCACTGGTCCTCCATGCCCACTATGACGACCTCAGTACTCCTGGTCAGGGTGGCAATCGGCGCCCCTTCGGTACTCGCCGTCGGCCTCACGTTCACATAATCGCCAGTAATGACGCCCATGCAGACCGCCTCGACCGCGATTATCTTGACGACGATCTGTACCTGCCTGGTCTGGACGATCCTGGCCGTTATCTTCAGGACGATCTGCACGGCGATTGGGTCGCCCGTTCCGACGTCGTAGGACACGTGCTCCACGTCGACCTGCACCGTGGCAGTCATGTCCTTCTTGGCTTCGGGGATGTGCACGAAGTCCGCGAACGCGACGTCGTGGCGGACGACGTGCACGGTCTGTCCGGGCACGAGACCTTCGTACACCGTCTTCAGGTGGATGACACCCTCGATGAGAACCTTGCGGTCGATGACAGTGACCCGCTGGATCTGAATCGAGGTCTCGTGTTTGACCACCGACACCACATCCGGCTTCTCTTCCGGAATGTCCAGCACGCTTTGCACGATGGCCTGCTTGGTCCTCTCGGCGAGTACCTCCTGGATGCGTACGAGTTCCTTCTCCAGGTTGCACCCCGGCGGCAGGTCCTTGACGTCGGTGACGACCTCGAGCAGGCGGGTCTTGGTGGCCTTCACATGCACCCTGAGGACGACTCTCGCCACGATGACCCTGCCGTTGCCGATGATCTCGAACGAAGCGAACTCAACGTCACAGTCCGCGGTCACAGTCATGTCGGGTTCGAGCCCGGGTATTTCGACGAATGCCTCAAAGAATCCCGTCCCGTGGACGACGTGCACAGTCTGGTATGGCGAGTCACTCTCGTAGATGATGCGCGCGGTGATCTGGCCCCTGACAACGGCCTTGCCGTTGATGATGTCGATGTCGGTGATCTCGCACTCGGTCACAGAATCGATCACCTGTAGAGCGTTCGGCTTGACGTCGGGAAGCACGATCTCCGTGCGCGTCACTATCTGCGTCTCTTCTTGCCCGACGATGTCCTCGGCGCGGAAAACGTGCTTGGTGACATGCACTCCCGCGATGCCCAGGACGTCGGTGACCACCTTAAGGCAGGTCGGCTTCAGGACCTTCGCGCGTAGCCGGATGATGGCCCTGACCTGGACACGCCTGCTGGGCGGGGAAATCACCTCGAAAGAAACGCTCTCAATGTCCACCTTGGCGTCAACGGTCATGTCTTCCTCAGCGCCCTCGACATGCACGAAGGTGCTGAAGGTGACGTTAGCGTGGAATACGTGCACCGTCTGCTCGGGAACGGCCGCTTCGTACACCACCTTGAGTTGCAGGACACCTTCGACTATGACCTTGTCCGTGATGATCTCGACTTTGGTGACCTCGACCTCTGTAATGCTGTCAATGACCTGCACAGCCGGCGGCTTGATCTCCGGGATATCGACCTCGCTGCTGATGTTTATCTGGGATGTCTTTTCACCGATGACCTCTTCGAGCTGGAGGAGTTCCGTGATTACTTTGCAGCCGCTCATGTTTGCGCTCGTCATTCCGCTCATCGTTCCCCTCCTTTCTTCACATGGAAGGATTATGTCTACACAGGCCTCTTCAGTAATATATATTCCGTGCCCCCTCCCTTCGCCACAGAACGCCGCCACGCACCACGCGGCCGCAGCATAGGATGGAGAAGCAGGCCGATGACCTGAGGGGGGGTCCCCCGTGACGGTGGGAGATGGCCCTGACTCCAGTGTATGCGCCGTCATCCCGGTGCGGAACGAAGAAGACTCCATCGTCGCCGCCGTGTCCAACGCGAAGGCGGCTGGGGCCGGTGGTGTCCACGTGGTGGTTAACGGGTCGAGCGACCGGACCGCCGGGGTGGCGCTGGGAATCTGGCCTCCGGTGAGTGTCCACGTGTTCGCCGAGCCACTCGGGGTCGACGTGCCGAGGGCGATCGGCGCCGCGTTGTGCCTAGCGGGTGGCCGGTTCTCAGCCGTGCTATTCCTTGACGGGGACATGGCTGGGCCCGTCGGCAGGTTGATGCGGGGCCTGGTCGAGCCGGTCGCGCGGGGCGAGTTGGACCTGGCGCTCACGGACTGCACGGGGGGTGTTGTTACGACTGCCGCCAGGGGCTGGCGCGGACTGTTCGCCGAGGTCACGGAGGCCAGGCTTGAGCTCAACCGGCGCCTGGGGCTGGTCAGCCTGATCGGAGCGGCCTCTCCCTCCCACGGGCCGTTCGCCTGTTCGCCCGAGCTGCTGCGCCGCGCAGGACCCATTCTGTTCGCCGTGCCGCCATGCCTTCTGGCCGTCGCGGCCCTCAACGGGCTACAGGTGGGCGTAGGGATGCGGGTCAGGCACGATGCGCTCGGTTCGCCCGACCGCGGGCCCGAGCACGCGAGGATGATCGCAGACACCATCATCGGGGACTGCGCCGAGGCGCTCGCGTACTTTGAGGGACTGCCCAGGACGCGGGCGTACGAAGGGCGTGCCCGCGACGGGCTCAATCCGTCGCGACGGGCCGATATATTGGAGAGGGCCGTCCAGTCCATCCTGGCGAGTTAGTGCCAGCATACGCCCAATTGAGAAGGATGCCGCGCCCGCGCCATGGAATACAGTCGGCAGGGTTGTCGGGAGGAGAGCTGGCCATAAGCAGGATCGTCCTCATACTCGTTCTCGTCATGTTCGCCGTGGGTATATCCCTGGGGGTCGTCGCCTGGCGCGCCTCCATCACGGCTGAGCCTCCTCCGGCCAGGTCTACCCCACCAGCGCCCGGTTCAACCGCGCCCACCCAGCCCGCGGTGGCGGCTCCATCCACCCCGCCCGCACCGGCGGACCCGCAGACTGCGCCGCCGCCTGCACCGCCCACCCCGCCGCCGGCAGCCGTCTCGGCGAAACCGTCTGCCGTGAAACAGGGTGATGTCGTGCTGGTCACGGTCGAAGGCACCGGCGAGGCAGCCGAGGTCTCCGTAGTCATCACCGGTCCTGGCAGCGCCCGCGAGACGCACAGGGCGTTTGTCTCGGAGGGTTCAGCGAGGGTGCTTGTCCCTGTTGGAGTGACCAGGGCGCCGGGCTCGTACAAGGTGGATGCGGTCGCCGGCGACCTGAAGGTGATACCTGCCGCTCTCACCGTCGAGAAAAAGGAATTCCCGTCCTCGAGGATCACGGTGGACAAGAAGACCGTCGAACTCACGCAGGATCAGGCGCGCGTCAAGGCCGACCAGGAGAAGGTGAAGGCGGCGAGGTCCCGCACGAGCCCCGAGCCGCTATGGAACCAGCCGTTCACCCTTCCCGTGGACGCCCCGATGGGAACGCCGTTCGGGTTCATCAGGTATGTCAACGGGGTCGAGTGGGGGCGTCACTGGGGGATCGACTTCGGGGCGCGCGACGGCGCGCCGGTGCGCGCCGCTAACGCCGGGCGGGTCGTACTGGCGGAAGCGCTGCTCCTCAGCGGGAATACCATCATTGTCGACCACGGGCTGAACGTGTTTACGTCGTACCTCCACCTGTCGAGGGTTGACGTTAAGGCCGGCGGAACTGTAAAGAGGGGTGACGTCATCGGAAGGGTTGGTTCCACAGGGTTCTCGACCGGCTCGCACCTGCACTGGTCGGCGACGGTAGGCGCGTCTTCGATAAACCCTCTCGCACTGCTCGGGCTGTAGCCCCTATTCCGGGAGGGCGTCCATAGTCTCAACGTCGAGGGCGCAGCATGCCGTTTCCGGCTCGCCAGCCGCACCGGCCGATACGAACCGCCTCCACGCCCGGGTATCCCCTCGCAGTACCGCGAACGTGCCCGGCCGAGCCCCGAGTCGCCAGAAACCCTGGTCGAGGGGCAGGCCGAGGACGGTGCACAGCACCGCCCTGATGGGGCCGCCGTGGCAGACAACTACGATGCGGGTGCCCTGGCCGTCGACGGGGCGGCCGCTACGATCCGCGACGGTGCGGGCGTCGCGACCGGCCTCGCCAGCGGCGGTGGCCCCTGCGCTCCACGCGCGGACGGCGTCCCTCAACGCGGCAAGCGCCCTGTCGCGAACATCCGCGAGTGTTTCGCCGTTGGGGGGATGAACCGTGGCGGGGGACTCAAGCCACGCGCCGTACAGGTCCGGATAGTTCGACTCGATCTCGTCGTGAGTCAGCGACTCCCAGTCGCCGAAACACATCTCGCGCAGGCGGCGGTCCCGCAGCACTGTGATGCCGTGAGCCGCGGCTATGCGTGACGCAGTCTCGAACGCGCGACTCAGGTCGCTCGAGTACACAGCCGCTACGTCCCACTGTGACATATACGAGGCCAGCGCGGCAGCCTGTGCGGCGCCCGTGGCGCTCAACGGTATATCGCGGTGGCCCTGGTAACGGGCTTCGGCGTTCCACTGCGTTTGCCCGTGCCGCACGAGCACCAGCTGCAGGGCATCGAGACCGGCGCCGGCGACGCCGGCGCCATCCGCGGGAGCAAGGCGGCGGTCGGCCGTCATATCAATGCCACCCACAGGATCAGTGCGACTGCCTCCGTTATCTCGCACACCGCGCCGTACACGTCGCCGGTCAGCCCCCCCAGCGCCCGGTTCGCGGACGCGGCGGCGAGGAACCCTACAGTGGCCGCTCCAGTGATGGTGAGGAGGGCGATGGCACCCGCCGATCCGAACGCTATCGCGGCGCCACCCAGCACCCCGGCGACCGCCGGCAGTGGCGCCAGACCACGAGAAAACGCCCCCATCCCCTGCTCGCGGGCGTACGGGAACAGGATGAGGCAGCATACGATCGATATCCGGCCGGCCACGACAGCGCTCAACAGTCCCACGCTTCGCGGACCCGCCGGGACGGAGGCGAGCGCCGAGAACTTGACGAGCAGCACGAGCAGGCCGGCCACCACGCCCATCGCGCCGACCCTGCTGTCCTTCATTATCTCGAGGGATTCCCCCCTGCCCCTGTGGCTGAGCAGCCCGTCGGCGGCGTCCATGAGCCCATCGAGGTGCATTGCGCCCGTGAGCGTGGCCCAGGCCGCGACGGTGACGGCTGCCGATACGAGCGGAGGCAGGAATCTGGACGCGGTGGCGTGCGCCACCGCGAGAATGACACCTATCAGGGCGCCCGCGAACGGGTAGAACTTGACCGAGCCGGCCAGCCTTTCGGGGTCGGGTGCAGTCCTGAGCGGAACCGGCAGCCGAGTCAGGAACTGCAGCGCCAGGGCCAGATCGTGGAAGAAGTAGCGGATGTCGTCCGTCATGGTGGCGGCCACCCCGAGACTACCGGCGCCGGTTTGATTCGCACGGGTATCCCCGACCACACCGCCCAAACCTCATCAGCCGAGGTGGCGACGAGCTGGTTGACGCGACCGGCTACGTCGCGGTACACGCGCGCGGCCGGATACTCGGGGACGACGCCCAGTCCGACTTCGTTCCCGACGATCACGGCGTTCAGGCTGGATGCCCTGGTCTCTGCGATGAACTCACGCACCCTCTCGACACACTCGTCGCCGCGGCGCTCAAGCTCGGCGAAGGCTCGTTCGTCCATCTCCCTGTCATCTACTCCCAGCCACAGTCCCCCGAGCAAGATGTTCGACACGAATATCGTCAGGCAATCCAGCAGGACGACGGAGGGCGCGCCGCCCTCCTTCACCGAATCGCGCAGCGCAGGAGCCAGGTGGAACGGCGCCTCGACGACTCTCCACGCAGGGGGTCGCCTGCGCCTGTGGTTCTCGATGCGCCTCGCCATTTCGGGGTCCAGCGGCCTGGCCGTCGCGATGTACAGGACTTCGCGGCCGCAGGCGGCGGCCATCTTCTCCCCGAGAGCGCTCTTGCCACTCCTGACCCCTCCGGTGATGAAGACCAGCGATGCGGCGCCCCCCTGAGGCCCTCCCTGCGGCGCGGTCATGAGGAACCCCCCCGTGTTCCGGCAAGCAGCCGCTCGACCGCGGCGACGGCGTCCTCGTCGCGTTCACACCAGACCACGCGCGCGCCGGAACCCGTCTCACTCGCGCGTTCGATCTTGCCGAACGCCGACACTGCCTGCCCGCCGGTGTAATCGCGCGACGAGATCCCCGCGCGGTCCACCACAATGAGCGGTGTTCCCGCCTCTATGGCTGAAGTCGCGGCCTCGAGATTCTTCAGGTTACCGGGGCCGAACGGGATGTCGACGAGTATTACAGCCGACGCCCCTTTTATCAGGGCGAGCGTCTTGTCGAGGTCGCCCTGCGCGATGGGCGAGAATGGCGGGACCTCAACGAGATCGGCCCCCAGCGCCTTCGCCTGCACCCAGTCGGCGTCTCCCGCGTTGAGGGCGCCGGCCGAGATCCGGAACCCGCGGGCGGAGAGCATCTCCAGAATGTGGGACGCCATGCCCCCGCCGCCTATCACGTGTACGCGCTCGGGGCGCGCGTCGTGCCCCGCCCTGGACGGCTTCGGCAGGACGATCACGTGGGGCCGCCCGTGCGCCGGATGACGCGTGATCATCACCTCGCTGCCGTACGCCAGCCTTATGTTTTCGGAGGTGAGAACCTCCTCAGGGGTGCCACTGCTCAGGACCTTACCCCCATGGAGGAGCATCAGCGACTTGCAGTACTGCGCCGCCAGGTTCAGGTCGTGGAGGACGATCACGACCGAAATGCCACGCTCGCGGTTCATGTTCGACACCAGGTCCATCACGTCCACCTGGTAGCTTATGTCGAGGAAGGTGGTGGGCTCGTCCATCAACAGGATCTCCGGTTGCTGGGCGAGCGCCCTTGCGATGAGGACGCGTTGCCTCTCACCCGAACTGAGCTCCGTGACCTTTCTACCCTCCAGGTGGGCGATGCCGGTGGAGGCGAGCGCGGCCCGCGCGATCCCCACATCCACCTCCGACTCCCGCTCGAACCTGTTCAAGTGCGGGAACCGGCCCATAATCACGACGTCCATCACGCTGAAGCCGAACTCGGTGCGCGCATCCTGGCCCACCACGGCGATGCGCCTGGCGACGCTCGTGGCATCCTGATCGAACACATCGCGGCCGTCCAGCAGCACCGCCCCGCGGGTCGGGCGGAGCACGCGGCTCATGACCCTCAACAGAGTGGACTTACCCGAGCCGTTAGGGCCGACTATGCCTGTGAAGTCGCCCTTGCTGACCTCGAAGGTGAGTCCGTTGAGGACGGGGGCTGAGCCGAAAGAGCACTCGATTCCGTTGACCGCGATCCTTATCAAATGCTCATGCCCCCGGGTTCCCCCTTCGAGTGCGCTGGTTCTGCCTCAGGAGGTACAGGAAGAACGGCCCTCCAACGAGCGAGGTGATGATCCCCACGGGGATCTCCTGGGGCGCCAGTATCGTACGCCCGGCGGTGTCGGCCAGCACGGTCGCGGCCGCGCCTGCAAGCGCGGACGCCGGCACCAGGAACCTGTGGTCGGGCCCGACCATCCTGCATATATGGGGGATCACCATCCCGACGAACCCGATAATCCCTGACGACGCCACGGAAACGGCGGTGAGCAGCGAAGCCGTCCAGACGAGGACGTTTCTGACAAGGTTGACATTCACGCCAAGGTGGGTAGCCGTCTCCTCGCCCAGGACCATAGCGTTCAGGTCCCTCGCCAGGACGATCGAGCACGCCAGCCCCGCGACCGAGTACGGCAGCGCCATGGTCACGAGGTCCCATCCCGCGTTCGAGAACCCACCCACCAGCCACAGCCAAACCTGATGGACCCTGTTGCCCGAAGCGTAGGCGACCCCGGAGATGGCCGCGGACAGGAACGCGCTGGCGGCGACGCCGGCAAGCAGGAGGCCGGTCACCGATGCCCTCCCATCCACCGACGCGAGATGCTGCACGACGAGGATCGTGAGCAGCGCGCCCACCATGGCGAACAGCGGGAGCGCGCCCAGGCCTCCGAGCGTGAACTGCGGGTTAAACGCTATTACGATTACGGCCCCCAGTGAGGCGCCGGACGAGACGCCCAGTACGTACGGGTCCGCCAGGGGGTTCATGAACACACCCTGCAGTACGGCCCCGGCCACGGCGAGGTCCGCGCCCACGAGGCCCGCAAGGAGCACGCGAGGGAGCCTGATGCCCAGGAGTATCCCCGAGTCCCCTCCATCGCCACCGGTCAAAGACGTAAACACCTGGAGCGGCGAAATCCTCACTGCCCCAATGCAAAGAGACAGGAACAACGCGAACGTCAGGACCGCCGCCAGCAGCCATACGGTGGCGCCCTGCCTGGCACGGAGCACTCCATCACCCGTTTTCGGGACCGTCTTCGAGCGCGACCGTCCCTGCGCTCAAGATGAATTATACCGGCCCAGTAGCCCCGCGGCAACGTCGCACGCCCGCAACCGGCCGCAACGGAGGGGGCCGCTGCCCGCCAGTTGCCGGGCGGCCACGCTCCGCGGATCAGGTGGAGCGCTCCGAAACCCCCGCCTCCGCGAACGTTGCCATCTCCCTGAGCACTTTCATAGAGGCATCTATCAGGTGGAACGCGAGCACCGCCCCCGTCCCCTCGCCGAGCCTCATCCTCATGTGCAGCATCGGCTCGAGCCCGATTATCTTCAGTATCGCCCCGTGGCCTGGCTCCTCGGACAGGTGCGATGCCACCATGAAATGCCTCACGTTGGGCTGCATCCTCTCGGCCACCAGTGCCCCGGCGGAAGAGATGAAGCCGTCGACCACCACGGGGACCCTGCGGCCGGCAGCGCTGATGATGGCGCCGGCTATCGCTCCGATCTCGAGCCCGCCGACCTTGTGAAGGACGTCGAGCGGGTCCGCGGGGTCCGGCCGGTTGACGGCGAGCGCCTTCCTTATGACGTCCGCCTTCAGCCTTAGCCTCGCGTCGTCGACTCCTGTGCCACGACCGGTGATCTCCCCGACGTCCATTCCGCTGAACGCCGCAAGAATCGCGCTGCTCGCGGTGGTGTTGCCGATGCCCATGTCGCCGGTGGCGATCATGGCCGCGCCGCCGTCGATCGCGTCGTGGGCCAGCCTGATCCCGGCCTCGACGGAGGCTACCGCTTCCTCTCGTGACATCGCAGGTCCAGCGGCCATGTTGGCGGTACCCTTCCTCACCTTGACATTCCTCAACCCTTCGCCGGCGACGTCGGCAGCGACCCCCACGTCCGCCACGACCACCCCGGCTCCCGCATGCCGCGCGAGTACGTTTATCGCCGCGCCACCCCTGAGGAAGTTGAGTACCATCTGGGGGGTCACCTCGGACGGGTATGCGCTGACGCCCTCCGCGGTAACTCCGTGGTCCCCCGCCATCACGAGGACCACCCTGCTGGACAGGTCCGGCGCTATTCGGCCGGTGATGCCGGCTATCTTGACAGCCACATCCTCCAGCATGCCAAGGCTCCCCGGCGGTTTCGTCAGGGAATCCAGCCTCGCCTTGCAGCGGGCTACAGCGTCATCATCCGGCAGCCCAACCTCGGAGATCGCCTTCGTAAGCAGTTCCATCGTGAATCCCTCTCTTTGACAGTGTCGCTTAATCGAAAGTCCTCAGCCGTACGGCTGAGGACTTTGCCATCATCCTCGAAAATCGTTCGTCCACGGGCAGGCCCCAGGGCTACTTCTTCTCGCCGATTATGGCGCCCACCGGGCACACGTCGGCGCAGGTCCCGCAGTCGGTGCATTTCGAGGGGTCGATGCTGTACTTGTCACCCTCAACTATCGCTCCCGAGGGGCACTCGGACTGGCAGGCTCCGCAAGCAGCGCAGTCATCATTGATCTTGAATGCCACTTCATTATACCCTCCCTTCTGAAGCGCCAAAGCAACTGAGTTATTCGTCGGTGTGGTTCGAATTCCTACCGGCTCCGCCGAAAACGGCGACGAACTTGGCGACCACTACCGGGTCGAACTGTGTCCCAGCGTTACGCTGGAGATCTCGCACCGCCTCCACGTGCGTCATCGCGCGGCGGTACGGTCGTCCCGATACCATGGCGTCGTACGCGTCGATGACGGCGAGTACCCTGGCGCCGAGGGATATCGCTGTCCCCCGGAGTCCGAGCGGGTAACCCTTCCCGTCCCAGCGCTCGTGGTGCTGCAGCACAAGCTCCGCGATGTGGCCGAGTTCCGGTGATGATGCTGCGATCCTGTATCCGATCTCGCTGTGACGCTCCATCATGCGGCGTTCCTCAGGAGTGAGTCCGCTCTTCTTGGAGAGTATCGACTGTGGAACCCCGACCTTCCCGATATCGTGCAGCACCGCAGCCACGGCGATGTTGGGTAGATCGGTGCCGGAGAGGCCGACCGCCCCGCCCAACCTGATGGACATCTCGTAGAGCCTCGAGGCGCGTTCCTCGGTCATGTCATCGCGATCTTTGAGGGCCCCCAGCAGCGCGCGGATTATGGAGTCCCTGGCGCTCTCGGCGAAGAGC
The DNA here is from genome assembly GCA_013178305.1 of Bacillota bacterium. NCBI lineage: Bacteria > Bacillati > Bacillota > Bacillota bacterium. The sequence continues at coordinate 51,297 of JABLXB010000007.1, read as the reverse complement.
AGCTTGTGCCTGTACATCGCGTCGTCGGCAAGGCGGTAAAGGTCCCGCATTGACCCCGACCCGCACGCGTACCCGTACGCAAGGCTGATCGGGAGGTCAGGGTTCTCGCGGTTGTACGAGTCCATCTCGCCCTGCAGCCTCCTGCACCTGTCCCCCGCCTCGTCCTCGCCTGCCGCCAGGAGCGCCACGAACTCGTCACCACCCACGCGGGCTAGAAAGACGTCGTCGTCGAAGACCTTCCCCAGAATAGAGGCGGTGGTCTTCAGGACCTCGTCACCCGTGGTGTGTCCCAGGATGTCGTTTACGAGCTTGAGCCCGTTCAGGTCGCAAACGACCATGCACATCCTCGAATCCTCCGGGACCTGGTCCAGCTTCTCCTCGAAACTGGCGCGGTTGTATAGCCCCGTCAGCGGGTCGTATATGCTGTAGAAGCGGATCTTCTCCTCCGCTTCGATACGGTCGGTGATGTTGCGGCCAATACCCTCGATTACGACGCTCTCGCCGTCTTTCAGGTAGATAACCTTGTGTTCCAGCCACATCTGCCGGCCGTCCTTGTGGTAGAACCGGACCGTGTACTGCGCGCCGGGCCTGGCTTCGTAAAGGCCGGTCATCACGCTTTCCATCAACGGCCTGTCGTCGGGATGTGTTATTCGCAGCGTAAGTGTGGGATCAGCGTAGAACTCCTCGGGTGCGTAGCCCGTGACCCCCTCGATAGCGGGGTTAACGTACTCAACGCGCGGGTCCGGTTTGAGCCTGAACCTGTATATGGCGTCGGGAGCGTTCTCGGCGAGGCGCCTGTACCTCTCCTCCGAGGCCTTCAGAGCGGCCTCCGCCTGGCGCCTGCGTTCCTCTTCCGCCGACGAGTGCATGCTGAATGCGATGTCTCTCGCGAGTTCCTCCAGGAGGTTCCTTTCCTCTTCGTCCTCGGGCGAACGCGTCCACACCGCTATCACGCCGTACCTGTCGTCCAGGTTGACCAGTGGGACCGCCCACAGCCTGTGCTCGCCCGAGGTCTTGACCTGGGTTCTACGGGTGTCAAATGCCTTCTTCACGAGAGCGGAGGTGACCGAATCATCGAACGGCTGTCCCGGGGCGTCCGAGGCCGTCTTCGCGCACAACAGCTCAAGAGCACCGGGTGCGCTACCGCCGCCGGATGCGCGATCGGCGCCGGCTGCACTATCCGTGCCGGTAGCGCCGTCCGGCACGTAGAACGACACCCTGAAGTAGGGTCCCACTCTGAGGAGCACCTTGCACGCGCGGACCAGTAGCTTGTCGCGGTCCCTCTCGCGGACCATCGCCTGGTTTATGTCTGCGATTGCCTTGAGTACGGCCGTCAGGTGTCGTACCCGTTCCTGCTGCCGGAACCCGGCCATGACCATCCCGAGATCGGCGGCGATGCTTTGAATCAGGTCCCTGTCGTCCGCTGATAGCCGCCGGTCCGGTTTCCCGCGAAGCTCGGGTCCCGTGATGATAATCTGCGCGGTAACGTCGCTGCCCGCCACTACGTCAAATTTACCGAGAACCACGGCGCCGTCGCACGGCCGCCCGAACGTCCTCCCGCCGGAGATGATGCTCGCGCCGATCGATCCGTCCTCCCGGAGCGCGACCGATAGCGACCGGCAAGCCTGCTCCAGAACGGTGTCGAGGTCTCCGGACTTGACAAGCGTATCGTGTATCCTGTGCAGACACGAAAGGTGAGAGACACGCTTTCTGAGGGACTCCGCCAGCGCGGCCATCTCGGCCTCTTTCTGGCGGTTGAGAGTGACATCGTGAAGCACACCGACGACCCGGACGTCCCCGTCCTTGAGCGGCAGCGGGACGAGTCTGCTGGAGTAGATGCGCTTCCCCACCGGGAACTGGATACTGTCCTCGTATTCCAGGGGGGTCCGGCAGCCCGCGCACTTCCGGTATCTCGCGGCCACCCTGTCGGCGGCCTCCGGCGGGAGGAGGTGGTACGGTGAACGACCGACTACCTCGGAGGACGTGAAGCCGGTCAGGTCCTCGAACGCCGGGTTTGCGGCCTCGTATACGATCTCACCGTTCTGGCGCACCCTCACCAGGAACAGCGCGTCCGACGAGTTGTGAAATACTGTGCGGTATACTCTCTCGGGGCTTAGCCCTGACGGAGCAGGTTTCCCTGCCGCGGATTCCGTGCCGGATTCAAGATCGCCTTCAGCCTTCGCCGGCACCAAAAGTGACCTCCTGAAGCGGGAGAATCTGATATTGGGTTTCATCATTCGACATGGTGGAGTCGTTCCCTGCCTTGAAGCACATATGTAAACAAGGCGGCGGGAACGCAAACCCCCCGGAGGTCCGGGGGGTTCGAGCGCCAACGCTGTGCGGCCTGGCGGTTAGACTGCTTCCACTCGTTTGACCTCGGGGACCTCGGCCTTTACGATCCGCTCGATGGCGTTCTTGAGCGTCATCTGCGCCATTGGGCACGAGCCACACGCGCCCCTGAGTCTCACCTTAACAACCCCGTCCGCGACGTCGACGAGTTCAACGTCACCGCCGTCCGCCTGCAGGTTGGGCCTGACTCTCGACAGAGCCTGTTCTACCTTCTCCTTCACCGTTACACCCCTTTCCCGGGTTGTCTACGCTATATCATACCATTCCCCGCGGGGGTATTCACCCCGTATCTCAACGGGCGGCATACACCGCGCGGCGCGCACCGGCGTACGGCGGCGTGCGGTCGCCTGCTTCTGCGCCTACCTCTTCTTTAACGTGAATACCAGCCTGCACACGGGGTCGCCCTTGCCCTTGCGCGTCTGGATGTCCAGGTCAAAGCCCGGGAACCTGGTCATCAGGCCGCGGTCGCCTTCCATCGCCCAGTCGCACAGCCTGTCGTGTTCTTCGGGGGTTGCGCCCAGCCGGTCCCACGCCTGCATCAGGGGGCAGTAGTTGAACTCTATGACCGCCTTTTCCGGCCCGGCCTCCTTTATCTCCATCTGAAAAACGTCCGTGACGATGGGGTTCGCAAACTCCTTGACGAAGGACTGCAGGTCGGTAGTCGGGTTCATTCTGGCCCCTTTCATCTTCCCGAACTCGAAAATGGACTTGCGGGCGAGTTCCTCCGCGTTGACCCCGCCCTTCTGCGCGTTGTCGAGGAGCAGCTTGAACCAGGTAGCGCGGTCTTCTATTGCCCTGCGTACCGCCTCAGTCAGTTCGCCCCTTGATACAGTCCCCTTGCTGCAACAAGACATCCGTCCGCCCTCCATTCCCCGCCGCCGTGCGCTTGCGGCGGGCGGTGAGTTTCGCAGAGGCGGGAATTCGCCGTAGCGGGTTCACGTTCCTATCTGGTGCTACTACGCTGTTCAGCACCGTGCAGCCGCGCAATAGAAATTGAGTGTGATGCTACTCGTGAGGAAGCCTGTGGACCGGTGGTTCAGCACAGCCGCGGCAGGGGCTACGGCGGCAAAGGTGGTAGCGCGGGTGATGCTCCTGATCCTGGCGGGAGTGGTCGGGTTCGCCGCGGGCGTTGCGCCCGCCCAGTATAGAGGACCCGGGGTCAGGCGTCACCATCGTCCGGCGGTCATCGGGGTGTTGTCGTGTGGGCAGCGGCCGGCATCGCCGGGGGTTCAGGCGGCGTCGCAGCTACTGAGCGAGGAAGGGTATGCCGTCCGCGTACTGGCGGAGGAAGCAGTACGCTCCGCGGGCGGTCCCGCGTTGGCCAGCGAGTACGCGGCGATCATCATTCCCGAGGGGACGCCGTGCGGCGCGGTGTCGGGGGTTCTGGTAGACTACGCTGCTGCGGGAGGAAGTATCCTCGCTGCGCACGACCCGCCCCCGGGTCTATGGCGCGTACTGGGCATCCGCCCGGGACCGGCGCGAGTCCACGAGGTTGCGGGAGAACCGCTCCCCCCCGCCGCACCGTTCACGGGCCGGTGGATTATCCCCGCGGGTTCGGAGCTCGCTCCCGAGTTCGACAGATCGATAATCCAGCGCGGCGCAGTCCAGGCGTATGGCTACCCCCCGGTCGAGGACGAACACGCCTCCGTTTCGGTGGCAGGTGACGCAGCGACGGTGCTCGCCACGACCCGGCCGGTCGCCAGCCAGCCTCCCCCGTGTTCGGGCCAGGTGTTAGCGCAGGCGCCGCTCGTCACCGAATGCCCGACCACCGGGGGTGGAGTCGCGCTCTACGTCAACGCCAGGCTGTTCGCTCACAAATGGAGGTCGAACAACGACTTCATCTGCCGGCCGGTGATTCGCTACTTCCTCGGCCGCAAGGTCAGGGCCCCCAGGATAATACCCGCACCCGGCGGCGTATCGGGTCTCGTTCTGAACATGCACGTGTGTTCGGGGGCTTATTCCCCGGACCTCGGCAGGTTGCTCGCCAGGGGCGCCTTCCCACGGTCTATGCCGCTCTCCAGCCACATTACCGCCGGGCCCGACTGCAACCGCCACGGCGACGGGCTCGGGGTCAACGCTTCGGACGCCAGAGGTGGCAGGCCCTACGTACGGGCGCTGGCGAGGCTCGGTTCAGTGGGGGCGCACGGGGGGTGGATGCACAACTACTGGGCGTTCAACTTCGCCAGGATGGCTCCCGGCGAGAAACGACGTTTTATCGAGCTCAACGTCTCCGGCCTCAGATCGCTTGTCGGGGAAGTCGTGGAGTACAGCGCACCCGCGGGTGCTCACGACGAAACCGTGAATGACGCGCTCGCACTGCTGGGGTTCAAAGCGACAGCCTTCCCGTCCGCCCCATGCTCACCCCCGACCAGGGTCTGGTTCTCGGGGCGCGCCGATACCCGCTTCTGGCATTTCCCCTACACCGGGACCGCATACGGCCTGTGTTTCGAGAACATGACAGCCGCCCGCACCCCCCGGCAGATCGCCCTGGACATGGCGGATTTGCTGGGAGAGATCGAGTCAAGGCGTCAGGTACGGCTGTTCTACTTCCACCCGGGCGTGATAGCCAGAGAACCGGCCATGTGGGAGAGGGTCACCGGGAGGATTCAGGAGGCGATTTCGTCGGGCCGGCTCACGTGCAGGACTATGAACGCATACGTGCGGTTCCTCGATAAGCACGAGTCGGCGCGCCTGACAGTCGAACCGCTTCCCGGCTCCGGCGCCGGACGCCTGTTCACGGTGCGGGCGCCGCAGGGCGTGGACGAACTCTGTGTCGCCGTATACTGCGGCGATAGCGGGGAAAAAGTCGAAGACGGCCAGGGCAGCGCGGCCGGGTGGTCAGCGGAGTATTCCGGCGGGTGGGTTTACGTCCGCCTGAAAGGAGAGTCCAGCGAGGCGAAGTTCATCGTGAGGTAGGACGCCCGCGAACCACACCGCGAAGCGTGTCGCGCATGCCGTCGAGGCGACTCCTCGCCGCCCAGATGTGGTCTGACTCCGGTGCGCCCGCGGAGATCTCTCTGCCGCCGGCGACCAGCACCCTGCCGCCGGTTGTGAATTCGCCTATTGTGGCGGCCTCAATAGAGGCGCCGCGCAGGGATCCCAGTATATCCCGCGACGCGCCGGGCCTGGCCGCTATGAGCATCGCGCCGCTCGACACAAGCCTTAGCGGGTCCACCCCCGCCACGCGGCAGATGGCGGCGGTCTCCTCCCTGACGGGTACGTCGTTCAGCCTGATCGTGAATCCCATCGACGCGCCGGAGGCTGCTGGCGCCCCGGCCATCTCCCACAGCGCCCCGAGCACGCCTCCCTCGGTGACGTCGTGCATGGCGGTCGCACCGCAGCGGGCTGCTATGAGCCCTTCGCGGACCACGCTGATCTCCCGGATGAACTCCCTCGCTCTCTCGACGAGTTCCTCGCCGAGCGATGCGGCGAGCACGTCGCCGAAATCGGTCGCAAGGATCGCAGTCCCTTCGAGTCCAGCGCCTTTAGTCATTATTATCGCATCACCCGGAGCGGCCCCCGATTTCGTCACGAGACCATCCGCCGGCGCGAGGCCTACGGCCGTGGTCGAGATCACCGGCTGCACGACGGCCGCCGTCACCTCGGTGTGGCCGCCCAGCACCTCAATCCCGAGTTCTCGAGCGGCTGCGTCCACCCCGGCCATGACCCTCTCCACGTCGCTTACCCGGGAACCCTGGGGAGACAAAAGGGTCACGAGCACACCCACGGGTTCAGCCCCGTTGGCCGCCACGTCGTTGCACGCGATGTGCACGGACAACCATCCGATCTCCCCCTCGGCGCCTGTGATGGGGTCCGTCGACATCACCACGAGATCCCGTGAAGGGTCTATGGCGCACGAATCCTCACCCACCGACGCGTGCAGCACGACCTCGCTCCTGGCTTTGCCCCTGCGGCTGAGGACGCTGCGGGCAAGCACCTCCACGGGGAGTTTGCCGGTCTTCAATTCGCCGGGGACATCGTATGACATGTAGCGGTCACGCTCGCTCATTCGCCCGACCCCCTGATGCTCAATGCGGGGCACGCACGCGTGATGGCCGAAGTGACGAACCAGGCGATGGCCGCGCCGGCGCCGCCCTGGGCCAGGTCGCGCGCCACCTCGATGGGAACTGCGGCTGCGCCGTAGATGACCCATGCGCCGAGTGCGTAGCCGGCGATCATGACGCCGGTGCCGTGCGCCAGCGCCACGACGTCCTTGCGGGCGCCGCGCCCGTCGGACATACGGCCGATCACGTATCCCTCGAACCCGTGTACCAGGAGGCTGACCGGGGCCCACACCATCAGCCCAAGCACCACGTCCGCCAGTGCAGAACCCACCGCACCGACGGTGGCGCCCATCCGCCTGCCGCCGAGCAGGGCGGCGGTGCATATCACCGCCTCACCGAAGTGGAAGAACAGCCGCGAACCGAACGCGGGCACACGCAGGAGTGTGGTAGCGGCTACGGTGAGAGCAATCATGACTGCGGCTATAGCCATCTGCCTGGACCTAACCGACAGGAGCATGTGATCGCCCTTCACGCCTCTCTCCTCCCCGGGATTCGTAATTCCACCAGAGCGCCGTGCCCACCGTCAGTGCCCCGACAAGCGCACCGCCCACCACCAGGCTCGCGGCAGACCCCATGAACTTGGCAACCACGCCCAGCATGAACGAGGCCGCTATCCTCCCCAGAGAGCACGCTGTCGAGTCCACGGCCATGGCGATCGGTCGTTCCTCCGGTGTCGTCGCCATAGCTATCTGCATGGTCGTGAGTACCGGGAGTATACCCGAGCCCGCTCCCATTATAGCGGTGGCGCCCACAAGGAGCGGCGGCGTCCTGGCCAACGGCACGAACATCATGAAAACTGCGCTCGCGAGGAGCGATACGAACATCAGCGGGATGACCCTGACCGTCCCGAGTATCGTGCCCAGCCCGATGCGCGCCATAGTCATGGACGTGGTGCGCACCGTTATTATTCCGCCGATGGCCGCCACCGCGTAAGCGCGGTCCTCCAGGTGAAGCGGGAAGAACGTCTCTATCACGGCCCAGAACATAAATGTCGTGAACGACACCAGCGTCGTGAGGACGAGGGCGGGGTTGGACAGCACGGCCAGCCCCGAGCCCACCGAGCCCGCGACGGCGTCCCGCAGCATGCCGGGGTTAACCCTGTCGTTGCACGCCGGAAGGAGCCCGCACGCGAGCAGGCTTAACGCCAATGCCACGGCGTACACCACGAAGACCGTGCGGTACCCGAGATAGCCCGCCACAAGGCCGGCCGAGGCCGGTCCCAGCGCCGCGCCGATTGCCGTGATCGACATCATGAGGCCGAGCATCTTCCCGCGATTGCGCTCCGGTATTACCTCGGTCATGTACGAGGTCTGTGTGGGCCAGAACAGGGCATTCGCTATCCCGAACAGAATTTGCGGGAGACACAGCAGCCAGTGTCCGGGACTGAGCGCGTACGCGCCGGCCGCCAGGAAGCCGACCGTCAATGAGTACTGGAACACCCCTCTGGACCCGATCGACGATGCGATTGCCCCGCCTGGTATGCTCACGAGTACCGACAGGAGAGGTGGGAACATCGTATACAGGCCGACGAGCATGTCGTCCGCGCCGAGCCGCCGGGCGTACAACGGAAAGAAAGGAGCGACCAGGAACCACGCGTAGCCTTGAAGGAAGGTCAGGACGCCGATAACCCAGAACTCCCTGCCTCTTCCGTCGAACGTACAGTCCAGCCGGTGCTCGAACGCCCGGAACAACCGCTGCAGCGACGCCACCATTCACCCTCCGGTCCAGGGAGTTATTTCGTCACCATCCGGCGCTAACCTTCCCCGGCGGGGTCCGGAAGGTTCGAGGCGACCGGTGACGAATAGTACAGCTTGGCTAACTGTGAGCAGGCTGGGCGGGATGAGGCGTGAGCCTGCACCTGATGAACCGCTCGCCAGTCAAGTGACACTGAATTGCGGGAGGGACGATTCGATGACGAAAGCCGGTCCGCTAGTCCTGGCGGTCAATCCGGGTTCCACCTCGACGAAGGTGGCGCTGTTCGAAGGCGAAAACCGCATATTCGAAGAGACGGTTCAGCACAGCGTCGAAGATCTCTCGAGATTTCCTGGTCTCGCCGATCAGTACGAGTACAGGAAATCGTTCGTCGTGGAGGCGCTCGGCCGCCACGGCTACAATGTTGAGGATCTCGACACCGTGGTAGGCAGGGGCGGATTGCTGAGACCCATGGCCGGGGGGACGTACAGGGTCACACCGGAGATGGTGGACGATTGCCTGCACAGACCACGCCGGGTGCACGCGTCTAACCTCGGAGCTCCCATAGCGATGGGGATAGCGCGCAATTTCGGCATACCAGTGTTCGTGGTGGACCCGCCCTGCGTGGACGAGTTCGAGGACATCGCGCGGATCAGCGGCCTCCCCGAGGTGCCACGGGAGTCACTCCTCCACGCACTCAACCTGAAGGCCATAGCGCGGCGCGCGGCGAACGACCTCGGCAAGGAATACGAGGACTTGAACCTGGTCGTGGCGCACCTCGGAGGTGGCTTCTCGATAACCGCCCACAGGAAGGGCCGGATGGTGGACGGCACCGACGCATCGTCAAGCGGCGCATTTGCTCCGGAGCGCGCGGGAGACCTACCGGCCACGGGGCTCATCAACATGTGCTTCTCAGGTAAGTACACGCACAAGGAAATGATCCAGAAGATGATGGGTAAGGGTGGGCTCGTCGCGCACCTCGGCACGAACAGCGTCATTGAAGTCGAAAAGAGGATTGCCGCGGGAGACAAGTACGCCGAGCTCGTGTATAACGCCGAAGCGTACCAGGTGGCCAAGTGGATCGGTCAGATGGCGGTCGTGCTCGAAGGTAAGGTCGACGCCATCGTCATCGGCGGTGGGCTCGCCCACTCGAAGATGTTCATCAGCCTGGTCAAGTCGAGGGTTGAGTGGATAGCCCCAGTCATGGTTTACCCGGGTTCCGACGAGATGAGGGCGCTGGCGCTCGGCGCGTTGCGGGTGCTCCGGGGGGAGGAAAAAGCCAAGGACTATGTGCCGATCACCACTGCCAGAACCGCGTAGACTGTAAAGGAACCCCGGGTACGCCAGTAAGCGATCCCAGGGCGCGGTTTTAGGGGCCGGACGCCATCCGATGTAGCAGAATCCGGGGCCGCCGGACCGCTGGCTCGTGCAGTAAGATCGGGGCGGCGACAGGCAGGTCGCCGCCCTTGATCATGACCGGGACCGCACCGATCGTGTATTACCCTCGAACCAGACCGATTAGCGACTTGGTGCCGCCCAGTATCAAAGCCCAGAACACCGACCAGTCAAAGTTACCGATGTAGCCACCGCTCAGCCCGGTGAGCCTGAACACCAGGGCCACACCAAACACGGCCATCATGCCAACCAGCACACCGCAGATGATAACGGCCCGGACGCCGCCCCTCTTGTTAGCGAACACCCCTATGGGCCCACCATCGAAAAACAGCGGTATCATGCCGGGGATTGGGATTACCGGCCAACGTACCCCCAACAAAACAGCCATGGCCGTCACCTCACCCAGGAACTTCGACAGGAAGCCAAGCGTGACCGACTTCGGGCCGAAAGGCAGGAATGCGGCGACATCAACCGCAGGGATCGCGCCGGGTATCACCTTCTCGGAAATGCCCTTGAACGCGGGTACTATCTCGGCGATGAACATACGTACGCCGCTCAGCACCACGGTTAGGGCTACAGTGAACTCAACGCCGCGGAGTAAGCCGTAGATGAGCCAGTGCTGCCCGGCAGAGTATTTCGACACGATCGCTGGCCCGGCCAGAACAGCAATGATCCCGAAAAAGACCGTCATCAGGATCGTCGACATAACCGAGAAATCCTCCAGTATGGACAGCCAGCCAGGCAAATGGATCTCCTCCGCGCTCTGCTTCGGGTCGCCCACCTTGGGAGCGAGCCAGCCCGCGAGCAGCACGCCGGCCATCTGCTGGTGCCCGTCCGTGAAGTCGGGCGCCCCGATGACCTCTTCCGCCTGCTTGATGCACAAATAGGGTAGCAGCGTCCAGTAGGTGCCGAGGAGGATGCCGCCGACCACGACGCCCGTCGTGCCGGTAAGCCCGAACATGTACTGGAGCAACCACGTCATGAAGACCGCGTGCATAAGCATGACGTGGCCGGTCAGGAACACGACCTTAAACTTCGTGGTCCGCGCGATGATGAGGTTGACCACGAATCCGGTCACCATCATGGGGCCGGTAAACGCCGCCGCGTCCTTGAGCGCCGCCAGGGCCGCGGCCTGGCCGGAGTATGGTTCGAGCTGCACGCCGGTCAGCGCAAACCTGTCGTACAACATGCTCATGACGGGCTTCAAGGAGCCTGTTAGCAGGCCCGAACCAGCGGTGAGCAGGCTTATGCCGAGGATTGTCTTGATGGTGCCGGTGGCGGTGTCCTTTCCGGACTTCCCCTGCAGGGCAAGACCGATCAAGGTCACCAGGCCCAACAGGATCGGCGGTTTTGTGAGTAGCTGGTCTATGATGAACTTCAGAATTGCCATGTCGACACCTCCTTGTCTTGGAGCCGGTCGCACGCGGCCCGAGAAGCCGCGACGTATGAGTTCCTCCTAGCGTTGACCCTCGGACTCCTTGATCTCCTCAATTGCGGCGGCAAGGTTCTTCTTGAGGCTCTCCTTGTCCATCACGTTGACGATACTCACCACTCTGCATCCGCCTAGGTTCAGGGATTTGGCAAGGTGGCTGAACGTGACGACGATATCGGCTCTCTGACCCACCCCCTTCGCTTGGCCGGAGTCGATCGCGTCCACTTTCCCGGCGACTCCCAGCTCTCTCAAAGCCTTCTCCGTGTTCATCCTCAGGATCAGGCTGCTGCCCATGCCCACGCCGCAAACGGTCACAACTTTGAGCTCTCTCACTTTGCCGCCCCTTTCTGGCCGTACTGCGTATCGTAGAACTGCTTCGCCTCGCGCACTACGTCCGGTGGTAGAACGGGTGGCGTCCCGAGGCTGGCCGCCTTGAAGTAGATCCGTGCGGCCTCTTCAACGGTCACCGCCACCGCCAGAGCCCTGGTGACGGTGGGTCCGAAAGCAAGGACGCCGTGGGATCGCAGGAGTATCGCCGGGTTTTCTGCAATACCTTCTACGAGATCCGCGGCCCCATCGGTGCCCGCAACCGCCAGCTCGCTGACCGGCACCTCCACTCCAAGCACGTTGGCCATCGTGGTCGTGATGACCGGGAGCGGCCTGTTCATCACGGCCAGCGCGGTAGCACACGGCGAGTGCGTGTGTATTACGCCACTGAACATGGGGTTGAGCGCGTATGCCCGCAGGTGCATCTGGGTGTCTACCGACGGTCGCCACCGCCCCTCGACAACCCTGCCGGACATGTCCACCACTACGAGGTCCTCGGGCTTGAGGGTGTCGTAGGCCATTCCACTCGGTGTGATGACAACGTGGCCGGTGTTCCTGTCGCGCCCGCTCGCATTGCCGCCGGCGAGCGACACCAGGCTGTACTTGACAAGTCCCATTGCAGCGTCCAGTACCTCGCGCCGAAGAGCGTCCAACATATTTGGCATCCCCTTCCGTGACCAGGAGGCCCGTCGAGTGATGTGTAGCCCTGTCCTACGTGAGCAGCCTGTCCCAGAAGACCTTACTCTCCCTCGGAACCCGGTCGGGGTCATCTGGATCGGGTAGCAGTTCCACGATAAGGAAGCCATCGTACCCCACAGCGCCCAGCGAGCTTACGCATTCCTCGAACGGGACGTGGCCTTCGCCCCACCACTTGCCCAGGTAGTAGTCGGGGATAGCGTCCTTAACGTGGACTGAAGCGATGTGCCCCGCGGCTTTCCGTATCTCCTCGACAGGGGACAGGCCCGCGGCGATGGCGTTGCCGATGTCGAGGTATATGCCCAGATTCGGCGAGCCGAACTCATCCAGTATGGGCTTGATCTTGTCGACCGAATTGAGGAACGGCACTGTGGTTGGTTCTATTGCGATGATAACGCCCTCGCGTTCCGCGATCCGGATCGAACGATAGATAGCTTCCTTGAAAAGCGGCAGGCAATCGTCGCCGCTTCGCTCGTTGGTCGGATCTCTGCCGGGGAACAACACCACTCTGCCCCCGAGGTCCGCCACGAGCCGTATACACTCTATCAGCATTGACACCGCCAGGTCACGCATCCTCGGGTCGGGGCTCGATGTGTTGAAGATCCTGTGAGCGCTCCAGCAAATGGACGGGATTTCCACCCCAACGCGCCTGCAGAGTCGGGAGATCTCACGCCTTTCCGAATCCCGCCACAGTCGCGGCAACAGCCTCTCGTGGTCGACGTCGAGCTCCACGCCCTCGTAGCCGAACCTGGCAGCCCGCTCGATACGTTCGGGGTAATCCATCTCAAACGGGAACGCCCTGGATATCAACCCCATCCTCATCGGCGGGCCCCCTCGCGGGCTGGTCGTCCTTGCGGGTCCTGCTGCCTGAACGCATTCACTGCCGACATGTAGCGCTTCACCTTGGCCACGTCAACGGGTTTCCATGAGACGTTGTCAACTTTGAGGTTGGTGCTGGCAAAGACGCCGTCCGCAACCGAGAGGATGCTCGCCACGTTCTCCTGGGTTGAACCCGTGTTGCAGAACACCGGGAGGCCACCCGAATTGCGCCGGGCCACGTCGAGGTCCTCCAGCGTCGGTGCCCTACCGGGGCCCGGGCCGGGCAGCGCAAGCGCGTCGGGCAGCGAAGACCACGCCATGTCCTTGACGACGTCCGAGATGCTTCGTGGAGCGACGCTTGCTCCAAGAATGATGCCGACCAGGTAAATCATCTTGATACCCCGTGCATCGATGGCGCGGCGGTACCTCTGGACCTCTGCCGGGTTGACCGAGATCTGTCCCATCTCACCTGCGTACGACCCTGAGAAGAGGCCGCGTACAAACGAGGCCCCTGTGGCCTTCGCCACGGCCAGCGTGGCGTGCGGGTCCCACCAGACCTGCACCCCGAACGGGAGCTTCACCTGGCGGATGATATCCAGGACGACTCGGGCCATGCACGCGGCAGTCTCGGGACCGACCCGCTCGAGCCACGGCCTGTCGTAGTGGTTGCCGAATATGAGCCCATCGACACCGCCCTCCTTCAGGGCCAGCGCGTCTTGAAGCGCGGCCTCAACCACGCCGGTCAATCCCGTGGAACTGTCGTAGTCGGGAGCACCTGGCAGGGCAGGCAGATAGACCGTTCCGATAGTGACCTTGGGTACGCCGAATATCTCATCGAGCCAGCTCATTCAGCCGCTCCCTCCTTCGCAGCCCCTGCTGCCTGGGGTCCCCCGCTTGCGCCTCTCCGGACGAGTGCACTCACTGCCCCCGGGCAGCTCGCTATCCTGATTGTCTCGAGGTTTCCGGGAGCACCGAGAAACTCCATCAACTGAGAGAGCGCCAGCAAGTGACTGCTGTTGTCCGTTGCTGCCAGGGCCACGATCACGTCCACAGGATCGTTCTCAGGGTGGCCAAACTCCACGGGCTTGTCGAGCGTTATGAGGCTGATCGCGACACGGTGGACACCGTTTTCGGGCCTGGCGTGGGGCATGGCGACTCCGGGGCAGATAACAACGTAGCAGCCGAGCTCGTGTATCATGTCGACCATCGCGTCAACATAACGTGGCTCCACGGCTTTATCGCCGACAAGGACCTCTCCCGCGCTCCTGACTGCCGATTGCCAGTCGCTTGCAGGTACTTTCAGTCTTATAGTTCTCTCCGTGAGCACGTCTGACAGCATCGGCATTACTCCTCCCAATAGACCGCCCTTCGACCACAGGAACTTGCGGAGCAGGGCCATTATCTTACCTTGCATGGGGCCAACGCACTTGACTTCGGCGAATTCGTTTACGGTGTCGGTAATGTCCTTGACAAGTGGGGCAAGGTTGCACGGTAACTCGCCCCCGGCCGGCCTGAACCCGGCATCTCTCAAGCGAGCGATGTCATTGGGGAGCAACAGCGGGTTCACTTCCACCACGGGGACCGGCAGTCCCGGAAGAGCGACTGTCGTGACCACGGCATCGGCTCCCTCCGTGACGCGTGCGGTGTCCGAGGCAACGTCCCTGTATCCAACCTGCCTGATCACCTGTACCCCCTCGAACTCCGCCTCCAGCCTTGAGGTCAGTATCGCGGATGTGCCGGCGCCAGTTCCGCACACGACCACAACCCTCCGGGGCGTGGGATGGGCCCTGCGTTGCCGCTCAACCGCGGCGCCGATGTGCATGGCTATGTAGCCAATCTCCTCGTTGGAGACCGGACGGCCGAAGCGGAATTCCAGCCCCCTGCAGGCCTCAGCTGTCGCAGTGAAGATAGCCGGATAGCTCTGCTTTACATAGTCGGACAGGGGATTACTGATGGGCAAACCGAATTTCAACCGGTGGAGCGCAGGTTTCAGGTGAAGGGCCAACCACAGCATCAGCTGCTGATCGTCCCTGAGGCGGACGCCCAGTCGCAGTCCGGCGTACTCCGCTATCTCCTCGGCAACCCGCATCGCCTCGGAGTCCTGCAGGTGGTCGGGTAGCCTGGCCTCGTGCGCAGGTCCTCCGATGCCGGCGCTCTCAGCGGACGTGTTGGCCTGGATTTTGGCGCCGAGGAGGTGAAGGGTTATGAATCCCGCCTCCGCGTCGGGGACAATAATGCCGAACTCATGCTCGATCTGCGCGACCATGTGCCTTGCGGTTTCGAACTCCTTGCGGTGCGAAAGGTCTTCAAGCTCCGAAGGGCCCATTTCGATCTTGTGACCCTCGGACAGCCGCTTCACTGCTACAGCCAGATGCAGCATGAGCGTGCCGAATGACCTATCGGCGAACGTCACCCCGAGCTCGGCTTCGGCCGCCCGAATGATATGTTCGAGTCTGGTCAAGTCAACCCCGGAGAACATCTCGCGGAGGCGGGGCACGGCCGGCCACGGCGTGAGGCCGGCAGGCAGGACGGGTTCCTTGCCCTGAACACACTCGGCAACCTGTTCGGCGCCAAGGCACTCCGTTATGAGGTCCGTAACCGCCCTCCGCCTGCACGGTTCAGGGCCGCGTACGAGTATGCCCTCCCCACGGCGTCGCTGCAGGGTCAGCCCCCTTGACTCCAGCCAAGCCGAGACAGCCTGAAGGTCCTGCGTGACCGTCCTGTAGCTTACCATCAGCTTGCGGGCGAGACTGCCTATGGAAAGCGCAGTGGTAGCATCGAGGAGAGACGAGAGTATAGCCAGACGTCGCTCGTCTTTTGAAAGGTTGTACTCCCGTGGCGTAGACTCGGAGAGCCGGCCCAGGATGGTTGTCAAATCGGCTCTGCCGCCGTCGAGCGATACCCCGGTCCGCGGTTTCCGCCTGAGCACCGAAAAGCCGTTTGCCGAAAGCCAGTCGTCAATCGCCTCCAGGTCATATCGGATCGTCCTCGGGCTGACCCCAAGCCTGCGAGCCAGCCGGGACACCGTTATGGGCTGGTTGCCCTGCAGTGTGATGACGGAAAGAATCTTCGCGCGCCTTGCGTCTATCAACCCGGTCGTCACCCCGTTCGATCCGAGCCTTTGATCCAAGTTGTGGCTCGTCTTGCTGCAGGTTTGTCATAACTCTTCGGTAGTCTAAACGGCTTATCCTCGCGCGCAATGCGGCAATTATGTTCACAGGCATTGTGGCAAGACGTTCTGTTATGCACGCCACCGCGCGATTTCGAGGGAATCCTGGGCGCTCTGAAGAACTGTTTCAGCGCCTGGGGACAATGCTCTAGTAGGCAGTCTTCCGTAGCGTCGGGGAGGTGCTGGATTGCTGAGGGTGATCGCCGGCTCGGCGAAAGGCCGCAGGCTCCACAGCGTGCCGGGCACAACTACCAGGCCGGCACTCGCGAGGGTCCGCGCGGCCGTGTTCAACATAGCGCAGCCGTTCGTCGAAGACTGCAGGTTCCTGGACCTTTTCGCCGGTACGGGCGCATACTCTGTGGAGGCGCTCAGCCGCGGCGCAAGCCACGCGACCCTGGTCGACCTGGACCCGCGCGCCGTCGCCGTAATCAAGCGGAACCTGGCGATGTGTGGTTTCACCGGGAAGTCAACGGTAATCCAGGGTGACGTATTGAGGATCGTGAACCGGCTCCGGCGAGAGGGAAGCGCCTACGACTTCATCATGGTGGCGCCACCCTACTTCCGTCACCTCGGGCCGAAGGCGATGGAGAAGGTGGCCTCGCTCGGGCTGCTCGCCGAAGGCGGGCTGTGCTTCGTCCAGCACGACGTCAAGGAGAAGATACCGCCGGAATTCGGCGACCTCGTGTTGATCAGGAAGTACACGTACGGGACGAACGCGCTGTCGCTCTATCGCCACCGCGGCTTGTGCAGCGGCGGCGCCGGCACGATGGCCACCGACGCGCTAGTCACCGATCCTGTCGTCAACAGACCGTGGGTAGAGTGACAGTGGTTCTACAGACAGAGATGTCTCGCTTTTCTGACTACCGTGGACTGGTTGACCTGCAAAGCCCTGGCTGCTTTGCGACTGCTGCCGTATTCCTCCAACGCCATACTGATGAGCTGCTTCTCGACCTCTTCCAGCGCGGTTCGCAAAGGAATGATTCCCATCACCATGACCTCAACGTCCCTGGGCTTCGACTGGCCCCGTATGGAAGCGGGAAGATGGTCCACGGTGATCTCTTCGCCCCTGGTCATTACCACCACGCGCTCGATGACGTTTTGAAGCTCACGGACATTACCGGGCCAGTTGTAGGTCATGAATCTGTCTATGACTTCGGGGCACAAGTACTTCCGCAGATTATACCGCTGATTGATCTGCTCGAGAAAGTGCAGGGCCAGCGACGGAATGTCCTGCTTGCGGTTCCTCAACGGCGGGACCTCAATTGAAATCACGTTGAGGCGGTAGAACAGGTCTTCCCGGAATTTCCCCTGGGAAACCAGAGCCTCCAGATCCTTGTTGGTAGCAGCAATAATACGGGTGTCCACTGCGATCAGCTTGACCCCGCCTACCCGCATTATCTCGTGGTCCTGGAGAACGCGAAGCAACTTCACCTGCAGACATAGCGGCAGCTCCGCGATTTCGTCGAGGAAAAGCACTCCCGTCTCCGCAAGTTCGAACATCCCCGGCTTGCCCTGCTTCCTGGCTCCCGTGAACGCACCCGAGGCATACCCGAACAGCTCGGACTCCAGCAGGCTGTCTGGAATCGCCCCGCAGTTAATCTTGATGAGAGGCCCCCCGGAGCGGCTGCTCAAGCGGTGTATAGTCTTGGCGATGACCTCTTTGCCCACTCCCGACTCTCCGGTAATCAGGACGGTAGAGTCAACCTTGGCTACCTGAGCGGCCGCCTCCAGGACTCGTTCCATGGCCGGGCTGGCGGCCACCAACCCCTCGTGCTTGGCTTGCTGCGCACGCATGTGCTGGAGCTCAGCGGTATACATCATGTTGAGCCTCTGCGTTTCCTCGAGCTGCGCTTTCAGGGTGACAAGCTCGGTGATGTCCCTGATATTGCAGACGACCCTCTTCATCTCTCCGTTACCGTCGAATATGGGGGTGGCCGTAGCCATTATCTTCTGGCCCTTCTTCTTGCCGGCGGTCATCTCCAGCATTACGGTCATGCGCTTCCTGGCCTGGATAGCTGCCGCAGCTGCCGACCGCGAGTAGAGCCCCTGGGCCACCATATAGTTGACTGTCTTGCCCACCGCGTATTCCCGGGAGATCCCACAAATGCGTTCCCAGGCCTCGTTGACCTTCAGCACTTTTCCCTGCCCGTCGGTGATGAACATGCCGTCGTACGAGGCTTCGAGGATGCTGTCCAGTTCCTCACTCAGTCGCTGAGCCTTCATCAGATCGGGGCAGGGCGACTCCTCGCCCGGGCCCTCGGCGCCAGCCGTTCCCTTGGGGAGTAAGGCCATCAGTGCCTGAAATCTCTTGCAGCACGGGTTCTTTTCGGGATCGCGGTTCCGGGAGGTCTCGGGGGAACTGACCGGGGCAGGGTTCATGCAATCGGGTACAGCCACGATCATCACCTACCCATAGGGACGTGATTGCGGCGACAGTGTCACTACGATTGTACACCAGATTGGAGATCAACGGCATCACAAACCCGTACGCTGTCCAGAAACACGGACAGGCGGATGCGGTTCTTCACCCGCCCGTCAAGCAGATCCCCGGAATTGGTCTATGCTGCCCTGGATGCCGGTCCCGCGCCTGCCGGAGCCGCGTCACTCTCCTTGTGCCACGAGTGCTCCAGCAGGAGGTACAGTGCAATCCCCACGCCGAGTCCCCAGGCCGCGCCCTTCGTGGCGAGTACGGCCCCGATGACACCGGCGATCCCGCGCTGGAGATTCGTCTGCAACATCTCCATGGCCAGGTATGCGCAGAGGTAGCCCTGGATCATCAACGTGAGTGCCATGCCGATCGCCACGCCGGGCTTGAAAACGCTCACCACAGGTCCTACCAGAAGGGCGATGCTCATCCCCCAGAAGATCGACGTCGCGCCACCCCAGTAGCTGTCTTCCTGGTCCCTGGTGGCGTTGATGTACCTGTTCACGACCAGCGCCTGTCCTCCCGTCCACTGGGGGCCTGCCAGCGGTAGATATGGCATGAAAAATGACTCGAAGAGGTTGCGGATCGCGCAGAAAATGCTGTTCCGGTTCGGATTGAATATGACCCGCTCGTCGTCGCGGGCCTCGTCGGCGGTCTTGAGTAGGCTCGAAAGGACAAGCACGTCACCAAACGCGATTATGTATGCGGTGATAGCCATCGGAATGGCTGCAACGAAGTATTCGGCCGGCGGGAACCCCACGCTGAACAACGAGACCTTCTGAACCAACTCCGAGAACCTGAACGGCGTCATACCCCACGATATCTGTGGGATCTTCACCTCGCCGATGAGGATCCCGAACACGTATGACAGGGCAAACGGGACGGCGATACCGAATTGCGCGATGTACTTGAATATGGGGTATCTCTTACGCAGCGGTTGCACCGTCTTCGAGAACAGCATGAAGAAGGACACCGCCACGCCGACCAGAATCGCGTTGGGAAACTGTGAGACCCTGCCCTTAACCCCGAACTCCCCGATGATAGAAGCCATGCCGGCGCCGAGGAGGATTCCACCCTTCATCGAAACCGGCACCCTGTTGACCGCCGTCCCGGCAAGCCGCAGAACGCCCATCAGCAGGAAGGCAGCACCCACTATCATCTGCAACGCAATCATCGCCTGTATGCGCGCCGGCCCTTCGGGGAAGCCCGCCAGAAACGCGACATACAGGGGTATTCCCGGCGTAATCCATCCCGCTACAGCCGGATCCCCGAAACTCGTATGCAACAGGTAAAGGAAGTTGTTCATGATGACCATGGTAATTCCGAGTTCGAATGGAATCCCGAGGGACGAGGTAAAAACCGCCGTAACGCCCATCGGCACGACTACCAGGATCGCACCCTGAATGAAATCGGGCCATTCTATCCCGTAGTGAACGAACGGGATTCTCAACCTCAATGACCCCAGCATATAGGGCTGTTCGTCACCGTGCCGGCGCTTGGGACCGATGTGCAGAGACAAGGTAATAGCCCCCTTTCCTTGTCCAGGTTCCCCTGGCAGATACTCAACACAACGACAAGTCCGACGTTTCCTGCGAAGGCCGGGTTGAGTTCACCCCCTTCCTTTCGGAGGCCGGCCACTCCCGACTGGCGCGACTTCCACTGCCCTGCAACTGCACCGCCTGGGGTTTGCGGTTGTGAGCGCGGGCGCCTGTACCACTAAATCCAAGCAAGTACTGTGCCGGGCAATGGCAACGCCTGCCCGGGGTAACCGGGAGCGGTCGCTGCCGACCAGGATTGGAATGCGAAGAGACGTGCGCCGCCGAGTGGCCTGAGGGGGCCGGGGATATCACCTTTGCCGGAGGCATGGTGGAGCCGGATGATGCAGGTAAGCATCACCAGTTGTTGCAGTCGAACATCAGTCACGTCCCGGCTTCACAGTCCAGGAGGGTGGGGGAACAGCGACGCCACCGGCGCTCAGGCGGTGGCGTCGCGACGATCCGAAGCGAGAAACGCGGGTTACCCCGCATCATCGAGTCTCTCCAGAATGGCAGACGCAACAGTTGCCGCGTCGCCTATGACGGCGTAGTCCGAGACCTCGAATATCGGGGCCTTCGGATCGGTATTCACGCTCACAACCAATCCGGAATCCTTCATCCCGACGACATGGTGAGTGGCCCCTGAGATACCGAAGCCTATATAAAATTTGGGGCGTATTGTCTTACCGCTGGTACCGATCATAGTGTGTTCACCCTCGGTCCAGCCGGCGTCGAGGGCGGGTCTGGTACACCCCACCGCGCCCCCAAGCCTCGACGCGAGATCCTGCAGAAGCCTCCAGTTCTCAGCGCCGCCAACGCCCCAGCCGCCAGCAACTACCACGTCGGCCTGTTCCAGAGGCAAACCAGGCGGCGTTTCCTTCACAATCCCCCTGGTACGCAGGGGCGAGTTGAGTCTACTCAACGACTCGACCTGTTCACGCAGCACAAGGCCCTTACCGGCCTCGTTGACCGGCCGGAAGATGCCGGGCTTCACGCTTGCCATCTGCGGCCGCTGGCTGGGACACAGTATGTCCCCCAGTACTTTGCCTCCGAATGCCGGAACGACCTGTATAAGCTCCCCCCCGGGGCCGAGGCGGAGGTCCACGCAGTGAGCGGCGAGTCCGGTCCCGAGCTTTGCAGCGACCGTCGGGGCGAGTTCCCCGCCAATGGCGGTGGCTCCGAACAGGACGATATCGGGCTTCTCCCGCCGGATGAGTTCTTCCAGCACCACGCCGTATGTATCGTTCTGATACATCCGCAGGCGGGGGTCATCCACCACCAGTATCCTGTCCGCACCGTGGGCGGCCAGGTCTGGAGCGAGGGATTCGACCTCACAGCCGAGGAGTACCGACACGACCTCTGCCCCACCGGATTGGTCCGACAGGGTCCTCGCGCGGCCGAGGAGCTCCAGGCTTACACCGGCAAGTCTGCCGCCTATCTGTTCCGCGATAACCCAGATGCCCATACTACTACTGGGCAACTGCTCTTCACCTCCTTCCCGCGGCTCGCTCCAGGATTACGCCTTCAGCACTCCCGCGGCCCGCATAATGGCGATGATCTCCGCGGCTATTTGTCCCGGTTCCTCCTTGAGTACCTTCCCCTCACGCCTTGCCTCCAGGACTCGAAGCTCGCCTGGCTGAGTGGGCGAGCCGGCAAGTCCGAAACACCCGGCGCCCACCTGGAGGTCGCCGCATTGCCAGACCTGAAGTCTCTTGCTCTGTGCGGCCACGATCCCCATCAGGGTAGCGTATCGCGGGGTGTTCATGTCCCTGGCGATGCCAAGGACCAGCGGGAGCCGGCCTTCCACCTCGAGGAAACCGTTTTCTATCTTGCTCTTCATGAGCAAGGTCCCATCTTCCGCCCATTTGATCTCCCGCACGTTGGTGAGGTGGCCTACCCCCAGGACCTCCCCGAGTTGGGACGGGACGTGAGCCGTCCCACCGTCAGCGCTCTCGCTGCCGGTGAGTACGAGATCGAAATGGCCGATCTTCGTGATGCCGGCAGCCAGAGCCCTGACCGTCGCCAGGGTATCCGCCCCTGCAAAAGCACGGTCGCTCAGCAGGTATGCCTCATCGACGCCCATGGCCAGGACCTCACGGAGGGTCTCCGCGGCCTCGGGGGGCGCCATGGTAATGGAGACGACCGTGCCTCCAATCTCGTCCCTGATCTGTAACGCGGCCTCGATAGCATGCTTGTCGCCCGGATTGATCACCGTCGGGATTCCCTGTCTCACAAGGAGCTTCGTTTTCGGGTCGATTGTGATCCTGTCATAGTGTGACGGGTCCGGGACCGGTTTCACGCAGACAACAATGCTCAGGCCCAAGGTCTTCCCCCCTACGCCAGGGAGCTGCCGGCGATGATGATCTGCATGATGTGAGAAGTGCCGCCCGATGGTATCGTAGCCACAGCATCTCGCAGGTAGCGGCCGACGGGATAGTCGTTGACCACGCCGTAGCCACCCATCAGGTCTATCGTGCGCTTGGCGGCGCGTACGGCAGCCTCGGTGGCAAAGAACTTCGCCATGGCTACTTCGTTGGAGCATGGGGCTCCGCTGTCCTTGAGGCCCATGGCGTTGTAAGTCATCAGCCTGGCTGCCTCGTAGTCCGTGCGGTTCTCCGCGATCGCAAACTGGATGTTCGTCAACTTCGCAAGGGGTTTACCGTAGATAACCCTTTCCTTTGCGAACTTCACCGAATCCTCCAGGCAGGCGCGCAGCAGCCCGACGCTTATCGCCGCCATGCCTGCTCGTCCGACTTCGCCAATCGCTGAGAGCGCCAGTTTGGCGCCACCACCGACGCCGCCCACGACAGCGTCCTCGTCTACCTTAACGTTGCTGAGGTTAACATCGCCCATGAAGGACCCGCGCAAGCCGAATTTGCTCTCCTTCCTGCCCGGCCCGAATCCCTCCGTGCCCGCCTTGATAATGAACGCCGTCAGCTGTGGACGCCCTTTCGGGTCGACGCCCGTCTTTGCCGTAACAACGTTGATGTCGGCGATGTGGGAGTTGGTGATGAAGCACTTGCGGCCGTTTATCACCCACTGCCCGTCAACGAACTCGGCGCTGGCCTGCTGTCCCATGAAGTCCGACCCGCCCGTCGGCTCGGTCACCGAGAGGCCACCGATCTTTGCCCCCGAACACAGTTCGGGCAGGTACTTTTTCTTCTGCTCCTCGGTTCCGTAATAAAGGATGGCTGCGACGCCCAGGTGATGGGTCATCAAGGCCATCGCGAACCCGGCCGCGTGCCGCGAGATTTCTTCCAGGATGATCGCCCGCTCGGTGTGGCCGAGGCCTGCCCCGCCGTACTGGGCAGGAACGAAAACGCCGTTGAACCCCATGGCTCCCATCTTCCTGAGAAGATCCACCGGACACTTGTCTTCAGTGTCAAGGCTCGACGCGATCGGAGCGATTTCCTTTTCGACAAAATCCTTCACTACCTTGCGCAGCAGATCCTGCTGCTGGGTAAACTGAACCGCTGGCATAGACTCCCCTCCATTCTCCTCACGTGATGGCATTGTACCAACTGCCCCCACCGCCCCCTGGTCTTACTCTACCAACCCCGGGGCATATTGTTAAAGCTTCGTCTCTCACCTCGCTACACCCGACCTATTTCCTGGGAGGAGTCGGGTCAGGCACGTCTTCGTCAATACCCGCGATCGCTTTGGCGTAGCCCGCGAACTCCTCCATGGGGGTCCTCGCCCTCACGACGAGCCTTGCGCCGTCGGGTGAGCCACCACCGTGCATGCAACCCGGGACTCCGGCGCCGAGCGTAAGCCACTCCACGAGCCGGGCCGCCCTTGCGCGCGTTTCCGCCGAAGGAGCTCCGGCCTTCACGTACTTCTTGACAAGATGGCCGTACGATGGGCTGTTGAAGTCCTCGGACGATGGGAAGCAGCCGGTCTCGACGATGCCTCCGCCGATGTCCTGGCAGAGTCGTTTTGTCTCATACGGCAAAGTGGCTACGTGAACCTTGTTTGTGTGGGCCATGAGGGAGTCGGATATCCAGGGGCCCGCGGGATGCTGTCGCCCGAGGGCCATCGCGCCGATTCCGACTCCGTAGGTGGTCTCATTGTTTACAGCCATGTCAACGAGCTTGTTCGCGAACGTCTTGTGCGAGAGGCCGTTCGCCCTCGCCATGAGCATGGCCGCCCCGATCATGACGTCGCCCTGTCCCGCGACGCACGCGCCTATGCACGCCCTGTAGTTTGCGGTGAAGTACTCGATGATCTTTCCGGTGTACTTGTGCTCCTTGCACATGAAGACCCTCTCGTTCGGGACGAACACGTTCTCGAACAGGAGGTAAGCCTGCGTAATACCGGTCTCCGGGACATCGAAACCGTTCTCGAGTTCGCGGCCGTCACTGGGGCGGCGCGTTTCCACTATCGTGAGGCCGTCTATGTCGCGCGGCACGACGCAGGCGACGGCGAAATCCTGGTCGGCTTCCCCATAAGCACCGCCGGGAAGGATGAAGACCTCGTTGGACGCAGCCACGCCGCAGATCATTACCTTGGCGCCGCGTATCACTATGCCGTCTTCCCTCACCTCCACTACGCGGAGGTTGCTGTCCAGATCCGCCTGTTGCGACGGCCTGAGGCTGCGGTCCCCCTTGGCGTCGGTAAGTGCCCCGGCAACGACGAGGCCCTTGTCCTGGGCCATCGTTATCCAGTCCCGTAAACGCTCCTGATACCTGGTCCCAAATTCCCTGTCAATGTCGTGGCAGACTGCCCACATGACGTTCTGGGCGTTCCAGCCCACGCACAACCCGCCTGTGCACGTACCCGTCAACCTGTACATAGCCCTCTTGAGCCTGGAATTGGCCATGATCTCGTCCAAGCTCGTCATCATCGAGTTGAACCTGTGGATCTTCTCGCCCGAGAACGAGGACGTGGTGGTGAACAGATCCGCGTATTTTGGATCGTATGCGGCGTCAAACGCGCGGGCGTGGCTTTCGACCGTCCGCCGCGTGGCCTGATCCGTGGTTACGTCCTCGATCAGCCGGCCGAACTTGTAGATGTTGGGCCTCATTTCCCTGAGCGATTGCAGGTAAACCTGTCTCGTCTTCAAAGCCATGATAATCCCTCCCTGGAGGCTGTTTTTCGTTAGGTATCCCGTGGCGCCCTTACGACGGAAACCCATTCTTCAAGCCCATCGCACCGTCCGCGAATATCCTGGGGTCCATTCCGCGCAGTCCGGCGGCGACGAGCGGCCGGAAATCCATCTGGTCCAGCACATCCCGCTCCAGGTCGATGCCGGGTGCGATCTCGGTCAGCGTGAACCCCTCAGGTCTGAGCTCGAAGACGGCGCGCTCGGTGATGTACAGCACTCTCCTCCCTATGCTGCGGGCATACTCGCCGCTGAACGTGATATGCTCTACCTTTTGGACCATCTTCTTGATCTTGCCTTCCTTGACGACCGTGACTCGCCCGTTTTCAACGGCGATCTCCAGGCCGCCGGCGGTCAAAGTCCCCGCGAACACCACCTTCTTCGCGCTCTGGCTGATGTTGACGAACCCACCGGCCCCGGCGATCCTCGGCCCGAACTTGCTCACGTTGACGTTGCCGGAACAGTCGGCCTCGGCGAGTCCGAGCACCGCGAGGTCAAGCCCGCCGCCGTCGTAGAAGTCGAACATGTATGGGTGGTCGATGATCGCTTCGGGGTTCAGCGAGCAGCCGAAATTCAGCCCGGACTGTGGGACTCCCCCAATAAGCCCGGGCTCCACGGTCATCGTAAGGTAGTCTGCAAGTCCCTCTTCGGCGGCGATGGCTCCAACGCCCTCGGGCATGCCTATGCCCAGGTTGATCACGGCATTGGGGACCAGTTCCATTGCCGCCCTCCGGCAGATTATCTTCCTGTCGCTCATGGGGAGGGGTGCGATCGCTTTCAGCGGCAGTTTGATGTCCCCGCAGAAAGCCGGGTTATACTGCTCAACCATGGTTTGCCAGTGGTTCTCGGGTTTGGCTACGACCACTGCGTCAACCATGATGCCGGGGACCTTTACTTTGCGCGGGTCGAGGGTGCCAGCCTGGGTGACCCTTTCCACCTGGGCGATCACCTTCCCTCCGGACCCCTTGGCAGCAAGCGCCAGGGCCAGGAACTCCAAGGAGATACCTTCTTTTTCGATCGCGATGTTACCTTTCTCATCCGCGGTAGTTCCTCTGATGACGGAGACATCTACGGGAAAGGATTTGTAGAACAGGAACTCCTCACCGTCGATCTCCATCAATTCGACGATGTCCCTGGTTGTGACCTTGTTGAGTTTGCCCCCCGTTTCCCTCGGGTCGACGAAAGTCCGGAGCCCTATACGCGTCAGTACCCCGGGCTTGCGGCCGGCAATCGCGCGGTAAAGGTGCATCATCACACCCTGCGGCAGGTTGTAGGCCTCGATCTTGTTCTCGATCGCCAGATTGACCAGATCGGGCTGAAGGTTCCAGTGGCCGGAGATTACCCGCTTTACCATTCCCTCCTTCGCCCAGCGGTTCAGCCCCCAGTTCGACTTACCGTCGTTCTGGCTGGCGCCGAATGTTAGGGTGAGCTCGCGTGGCTCACCCGTTTCGAGGAAGCGCCTCTCGATTGCTTTTGAGATTTCTTCGGGATGGCCCATGCCTATGAAGCCGCTGATGCCCACAGTGTCTCCGGAGTTAATGAGCCGCACGGCCTCGTTGGCGGTCATAAGTTTGTTCTTCATTTGCATCACTCCCGCGAAGGAAATCCTGGCAGGGCCCGTGGCGCCCACCACCGGCGCAGGAATGCGCCTCCGCTCTCTCGTTCCCCAGGCTTGCTGCCCACTATGAAATGCAATATTCATGCCGGGATGATGCGCCAATCGATCACGATTCGCAGGGTTGAGGCTTTCATGGCGGGCTTTCCGCATGCAGAAGGAGCCGCGAGGATTGCTCGCCCGGCGTGGCTGCTGATGCCGCCGCGCATCGGGGCAGCCCTGGAAACGCCCTTGCGTCTTCCGGAGGATACCAAGTAATTTACGCGAATCAGCAACTCAAGCTAATGAGTAGACAACGACAGGGGAGGTCTGACGCCTTGTTTGCGAGAACAGCGTTCTCCGGAATGGGTTTACTCTTCGGCCTGGTGTACATCGCGCTGATCGTTTACTTCTTCGTCCTGGTATCCCGCGCGACCACGGCCCTGGAGAGGATAGCGTCGGCGCTGGAATCGAAGGACCAACCAACCGAACACAAGACCTGAAAAGCGGAGGGCGCGCACCCAGCGTACGCGCCCTCCGGTATACACGCCCTTGACTCGCAGGTCTTAACTCGTAGGCCGCTGTCCCGCCTGATCCCCCGGAGCCGCCTGTGACGACGACGGTGGCTGGGTCTGCTGGGGCGGCTGCTGGGCCGGCTGGTTCTGACCCACTGACTGCGACGGCCGGGCCACCTGCGCAGGCCCGTTGGCCGTCGCCGGAGCGGGCGTTGCCTGAGCGGGCGGCTGGGCGCCGGGCCCCAGTTTGATCTGCTTGCTCAGCGGGAAGTACCTGCTGACCCCCAGCAACTCCTTGCTGACCTGCTTCCCGTCCACGTATACGAGCCGCTCCGACCTGACGACGTACCCGGGCTTGCCTTCCCTGACCTTGACCTGCCCCTTCGGCATCCTGGGGTCCTGCACGGTCTCCTCGCCGAACTCAACCTTCTTGAGGACTTCGGTCTTTATCGCGACCTTCGGGTCGCCATCCAGGTCGCCGAACATACTGATGTTGACCTTACCACCCGAAACGCTCGACTTCAGCAGCACGTAGTTCGGCGTGTTGTTCCTGAACTTGAAGTCGACCTCGCCGTACGAGACAGCCGCGTCGCGCCCGAGCGGGACGTAGTCCACCGTCAGGCTGTGGGAGTGACGCTCCACCACCTCGAGGTTCGCCAGCAGGACGACGTTGTACAGGGTCGTGGACAACTGGCAGACGCCGCCGCCAAGACCCTTCCTCACCTCGTTGCGCCAGTATACCGGCGTTTCCTTGTACCCGTCCTCGGCGTTCCTCGGCCCCACCACGTCGTTGAAGGAGAACACCTCGCCGGGTGCGAGCATGTAGTTATCCAGCTTGAGCGCCGCGAGCCTGATGTTGTCGGTCCTGTCGTTGTCCTTGTTGTGCGCCGTCGAAAACGACGATATCTTCCGCCTTATCCCCAGGCCCCTCAGGTTCTGCTCTGTTACCTCGGGCGTAACGATATCCAGAGGGATCGTCACCTCGGATATGACAGCCGCCCATTTGCCGTCCTTCACAAGCGACGCCCTCAGATTCTCCCCGTTGACGGATACTCCGGGGATCTCGGGGATTATCTGGACGTTGTCCTTGTCGTCCACCGATAGCCTCGCGTCGTACGCCTGCTTGTCGAGTGCCGAGCGGTATCGCCCGACGGTCTCGTTGAACCTGGCGTCGTCGAGCGTGACCAGCAGGTTGAAGTCGCGTCGCGACTCCGGCTTCGAGGGCAAGTACGTCGTGGGCAGGCTGTTGACCGTGTCCTCGATCCTCGGCTTCAAACCGAGCTGCGCGAGCGTGACGACCTCCTGGAACGCCTGGCCAGAAGCCTGGCCGGGGTTGCTCGTTCGGACCGTGATCTTGCGGCTCTCCCAGGCGAGCGATTCGCGCACCTTTGTGACCGCTTCGGGGCGGGTCAGCCCGCCCACGTGGATGCCGGCCACGTATGTACCGCCCGGGATCCTCGGCTGCGCCACGGCGACCATCGATGCGGCGCCGGCGCTGCATAGCAGTATGACAACGGCTATGGCGGTGGCCGCGAGCCTGACCTTCCGCCTGGCCCTGCTTCTATTCTCGGTCCTCGTTACGAGGACGGTCTGCGTTCCCACGATGATACTTGCAGACATGTTGCTCTCCTCTTTCCAAACCCTTCTCAGTGCGGGCGCGCGGGCGTCCGTGCGAATCCGCCGGCCGTCAGACCGCCAACGGCATCAGGCGAGACGCCGGCGCGGGGACTTCACCCCACCTGGACTCGAGAAAGCGGTCGGCGCCACGGGCCAGAAGGCGCTCCTTCAGGGCCAGCCGGCCCCGGTTCAGCCGCGACTTTACCGTACCGATCGGGCAACCGACCACGTCCGCGATCTCCCGGTACGAGAGGTCCTGCAGGTCGTGGAGCACCACTACCGTCCGGTAGTCCACGGGGAGCGACGCTACGGCGCGCCGTACCACCTCTCCGACCTCCGCGGCCTCCACCGCGTCGCAAGGGCCCGGTGAGTCATCGGACAGCGCCCACAGGAACTCCCCGTCCTCGACGCTCACGGGAGCATCCAGAGATACCGTACGCCTCCTCGACCTTCGCCTCGCGCGGTCTACGCACACGTTCGACGCGATCCTGTAAAGCCACGATACAAAAGACGAATCCCCGCGGAAGCAGCTTATTGACGTGCACACCCTCAGGAATGTTTCCTGCGCCAGGTCCGCTGCGTCGTCGGGGTTCCCGGTCAGCCTGTAGATGAAGTTATAGATGCGCTTCTCGTGGACCGCTATGAGTTCTTCGAGCGCTGCCCTGTCCCCCGATTTCGCCTTGTGAACGAGTTGCTCGACGTTTTCCACTCAGATCATCCCCTGCCCAAAGCCGTTTCCTAATTATGACTCTATCAGAGCGGCCCCCGGCAGGGTATTAGATCCTATGCGTAAACAAGCCTGGAAAAGACGCCTAGTGGAATGAGCCGGCGCTAAGCATTCTTGCGTATCGGAACTTCGAGCCCCACCGTGGTGCCCCGCGAAGGGCTCGATGACACCTTGAGTTCGCCCCCGATGAGCTGTGCGCGTTCGTTCATTCCGACTATGCCCAGCCTTCCATGCGCGGCGAACTTGCGGTGGGCGTCTTCGGCGTCGAAGCCGGTCCCGTCGTCCTGGATGATGAGCCTGATCGTGTCGGCGGCGTATTCAACGCGAACCGTCGCCGAAGCAGCCTGCGCGTGTTTGGTGACGTTGTTCAGCGCCTCCTGCGCTATCCTGAACAACGCCACCTCGAGGTCCGGCGGGAGCCTCCTCGGCTCGCCCTCCACGACAACCGCGCTCTTGATGGCATAGTGCTCCTGTATGTCGGAGACCAGCCACTCCAGCGCGGGTATCAGCCCGAGGTCGTCCAGGACCGGGGGCCTCAGATCCCTCGTAAACCTCCGAACGTTCCCGAGCGTCGTGTCAACCAGCTTCGCCAGTTCCTCCAGGCGGCGGCACGCCTCCGCCGGGTCACCCTTCACGTACCTGATAGCCATCTCCAGCCTCCGCGAGAGGGCGATGAGCGCCTGGGCGGTGTCGTCGTGGAGTTCACGCGCCACCCGTTTACGCTCTTCTTCCTGCACCCGCGTCACGAGGGCCAGATAATCCCGCATTTCCGATTGCCGCTGTCTCGACTGGCGGATCTCCTGCTCCATCCGGCGCTGCTCGGTGACGTCACGCGCTATCCCCTGCTGCCCCGCGTACTGCCCATCGCGGGTCAGGATTGACGCGCGGACGTCCAGGAGTACCATGTCCCCCTTCGCCGAGCCCGCCTTCGGGGTTGCGACCCACTCGTACGACACCTGCGAGCTACCGGCATCCACGCTGCTCTTGAGGGCGTTCCTCGCGCCCTCCCAGGACTCCGGCGTGACGATC
Source organism: Bacillota bacterium (assembly GCA_013178305.1). Classification (NCBI taxonomy): domain Bacteria; kingdom Bacillati; phylum Bacillota; species Bacillota bacterium. The sequence continues at coordinate 20,811 of JABLXB010000007.1, read as the reverse complement.
TCCGAGTAGTACTGGCCCACGAGTTCCTCGGGCCTGTAACCCAGGATGTCGTACACCCGCGAGTTGAGGAAGGCGAACCGCCCGCTGGCATCGAGCGAGAACACTATGTCACTCGCGTTCTCGGTCAGCCTCCTGTATTGATCCTCGGATTTCTCCAGGTTGGCAAACAGCCTCGCGCGGCTGATTATGACCGCGGCCTGCCTCGCCATGATCGCGAACAACCGGAGGCCCTGCCGGTCTAACCGCGAATCGGCGTCCGGGGTTTCGCCGTTCCGCATGCCCAGCAACATTACTCCCAGCACGCCCTCGGCGGCGACCATCGGGGCCAGGTAAAGCACCTTGAACTTTGAGAAGTCAACGACGTCCTGAAGGCCGGCGGGGTCGGTAATTTCCAATACCCCATCGTGATCCAGCACGCGCGCAAACACGCTGCGCTCGTGGATGCGGAGGGCGATGGTCTCGCCGCCTAGAGCGGGACCACCGGCCTGGTCGCCTGGAGGAGCGTCGTCCGAGTGGGCCGGGTCCGCATCACCGGAGGCTGCGACCGCGGCGAGCGTGACGGACTTCCGGCCTTCCCCGTATAGGAATACGCCCGCCTCGCTCACGTTGAAGAACTGCCTCGCGAACTGCGCGATCCTCGGCAGGGCGTCGTCGAGGTCGACGACCCCCGAGACGAGATCCATCATCTCGAGAAGCACGCCCGCGCGGAGCGTGCCCGTGCGTCCCGCCTCCCTACTCAAGCTTTATCCATCCCCTCTTGACCCCGAGGATCACCGCCTCCGTGCGCGACCCCACCTGGAGCTTGGAGAATATGTTACCGAGGTGAACCTGCACCGTCCTGGGGCTTATCCGCAAAGTCCCCGCTATCTCCTTGTTGCTCATGCCCCGCGCGGCAAGGCCGAGGACTTCGAGCTCCCTTTCACTCAACGATTCCTCGTCGTCTTTCGGGGCGGCCTCGGTGCGGCTTCTCGCCGCCATGCGCGACAGCACTTTCCTGGCGACGGACGGGTGCAATACCGACTCACCGGATGAAACGGCCCTGATGGCCTGGATGAGCTCGGCGCCCCTGGCGTTCTTGAGGAGGTATCCCGCCGCCCCGGCTTCCAGCACCGCGAACACGTATGCATCATCGTCGTACGCGCTGAACACGAGCACCGCGGTCTGCGGCGCGCGCTGCTTGATGAGGCGCGTCGCCTCGAGACCATTGGTGCCCGGCATGGCTACGTCCATTACGACTACCTTGGGCCGGGTATTTTGTGTAAGTTCCACCGCCTCATCGCCGTCGGACGCCTCGGCCACCACTTCGATGTCCGGTTCCCGTTCGAGGAGTTCCCGCGTGCCCTCTCTGACTATGGTGTGGTCATCTGCCAGCAGGACGGTGATCTTGTCCAACCCATACTCCTCCTTCGCGGTGCCAGTCCAACCCAATTGTACCACCCTGAGGGGCCAAAGACACAGCGAGCGGCGGGGGAGTACCCCGCCGCATCGTCAAACACTCAACCACCGCTCGTGGCTGCTCCCCCTATTTGGTCTTCTGGGCATTCGCAAACGACTGCAGCGCCTTCTTGATCCCCGCCGTAGCGCCCCTGGAGGAAATCGTAGCGCCCGAGATCGCGTCCACGTCCTGCCCGACAGCCAGGGCGGACGCAGGGGTTTTGCCGGCGAATTGCTTGAGGAACGATTCCCCTTCGATCTTCGAGCCCAGGCCCGCGGTCTCGCTGTGGCTCAGCACCTTCACCTTGAGCACCTTGCCGGTGGGGTCAACGCCCACAACCATGCTGATCGGGCTCGAGCCGTAGCCTTTCGACTCAACCGGGATGGCGACGCCAACGGTCTTGCCGCCTTTCGTCCCGTAGTAAAGTGAGACGCCGCCGTCCTTCACTTCTTTGAAAGAATCGGCTTCGGGCAAGACGGCGTTCAACGCCGCGTTGAAGTCCCGGACCTTCCGCTCTTCAATGACCGGCCTGGTGGTCTGGTATACCCAGGCCAGACTGCCGGCCGCGACCGCGCAAACGATCATCAGGATGAGCCCCAGTCTCAGGATTTCTTTCACCGGTCGTTCCCCCCTACGGACGCTGTAACCCTACCCTATGCTAGCAGGACAGACTCGCAACGTCAACCCAAACGGTGGTGTTCTTCTACAGGCCGGAGACCGGCTCCTGCCTCCACTTTCCATCCTTTCGCGTGAAGGTCCCTGTCGCGGAATACCGAATGATTATGGCCACGAGCTGCGTACTGTACATACTGGACGAAAGAATTGAAGTGAAATCCAATAAATTTTCGATAGGTTTTACGTCATTTGCGTCGAATTTAGCCCTATCATGCGTGAGGGAAGGGGGGTTGCGCCTCACCCAAAACGAGCCCCGGAAACCGGAAATCATCAGGTTAGATCGTGGTTTCTGAAGCCCATTCAGAGGGAGGTCCGCCGAAATGAAGAGACTCATCGCAGCAGCAGTTTCGCTAATGCTCGTCGTGGCGCTGCTCGCAGGCTGCGGCCAGCCGGCGAAGCCCGCGGAGCCTGCCAAGCCCGCCGAACCGCCGAAGCCGGCAGGCCCCGAGCCAATCAAGTTCGGTTACCTGGCACACGTGACGGGCGATGGCGCTGTCTGGGGCCAGGCGGAAGTCAACGGCGCAAAGATAGCCATTGAAGAGATCAATAAGGCCGGTGGCGTGCTTGGCCGCCCGCTCGAAATGATCGTGGCAGACGGCCGCGGCAACGCAGCCGACTCTGTCAACGCCGTGAAGAAGGTCCTTTCCGAGCACAAGATCGTCGCCCTGCTCGGCTCGAACTACAGCGGCGTGAACATCGCGACCGGCGCGGTTGTCGCCGAGGCCAAGATCCCGCAGATCGGATCGTTCGCCACCAACCCGAAGGTGACCGTGGACGACGCCGGCAACCCGAAGCCCTGGTCGTTCAGGCTTTGCTTCATCGACCCGTATCAGGGCAAGGTCATCGCGCACTTCCTCTACAAGGAGATTGGGAAGAAGAGCGCGGCCGTCCTCTATGACGTCACCTCCGACTACTCCACCGGTCTGACCGAGTACTTCATCAAGAGCTTCGAGGCGCTCGGCGGCAAGGTCGTCGGCAAGTGGGCGTTCAAGGAGGGCGACGTCGACTTCAGGCCGCAGCTCAGCCAGATCAAGGCGAAGAAGCCCGAGGCGATCGTACTTCCGAACCTGTACAAGGAAATCGCCCTGCCTGCCAAGCAGGCGCGCGAACTCGGAATCAAGGACGCCGTGTTCATGGGTGGCGACGGCGCATCCGTGAAGATGCTCGAGATGGCCGGCCCCGAGCTCCAGGGGAGCTTCTGGGTGACGCACATGTCGATCGAGGATCCGCCCATCGCCGAGCTCGACAAGAAGTACACGGCGAAGTTCGGGAAGAGCGAGGAGTGGTCCAACTTCACGATGGGCTATGACCTCACGTACTTCCTCGCCGACTGCATCAAGAGGGCCGGCAAGGCCGAGGGTCAGGCCATCCGCGACGCAGCGGAGGCCGCGAAAGACGTCAAGCTTGCGCAGGGCCCGATCACCATGGATCCGAAGACCCACAACCCGCTGGACAAGGTAGCATCGATCCTGCAGGCCAAGGGCGACAAACTCGTATTCTACAAGAAATACGCGCCGAAGGACTGACGCGTAGAGTGTTGAGATTGCGGGGCCGAGGACCTGGATCCCGGCCCCGTAATCATACTCTCCGCCCGAACCCGAACAAGGGGTGAACGCAGTGGCAATGCTCTTGCAGCAGACGGTAAACGGGTTGTCGATCGGGTCCGTCTACGCGCTGATCGCGGTCGGTTACTCACTAATTTACAGCATCCTGCAGTTCAGCAACTTCGCCCACGGGAGTTTCCTGGTGGCCGGCGCCTACGCCGGGTTCTTCGTCCTGTCTATGAAGATTTTCCCTATGTATATCGGGGTCGTTGCCGCATTCGTGTTCAGCGGAATCACAGCCACGGTGGTTGAGAGGCTTGCATACAGGCCCATACGCGCTCACGGCGCCAAGACACTGTATTTCATAATCGCGTCGATGGGTATTTCGATTTTCTGCGAGAACTTCATCATCGCGGGCATTGGCCCGCAGTTCAGGACGTATCCCCCGCTGCTCCCCTTCAAATCGTTTTCGTTTGGAGAGTTCACCGTCGGGATTCTGGACATCGTGTCCGCGACGGTTGCTATTGTGTTCCTTGCCCTGCTGCAGTACTTCATCGCCAGGACCAAGACCGGCATGGCCATACGCGCCGCCGCGTTCGACCTGCAGGTTGCGGGCGTCATGGGCGTCAACGTGAACAGGATCCTGACGACCGTGTTCTTCATCGCGGGGTTCCTGGCCGGCATCGCCGGGGTGGTGCTCGGCGTCAAGTACACGGTGTACCCGCAACTCGGCTACCTCACGATCAAGGCGTTCGTCGCTGCCATATTCGGCGGGCTGGGAAGCCTGCCCGGAGCCATCGTCGGGTCGTTGCTGCTCGGGTTGCTCGAGACCTACACGGCGGCGTTCGTTTCGACGACCCTGCGCGATCTCATAGTTTTCTTCACGCTCATCCTTGTGCTGCTATTCAGGCCCAACGGCATCATGGGCATCTATACCGAGGAAAAGGTCTGAGGGGAGGGTGGAGCATGCTGTCTAACTATCATCAGAGCGTACTGACGCTGATGTCGATAAACGTGGTGGCGGTCACCGGCGTCGCCCTCCTGACGGGGTTCACCGGCCTGTTCAGTTTCGGCCACGCGGGCTACATGTCGATCGGGGCTTATACAGCCGCAATGCTGGTGGTCCGCGCCAAGCTCCCATTCCTCCTCGCCCTGCCCCTCGGTGGCGCCATGGCCTGCCTCGTCAGCCTCATCATGTACCCGACGCTTCGGCTCAAGGGCGACTACTTCGCCATCGCGGCGCTCGGCTTCGGTGAAGCAGTGCGCCTCATCATGGACAACGGCGGGACGTTCACCGGCGGGGCGCGCGGGTTCCCCGGCATCCCTACGATGACCAGGCTCCCGGTCGCGCTGGTGTTCGCCGCGCTGGCGCTGTACTTCATGCGCAACATCCTCTACTCGCGCTTTGGGCGGGCGCTGATCGCCATCCGCGAGGACAGGCTCGCGGCGCAGTCACTCGGGATTAACGTCGCGCACAGCCAGATGATGTCGCTGGCGATAAGCGCGTTTTACTGCGGAACCGCGGGCGGGCTATTCGCGTTCTTCATGAGCTTCGTCCAGCCCCGGATGTTCGACATGGCCAAGTCTACCGAGCTTGCGTCGAGCATCGTCTTCGGCGGGCTGGGCAGCCTGACGGGGTCAGCCGTGGCGGCCGGGATCCTGACCTCCATACCCGAGGTATTCAGACCACTGATGACGTGGCGTATGGTGTTCTACGGCCTGGCGCTGGTGTTGACGATAGTACTCAGGCCGAGCGGTCTGCTCGGCACCTGGGAGCTCTCGGTGAACGGCATCCTCAAGGTGTTCGGGGTTTCGCGCGACTGGACGCCCGGCTCGAGACCGCCGGCAGGCACAGGTGCCGGCGCGGCCGGCGCGACGGGCGGCTTGGGCCCGCGCACGCCGGGCCGCTCGGGAGGTGGCAAGTGATGTTGTTCGAGATCGAACACCTTACGAAGAAATTCGGCGGCCTCACCGCCGTCAGCGATTTCAGCCTCCAGATGCAGAAGGGTGAACTGGTGGGCCTCATCGGGCCGAACGGCGCGGGCAAGACCACCGTGTTCAACCTCGTTACGGGGATATACAAACCCACCGAGGGCCGTGTTCGGCTGGAAGGCAAGGACATCACAGGGTTCCCCCCCCACGAGATCGGGCGGCTCGGCATCGCCCGTACCTTCCAGAATCTCAGGCTATTCAAGGGCCTGCCGGCGATCCAGAACGTGACGACCGCCGTGCAGCTCGGCTACAAATACAACTTCGCCTCGGCGTTGATCCGGACTCCGGCCTTCCTGAAGCAGGAGCGCGAGATCCGCGACAAGGCTATGGAGTACCTCGAAATCGTGGGGCTGGGCGGCCACTGGAATTCGCACGCCGGCAGCCTCCCTTACGGGTTGCAGCGTAAGCTCGAAATCGCCCGGGCACTGGCGTTGTCGCCGAAGCTACTGCTGCTCGACGAGCCGGCGGCCGGTATGAATCCCGACGAATCGCTGGATCTCATGGACCTCATCCAGGGCCTCCGCAAGAGGTTCGATCTGACGATACTGGTCATCGAGCATCACATGGAGCTCGTGATGGGTATCTGCGAACGCATCTTCGTATTGAATTTCGGCGCCACGATCGCCCACGGCAACCCGGCCGAGATCCAGGCGAACCAGGAGGTCATCACCGCCTACCTCGGCGAAGAGGTCGAGGACTATGACGAGGAAGACGCCGCTGCTGCTGCGGGTGCGGCGGGCGGGGGCTCGAACGGCTCATCCGGGAAGGTGGGGCGCTAATGGCGGGCAAGGCAATGCTCAAGATCGAAGGCCTACACGTGAATTACGGCGCCATCCAGGCGCTCAAGGACGTCTCCCTGGAGGTCAATGAGGGCGAGATCGTCAGTATCGTCGGCGCCAACGGCGCGGGCAAGAGCACGCTGCTGAACACCATCGCGGGACTGGTCAAACCCGCGAAGGGGTCAATCACGTTCCAGGGGAAACCCGTTCCGCGCGCATCCCACCAGGTAGTCGAGGCCGGCATCGCGCTCGTACCCGAGGGCAGGCGCATATTCGGCACTCTTACGGTGCGCGAGAACTTACTCATGGGCGCGTACCTCCGCAGGGACCAGAAAGAGATCCAGGCGGACCTCGAGTGGGTGTACCAGATCTTCCCGCGCATGAAGGAGCGGCTAACCCAGGTCGCGAGCACGCTGTCGGGCGGCGAGCAGCAGATGCTCTCCATCAGCCGCGGGCTTATGTCCCGCCCGAAGCTCCTGCTCCTCGACGAACCGTCGCTCGGGCTGGCCCCCGTGCTCGTGCAGGAGATATTCCGCCAGATCAGGCGCGTCAACCACCAGGGCGTCACGGTGCTCATGGTTGAACAGAACGCCAACCAGGCATTGCGACTCGCCGCGCGGGCATACGTCATGCAGACCGGCCGCGTCGTGATGTCGGGAACGGGCCGCGAGATGCTGGCCAACCCCGAGGTGCAGGACGCGTATCTCGGCAAGCGGCGCAGGGCGGCCGGAGCGTAATCCAGTAGCGAGCAGGCAGCGGAGGCCTAGCGCTCGCAAATGGTGGCTGACGAGGGGTTTTGCCGGGCGGGCGCAGGCCGCCCCGGTCGTTGACATCGCAGGTAGGGAACCTTATAATAAGTAATGCACAATTTCAGAGCGTGTCGGGATGGCGGAATTGGCAGACGCGTACGTTTGAGGGGCGTATGGTGAACACCGTGCGGGTTCAAGTCCCGCTCCCGACACCATGTCGAAGATTAACGGGGTTTTCGGTCAGGATGACGGCCGGAACCCCGGTTTTGGTTTTCGTGGGGCAAGCGGCGGGGACGTTTGGGTCTGGGATGAGCCTCCTTCACTGTTTAGCCAGGTAAGGAGGCGTTTAATTATGGCGAGAGTGTTGAGGCTGAGGAAGGCTGCAGCGGCCACCTGGCAAGAGGCGATGCAGCAGTACCTGTGGTTCAAGCAGGCTCAAGGCTTGCGCGACATCACTATCAAGGGTCACCGCGACGTCATCGGCCTGTTCTTCAGGCGCCACCCTGACGCTTGGACTGGTGAGCTCCTCGAGTCCGTCTACTCGTTCATGGGCGAGAGGATCAAGCCAGCCACCTACAACATCCGCCGGAACTACCTCCGCCAGTTCTTTGACTGGTGCGTCAAGGAAGGAGTATTCACCGACAACTCCCTGGACGGCTTCAAGAAGCGCAAGGACGATGGCCGCATGACGTGCTTGGACATTGATACGGTGAGACGCTTGATCGCTCTGCCTGATCGTACAAGCTTTGCCGGGCTTCGTGACTACGCTTTGCTGTGCTTTGTGCTGGATACCGGGGCCAGGCCTGGGGAAGCCTTCTCGCTCAAGCCGGACGACTTCAACCTCAGGGCGCTTGAAGCCAGAATACCCCCAGGAGTCGCCAAGACGGGAGTATCGCGGACCTTGCCACTCTCCCCCATCACGGCTCAAGCGGTCAGGACGCTCATGTCAAGCAGGCACCCAAGCTGGGATTCAAGCGTTCCTGTGTTCTGCAGCGCCGAGGGGACTCCGCTCAGAAACGATACCTGGGGCGACAGGCTGGAGAAGTATGCGAAGGAGCTAGGGGTCAAGTTCCACCCATACGCGCTGAGGCACACGTTTGCGACGCAGTTCCTGAGGGCGGGAGGCAATGCGCTGGCGCTACAGAGGCTTATGGGGCATAGCACGCTGGAGATGACGAAGAGGTACGTGCACTTGACGGAGGGGGATGTGAGGAAGGAGCATAGTAAGGCGAGCCCGCTGATAATGGTCAAGCAGGAAGGATGTAGGATGAGGGGATTGTGAGAGCGGGGACCCCCCGCTTCTTCCTAATCGTGAAGTCCTGGGTGACGCGCCTTACAGCCACTGTTATGTCGGTCGTCCTTCGACGAAATCTCTCTTCTCTTCGCACTCTATTCTTCGGCGAAGCGCTTCTACGTAATGCTGTACGTGCGCCCTGTGAGTGAGAAGCTCTATTGTATTCAAGTGAGGCAGAATGGCCTCGTAGTACTCGACTCGGCCTTTGAGTACCGGAATTTCGCTTCCCCGCCAAGTCCAGAGACTCGGCTCAAGTGGCAGTCTTCTGAAGACTTCGAAGTCCTTGTTCCGTTCGAGGAATAGCACGAGAAACTGGAGTCGCCGCTCAGCCGGAAACTCGGCAATCAAACTGAAAACGAATTGCATGAAATCAGCGTCTCCGGATCTGCTTTCGATTAGTCTACTCAGGCACCAATCTTGCCTCTCCTGTACCTTCGCGTCCGGAGGCTTGTCTTCCCTGGTGCGGAAAAACGTTACTAGGTAGGCTGACCAAAGACACCGCCGATTTCTCTCATTCGCGTAGATACGTTCAACTGCTCGTTCCACCAATTCTTGGAAATCCTCGCGCTCCCAAATAAAGGTGTAATCGCGGGGGTCATCGTAACGCCCAAGATGTTCTTTTCGCCCATACATCCAGTCTATGTAGTCAACAATGAACGTGCGGTCCATATCCAAGATCTTGGCGAAGACCTCTCCGTTGTAATCAGAATGTTCATCAACTGCTTGCACAGCCAAGTAACACCGCTTGAGTAGGGCTGGGTTCCCGCCAAATACCTCTACTAGACTCTTGCCGATTTCCGTGTGCGGATTGAACAGCGAGCAGAGAGCAAAGGCGTTCTTTGAATCCTTCGCAGTTTTCGCCAATACAATCTCAGTAACCTTAAGAACAACCTTCGGATCAAGATTCTGATACTTCGTCAGGAAGTCCATACGTTGTGGCATTTCTTCCCGTCTAGATCTCCGATAAAGAGAATACAGCAGCCTGAGATGCCTGACGGTAATGTCTCCAATAGGAACTGATATGCATAAGGCAAACAGCCATCTCCTTCTTGAAGTGTAGCGATGGCAACATCGGCTTAAGATTACAAAGGCCTGACATGCCCCAGAAACCTCTACGAGCCTGCTTACCGGCAGTGTGGGGTCAATCGCGAGTGGTTCTCCGAGAGACAGGTAATCGTCAAGTACTTCAACGTAGAGCGCAGGCTTGCGCTCACTCAGAACGAGAAGCACTTCAGTTACCCAATACCGAAACCGATATTCCTCCGTACCTTGGTCCAGCCACTTCAAGATCTCAAGGCAATGTTTGAAGAATTGCCGATACTCAGTCAAACCATAGTTGGCAAAGCACTGTTCAATCTGGCTTCTTCTTAACCGCTGGCACTCCTCATAGTCGATTCCAGATCTCATCATAACAAACTCATCCTGTGTCAGAATTTCTGCGAGATTGTATACGGCATTTCTAAACCTATAGCGCAGACCCGCGTCGAAAGGAATCCCCATTCTGTCCAACAAGTGGAGAAACCCCTGGGCCACTACACAATGACGATAGACGTTGGGATCCAGGTTTTCTTCAATGAAACGAATGACCTCTTGCGCGTCGTGCGTTATGACCCCTAGGGCCTCAGATTCATGCAGTGACTTCTCGTAGTTGAGAAGGAAGTCAAGTACAGTCCCACGCGCCGATGGTGTCCTCCATAATCGAAAGAGACGATTCCACAGCAAAGCGCGTAGTCTTCGAACATCAGGAGTCAGGCTGAGTGGAAACCTGATTATCCTCACGGCGTTGTCTCTCTTCGATTCAAGGCTCTCGAACTGAGTCTGGAGATATTGCTGTGCTACGGCAATGAAAACCTTCAAAAACCTATCATCCGTGCCGTCTTTTGTCCGCTCCCACAGAACACGCACTACTGTCTCTTGCATATAGAATCTACGCATGAAAGAGGTGTGTCTGAACCCGAAATCGATTGCCAGAACATGTAGAACTCGCTGCACTTCGTTGGGTCGCTTTGCCAAATAGTCCAGGACAAGCTCTACTGCGATTTTCACTTCCGCATCGTCTGGGGAATTCCAGAAGTGACTCAAGATACTCAGAACAGAGGGGGATGGAACACATGGGTCTGCTTTCATCTCTAGCCCAGGAGGACATGATGGCACGGATTCCAGCTTTGACACATAGTCCTTGATCCATGCTAGGGTCTCGGTGCTCTTGACAAACCAGAACACATCCATGAGGCTGAGCAGGCCCTTCATGTCTTCTCGGTCCTTGAGCTCCTGCCAGAAATCGCCAACCTGTGAGCGTAACTGCTCCATCAATTGTTCGCTCAAAAATGCGTCTAGGACAGGATACAGGGCGTGGACCAGCTGATCCCTGAGAGTTGGGAAGAAGTGCGCCAGGAGCATCGAGAAGTCGAGCACTTTATCACGGAAGAAACAAAGATTAAAAAGGTAGGTGGCAAGGATCTGATCGGAGACCCGAACCACTTCGGATTCATACATATCAAGTATCTCTAGATCGTGGAGTCGCCTCGCTAGCCCCCAAAAGGCTTCAGTAGGCACTCCGAATACTGCTTCAATGGATTTCGTCCTTTTTTCGTCAGTGCGGTCTACCGCCCCGAAGAAGACCACAATGCCAGCCACTCTGAGGAGGTTCTTGTCGTCCAGATCCGTAAGGTCTTGCCTGACAGATCTATAGTACTCATCGTACAAGGCCGATACATTGACAATGCTTCGGAGTGTATTCTCTCGATTGGCTACCTGCGCAGCCATGATGGCGAGGCGAGGGTTGCCCCCCGAGATGTCAGCGATCCTGTCAAGATAGAGTAGGTTACTTATGCCGTACTCCTTCATGATGATCTCCTTAATCTGCTCATCCTTGAGGGGCGGCACCTCGACCGAAATTGGCTTTCCGTACGGTCGAGCCATTTCCCAGACTCTATCAACAGCATAGTCACGCACGGTGGCAATAATCTTAACCACTCTGCCTTCGCCCCGGTCGTGTAGGAGTTGAAGAACGTACTCAAAGCGGTTCACCCGATTGGCATCGTCAGCAAAGATGAGGTAGTGCCCCGGCTCAGAGAAATGAACACGGAGATCCTGAAACAGATCGACATACCTATTGAAGATGCAGCGGACCTTGTATTCAGGATGCTCCGCTTCAAAGCGATGACAGACCTCCAGCGCCAGCCTTGATTTCCCGACTCCCGGTCGACCAGATACAAGGACCATCTCTCTCTCCTCTAGTGCACGCAATGCATGTTTCAACTCCTCCTCCCTGAAATGAAACGGAGTATTCAGGGGGGCGGCCATCAATTGGCGATTGTACGCCGCGACAAACACTTCGGGGCTGATTACCTGCCCCGTATCGACCTCAATGCCTAAGAAGTCCTTGGCTATTTCGGGGTATTTCTCGTAGAGATCGTGGGAGATGGGTCCAATGCCAAAGATGGAAAGATTGACACCATGCTTCTGGCATTCTTGCCTGAGCACATCCTCCTCACCTGGCTTCAAGACTGACGTATGACAGAAGACCACCTCTTGAACCTTCTTAACCGCAATTCCTGTCCTAGCCTCGTCAAAACACTTGCGCAGGTCATTCAAGAGTTTCGGGAACAATTGGCTCTGTTGAGTCGTGTATTCAGCGAACACATACTTCCCGTTAGGCAGCGGTACATAGGTGTCAGGCGTCCCATCCCGCGTTTTGTCGGCACCCGCTACGGCCCCCAAAGGGTTGACTAACCCATAGCCCTTCTTGTAGAGATAGGCGTCGGCCAGTTTCTGAAACGCCGCGTCCCCCAGACCCTTCAGACCATTCTGTATCTGATTGACCTTAGACATCTCGGAAACCCCCCAACCGCTCGGCGTCCCGATGCCACCCTTTCTGTCATTTCTGTAAATTCGCCGCCTATCCTTGTGAGCATTCTACATTTGTGAACTCGTAGACAGACCCCCCATGCGTCAAGGGTTTCGTCACGTAGAAGAAAGGCGCTTCACACCTCTTCATACGGCCGAAGTCAAGTAGTAGGGTGCAGAGGACAGAGGGGTTCGCGTCGGCCCCTTCGGGGCCTCCGCTCCGCGGGGCTGGAAAGAAGACTTCGGTGTACGATTATTGACGCCAATCTTGAAAACCTCCTCCGTCTTGTTACCCGCTTCCCTCTGGCGCGCTGCAATCTACAGTTCAGCACGGTGGCATCTTGCAAACCTCTGTACCTCTGCACAACTGGCAGGAAACCGTTAGTGCATCCAGAGAAGATCCAGTGGACATTGCGCTTCCCCGCACTGATGCGGCAACACTTAAGGAGGGCTGCGCCGTGCTTGCAGACGAAATCCGCAGATTCGTCTTCCGAGAGTACATTGAACCTGCTCGTTTACGGGGTGAACACGAGGTGACGATCAGGGCCGGAGACGTTCACGATCGGATGGGCTTAGTGAGTAGAATGCCTGCAGTCTGTGGTGCTATTGGAGCCGACAAGTTCCAGGATGAATATCGAGTACGGCTAATCAACCGGAAAGGCCCGAACAACGGGGCTAACGCCCGACGGCCGCATCTCACGCTGGAATTCTGTGCCGCTGTTCGGAGGGGAATCGCTCGAGGACGTTGTTGCAGCCGGCGACTCTGACGACCGCAGAAGGGCGAAGGATCTCAACATGCCCTACCAGATCCCGGTTACTCTAAACCAGGTCTCGGGCCACATCTTGAGTACGCTGTTCTACCTGGTTCGCAGTAGCTCCAGTCTTCGCAAAGTCTCATCTGCATGCCGTTACGCAACTCGCTGCGGGCTCAGGGTTGTGCGCCGGGTTCCTGCCATCGAGCAGATCAGGCGCGCCCGGGAGTCTGTCTACTTGAGCGTAGACGTAGCCCGGGAACCGCTGTTCGTGAACCAGTCGTACGGAGGCTTCCGCTCCCTGAAAGGAAGCCCCACCTACCTCAAGGCGTCGCTGTTCGAGAGGGTGCACGGCGAGCTGCTGAACCTATCACTTGATCTCGGCCTCCCGATGTCTACAATCACCGAAGCCGCACTGGTCGCCGGACTCGCCCAATCGGCGGTCTGGATACCGGATGCCTACACGGACATGTTTGCCTTGGCCGTTCTTGAGTTCTGTGAGTACCTGGAGGGGAGGGCCCGGTTGACCACCGGAGCTCAGTGATTTTGTTAACAGGCGGTCTTACGGATCTGTATTTAGATATACGTCCTACCCTAGGATACCAGGACAAAAGGACAATAGGAAAGTAGGCCAAAAGGACACCTGCCTCGGGATGGAGGGAACGGGCTTGTATGGGCATCAGCAGGTGCAGCTTGCCCGCCGGATTGACTTGGTGGATTATCTGACCGAACGTGGCTTCAATCTCATTCCTGAGGGTAAGCAGTTCAGGGTCGCAGGATATGGAGGCCTCATTATCACTGGCAACACATGGTACTGGCATTCGGTAGGCATTGGTGGCAACGCGATCGACTTCCTGATGCAGTTTTTCGGCATGGGATTCGCACAGGCCGTGGACGAGTTGCTCCGAAACGATTCCCCTTTCGGTGCCACTTCGTCACCAGCTCCCCACACGGAGACTTCCGCGCCGAAGCATTGTTTCCAGCCACTGCACCCTTCTGCCCATTCCAGGCGGGTTCTAAAGCACCTTGTTCAGCATAGGGGCCTCCCCATACGACTTGTTGCCGAGGTCATGAGAGACGGTCTCTTGTACTCAGACAACAAGTGCAATGCGGTCTTTCCGTGCCTCGACTCAAACGGGCAAATGCGGGGGGCTGTCCTGTGCGGGAGCAACCCCAACAGGCCCTTCAAAGGTATGGCTGCTGGAAGCGACTCCTCGTATGGTTGGCTGTGGGCACCAAAGAGCCCTTCCACATTGACAACCGTGACAGAGAGCCCGATCGATGCCATGTCGTTGGCCGTGCTTCGACCACTCGTTAGGGCAGGCCATCTCCTGAGCTTGAACGGTCTAAGGTGGCAGACTCTGACGCGGTTCCTGGTGTCGCGCGTCACGTAATTCCTCACCGCTCGCGTCAAGGAATTCCCCACCCTGTGTGTCAGGGAATTCCTCACCCGTTTCCTGTAATTACGCTAGTCCATCCGGTTCACCTCCCTGGGTCCTATCGGGCCGGCCGCGGGCGCGGTAGCTCCGCCCGTCCATCAGGACGTAGTGTGAGCTGTTGATGAGGCGGTCGAGCGCGCCCTCGGCGAGCACGGGGTTGGCAAACAGCGCGTACCACTCTTGCGTAGGGCGGTTGGATACTACGACCGTCGAACGCTTAAGATGCCTTTCGCATACCAGTTCGAACAGGTCCTCGGAGTTCCTGGCGTCGAAATCCCTGAGCCCGAAGTCGTCCAGGATGAGCAGGTCAGGTGAGACATAGGCGTGCAGTCGCTGTTCCCAGTTGCCGGCGATTCGGCCGCCGGCGAGGTCTCCCAGCATACGGCTTGTCTTCACGTAGCGCACGCTGTATCCCCTCTGGCAAGCGGCATGACCAATCGCTTGGGCCACGTGGCTCTTGCCGACGCCCACCGGCCCGCAGATCACCACGGACTCGGCGCGCTCCACAAAGCCACACGTGGCGAGATCACGGATCATCTCCGCGGGGATCTTGGGATTGTATCTGAAATCGAACTCGGCCAAGCTTCTCACCTCATCGAACCGCGCCTTCTTCACTCTCATGGCGAGAGCCTTCTGGTTCCTGCGCTGTATCTCGTCTTCGAGGAGCCATTCCAGGAAAACCAGGTAACCATGGTTGTCATGTTGCGCCTGCTCAAGCCTTGTTTCGAGCGAATCGAGCATCCCGCCGAGCTTGAGGGCCTTTAACTTGGTGGCAAGATGATGTGTGTGCACGATTCATACCCCCTTCTGCGGTAAGTCGAACGCGAACGCGTTCGAACCGTGGAGGTACGCCCCGATCCGCGCACTGCGGTCCGTGGGTTCCTCCGTAAAGGACATGTCCATCCGGTTATCGAGGATTCGCTTGACAGTGCGGTAGTGGGGATCGTCACAGGAGAGCGCCATCTTGCAGGCGGTGTTGAGCCTTCTGGCTCCATGCTTCTGTTCGAGCTGCAGTATCCCCTGGGCCTGCCTCAGGTGGATGAGCGCCCCCTGGTTCAGGAGTGCGAGCACCACATCGTGAACCGGGGTCCCGATTTGCCGGGCTTTATGCAGGCATACCTGGGGCGTGTGCAGAAAAAATGCTGTCTTCTCCTCGGGCAGGTCCGTCATGTCCGTACTGGTTCCCCGGTCAAACCGCCTAATATGCGTCTTCACCAGGTCCTCACCGTGGTAGAATTCAACCGTCTTCTCGCCCACGCGTACCGAGAGTGTCCGGCCCAGGAGCTTGAACGGCACTGAGTACCGGGCCCTCATCACCTGGCAGTGAGAGTCAGGGGCCACTTTTGCTGTGGTCAACTCGAACACCTCGAAGCGCTCGGCGGGCAACGGGAGCATATGCTGCTTCTCGTTCTGCTCATAGTACTCGAACGGTCTCCAACGTGTTGTCCCGTGAATGCGGGCGCCGGCGTCCTCAACACACCAGCGCCGGCTGTGTTGCCGCATGTGCGCGACGTTGCCGAACCGCATCCCAGTCCACATGCTTTCCCGAACGTAACTAACCTGTCTCTCGACCCGCGGCTTGTCTTTTGGATGACCGGCTCGACAAGGGTCTACCAACGTGCCGTAGTGCCTGGCCAGGCGCGCGTACTCAAGATTGATCTCGGGATCGTATATGTCAGGCTTGACCACGCCGTCCTTCAGGTTGTCGAGCACCAGCCTCCTCGGCGCCCGGCCAAAAAACTCGAACGCCTCTATGTGGCAATGAAGCCAGGTAGGACTGTCCAGCCGAAACACCGGCTCCACGAACATATGCCTGCTGTAGCTCAATACCATGATGAAGGCCCATACCCTCAACTGCTTGTTCGTCGCGGGATCCTGCCAGGGGCCCAGATAGCCGAAATCTATCTGGGACTCTTCTCCCGGCGGCACATCCGGCCTCCATACCGTGACCTGGTTTCCCGTTATGACCTCGGGCATGACATCCCGCCAGCGTCGAAACGAACTGAGGCTCAGCCCGGGCAGCGTGGGTACCACCTGCCTCTTCCAGACTGTGATCACTCTGTTCTTGCCCAGCGCGTCGCGTATCTCATCCTTGTGCGGCTCCAAAAGCAAATACGTCGGCGAACGCTGAGCGTGGTCCAATTCGGAAAACCGCTGCTTGAGCAACGCGACCCATTCCTCGCGCTCGAGATGGCTTTCCCGGGTGACGCCTGCGCTGAGCACACCGTTGACGTACTTTCGGACCGTCTTGCGATCCACCCCAAGGCTCTCAGCGATCGACTTGACGCTCCGACCCGCTTGCCAGTGCTCCAGAATCTCGATGATTTGGTTCAAGTTCCATGACCTCCGTGCCACCCCGACACCTCCAAGACCAACAAGATGTACGGGAGGCGGTGTTCTACAGAAGAACACAGTGCCACCTTTTGGGTGGGGAATTACGTGACACGGGGGTGGGGAATTATGTGACGCGGGCGCCGATCACGGGTGGGGAATTACGTGACGTGTGACACCTGGATGACCACGGTGATGTGCGGACAGTAGCTCTTGCCCTCGACAACGACGACCCAGGGCGCAACAACTCAGCGAAGTTTGAGTTGAACTTAACCAATCTCGGGTACGGCGTGATTGACATGAGTCCACCTAAGGAGTATAAGGACTGGAACGACGCCCTGACTGGGAAGATGTGGAGGCGGTGATCTGAAGACTCATCGTGCATCCTGTGGTTGAATCCGCTTCTGCGGGGTGTCGGGGGTGGTCTCAGGAACGTCCAGTATCCCCACCAGCACAGCCTTGTTTGCCGCCCGAACCCAAACCCCACAGCCCCACACGGAATCGAGCCCGTAGACCGTCCTGCCGACCTAATGGCAGCTGATTCCATATCGAGCGGCGGACTGCAGGACCACGCCACCACACGGTGCCGTTCTTGTCGAACGACTCCTCCATCAACCGACATGAATTCCATTGATTCCCTCGAACTCCCTACATGGAGACGAGCGTTGTGGCACACGGCAGCCTCGACAGAAAGACTTAAAGCAAATGTCCCCGAACAACGCATTGTCAGCGACAATATTAATCCTCAGAGTCTCTTGTCACGATGTTGTGGCGTATGGAAAGTGGGAGCGCCAACAAGGATTGCGGGACTTGGGATCAATATGCACTCCTAATGTCTCACCTGATCGGAGGAAGGATGGCAGTGAGTGGCTGTCACCTTAGCCCAGAAGAACCGACACAACGGCGTCCAGCGGAGGATCTTTGGGAGATGTTGTCTAATATGGTATCCCAAAACCAACAGAGAGGGGCAAGCTCATGCAACAATTGGTTGACCGCTTTGGATTCTTGCCCGAAGTCGTCAACATCTGGCGAGCAGAGGTGGGGGATTCTCTACTAGAGGTGCAAGTGAAAGCCCTGGAGTATGGCTTGCTGAATGGGGCCAGTCTTCTCGTTACCGCCCCAAGCTCGTCAGGCAAAACGTTCGTGGGAGAAATGGCCGCAATCAACGCATACTACAAAAGGAAGAGGACCTTCTTCCTTGTCCCGATGAAGGCACTTGCAGAGGAGAGATACGCAGAGTTCAAGTCGAAGTACGAGGCGTTTGGACTCGAAATTGCTGTTTCTAGCCACGACCGAACAGAATTTGACAGCAGTATTCTAAATGGCCGTTTTCATATTGCAGTAGTGGTATTCGAGAAAATGAATGTGTTGATGACACAGCACCCGGCAGTTGTCAACAATTGCGGGTTAGTTGTCGTTGATGAGATCCAGACTCTCAACGACCCGGAAAGAGGACCTGAGTTAGAGATACTTCTCACCAAAATCAAAACCGCAAACGAGAAGGCCAGGGAGCCGATTCAGATCGTCTGCTTGTCGGCGGTCTTGGGTGACCTAAACGGATTGGACAGGTGGCTCGGCGCAACTCATTGCGACGTTCGTTCAAGGCCATTGGAGCTGCATGAGGCTGTCCTATCACCGGACGGAACCCTTCGTATCCGAGAATCCATCACAGGGATTGAACGGACCGAGGTGCTCCAAGGAATTTCGGGGGTCGCCATTCCTAAGAACACTTTCGGCGCGGCGTCCAGAGCCAGAATGGAGCAATCGATTCTCGAGCGTCTGAGTATTATCTGCAGAAAGCCAGTTTCAGAAGGCAAACACGTGCTCATTTTCAGAAAGTGGAGGCCTATAGCGCGTGATACGGCCCAGTATCTGTCTAAGACTCTCGGCCTACCTCCGGCAACAAGAATCATTCAAGAACTGCGGGACGTCGAGAGCACTAATTCCGAGAACGCCCTGCACGAATGCCTGAACGGTGGTGTGGCGTTTCATACTGCAGACCTAGCCGTGGAGACACGGCTCGCCCTTGAAAAGGCCTTTCGAGACCCCCAAGGGCAGATCGGAGTGATGGTTGCTACTAGCACTCTATCTGTAGGAGTGAACCTCCCGAGCTCGATAGTAGTCATCCCAGATACCCTTAAGCCGGACTCACAGAGCGAAGGCCGCCTTCTCGAAACCCCCATCACCACTTCAGAATACAAGAACATGGCCGGTCGTGCCGGTCGGACAAGGTTTGGAGAGGAAGGACTCTCAATATTGGTGGCCAACTCCGCAGCCGAAGCGTCTCAATACTGGCAGACATATGTGAAGGGGCAGTTCGAATCTCTGAGACCACCCCTCGAAGGCAAGGACCACAGGAAGATAATACTGGGACTCTTGGCAAGCGGGTTGTGTAAGAATGAGGTCGATATAAGTAACCTGCTTCTTGCTTCCTACACAGGTTTTGTTTCTTGGAACAAGGGGCCGGCGACTAGGCAGGCTCTCGAAGACTCCATAAAGAGGTCTTGCGAGTTCCTCATTCAAAATGGGCTTATCGAACGTTGTGACGGAACGGATCTCGCTGCGACAAAGATGGGCAGGTTGTGTGGGGTTAGCGGAGTCCAAGTGGAGACTTTTGTTGTTCTCAGAGAGACTGTCGAGAAGATAGACCCGGCCAGATGGGATCCTTGGGAAGTCATTTTCCCGTGCATGCATCCCAGAGAGGTGGCCAGGGACATCGACATATACCTTACCCGGGAATCGGACCCCATGATAATACAACGCCTGGAAGAGATTGACCCTCCTAATCGCAATGGGCTACTGACATGGTCAAACAATACTACCAAGAGCGTCGAACGAACACAAGGGCGGGTGAAGGCCTTTCTCATTCTTCGCGATTGGATTCACGGAATAGAGACAAGCAAGATTGAGGATACGTACGGCGTACGGAATCGTTTTCTATCGGCGACTATTCGGACTATCAGTGAGCGATCTTCGTGGTTAGTCGAGGTTATAGCCCGAATCGCACTTCAGTTGGACTGCGGTGCATCTTTCGTGGAGCAACTCTACGTATTGAGTGAGAGACTGCGCTACGGCGTGCCCGAAGAAGGGATCGCTCTCCGTAAGCTGGGCGTGCGCGGAGTGACTCGAACAGTAGTACGGAGACTCGTTGACAACGGATTTGCCTCACCGGATCGAATACTCGACACGCCCCCAGCAGATTTCAAGAACATCATTAATCCCTCTTTGGCCCAGCGCATTCAGGAAGCGTACACCAACGATATTCAGGATTCGCTTGAACGCAGCAAGTATACGCAGATTAACCGACTCAATAGACGCGGGAACGACGCAACATTGTTGCGAGCCATCTATGAGGAGGAATCCAAAGCGCTAGAGGCCGCCGTGGTCAACCTCCTGAATGCTCCTCCCCTGAACCTCCCGGCAAGACGCATCGAGACTCAGCGGCAAGGAGAGCCCGACATTGTCATGACAATTGATGCAGGGACCCTGGTCGCATCGGTTACAGCGTCGAAGACCAACATCTCAGACAGCAAATGTGCGGAGATAATCCGATCTGGAGCCGCCTATAATGCGGCATCCTACGTTGTTTTTGGAAGGCCGGGATTTCACCGTTTAGCCATAGAGAACTCGGCTAATATTAATACGCAGTTGGCCCCTGGTAAGTCATATAAGCTGATGACTGTGCAGGATTTGGGCGAACTTTATGTGAGGGTCGTTGAAGGCGACATTACCCGTGACTTATTCATCGAGACCCTCATGAGACAGAAAGGCTTGGTAAAGTCTAGGCAGATTCGCAGTGACGGGCAAGGATGATTTGAGGCTGCAGCGGGCACTGCCTGTTATGGTGCGTTCGTTACAATAAAAGTGATCCAGTAATGCCGCAAACGCTCGTCTTAAAGTGATCCACCCCGACCACTAATCCTGTATCCTCATACTTGGCAGAACGCGGATGCAGGAGGTTAAGGAAGTGAT